>JBKHYA010000012.1:0-36459 GCA_046565745.1 Actinomycetes bacterium
GCTGCGCGAGCTCGGCGAGCTTCGCGACGTCGACATGATCGTGCACGACGAGGACTTCGAGTACGACGACGCCGCTCGCGCAGCGATCGCCTCGAACAAGCAGCTGTTCGTGATCGACAAGGTGTTCACGCAGTGGCGCGCGCGCGAGACCGGCCAGGCGTCGCGGCGCCTGCACCTGCACTTCTACGCGAAGCCCGTCGAGGTGCTCGGCGAGGGCGGCCGCGTCGTCGGCTTCCGGTACGAGCGGACGCGCCCGGACGGCGCCGGCGGCGTCGTCGGCACGGGTGAGTTCCGCGAGGTCGAGGTGCAGGCCGTGTACCGCGCGGTCGGGTACTTCGGCTCGCCGCTCGACGGAATCCCGTTCGACGAGCGCCACGGCGTCATCCCGAACCACGAAGGCCGCGTTCTCGGCGACGACAACGCCGTCCTCCCCGGCGTCTACGCGACGGGCTGGATCAAGCGCGGCCCCGTCGGCCTCATCGGCCACACGAAGAGCGACGCGATGGAGACCATCCAGCACGTGCTCAACGGCCAGGCCGGGTGGTGGAGCCCCGCCGAGCCGGATGAGGCCGCCGTCGTCGAGCTGCTGCGCGGCCGCGGCGTGCTATACACCGACCTCGACGGATGGCGTCGTCTCGATGCGCACGAGCAGGAGCTCGGCGCCGCCCGCGGCCGCGCGCGAATCAAGGTCGTGCCGCGCGACGAGATGGTCCGGATCTCGCGCGACTAGGTCGCGGAAGGTCTCGGCAGCGGTCGAGCTGCCGCCAGGCGGTCTCGGCACTGACGCAGCCTCGTCGCGCCGGCGGGGCGTGCGACTCATCACGGCGGGCGATGACCGGCAGGCGTGCGTGCAGACCGTCGTCCTCGAAGTGGTGCACGACCCGGAGCCCGATCGCGGCGAGGCCTCGGGTCTCCGGGACCTTCCCGTGCGCGGTGAGGGCGACATGGATGACGTCGTCCGCGTGGCGCGGGTCATCGGTGGGGAGCTCGCCGAGATGGACGAGAGCGCTGATGCAGGCGAGGGGTCCTCCCGCGGCCCACGCCCGCCGCACGTCGGCAGGGAGGTCGGCTGAGCCGTACCAGCCGTGGCGCAGAGGGGCGAGGCGTCGAAGGTGCCGGCCGAACCAGATGTCGTCGGGATCCCATCCGGCGTCGAGCAGCTCGCCCCGCGACACGATGCCGCCGCGGCCGCGGATGAACTCCTCGAACGCGTTCCACAGTCTCACGGTCCGATCGTGCCCTGTCCAACGAGTCCGATGCATCGGTCACGTCCCGTTCGTGGGAAATCGGCCGGTCATCCGAACGGTGGAGGATCTCACCGGAGACAGCATCCGGACTCACGCCCTTCCAGAATTACGGAGTGGGTGAAGGCGATTCGGCCACTCCGTAGTTCTGGAAGGACACCAGAGCGGAAGGGCCGCGGGCCAGGAAAGTGCGCGGCGGGCGGGCGGAGCGGACCTCGCACCGAGTTACGCGGGCAGTGCCGGCCCTCAGACCGCGGTGTCCTCCGTCACCGTCCACGAGAGGCGCACGAGATCGCGCAGCACATCGAGATCGATCGCGTCGAGGCGGTTCACGTAGACGCAGTCGGCTCCCGTCGTGTGGGGCCCGAGACGCTCGAGCAGCGCGGCGGCCCCGGGGTGGGTCTGCAGTCCGTAGAACGACAGCTTCGCCTTCCGCGGCGAGAACGCCGCCCGCGGCCACACGCCCTCGTGCCCGCTCGCGTACCGGTACGCGTACTGACCGAACCCGATCATGCTCGGCCCCCACATGACCGCCTCGACTCCCGTCTCCGCGCTGAACAGCTCCACGAGCCGAGCGCCCTCCGCGCTGCGGCGCGCGTCGAGCGTCGCGAGGAACGCGGAGACCGGCACCTCAGTCGGCATCGTCTTCTGCATCATCGCCCCTCCTCCTACTGCACGGTCTCCTACTGCACGGTCGCCGTCACGCGCGCGAGATCGTCGAACGCGCGCATGTGGGCGGGCCGGTGCATCCACTGCTCGAGCGTCAGCTCGGTCGAGTTGTCGCGGTACGACTGCTCGACCTCCCGCAGCCGCTTGATGATGGATGCCCCGCGCACCATCACCGACACCTCCAGATTGAGGCTGAACGAGCGCATGTCCATGTTGCTCGACCCGATGACCGCGACCTGATCGTCGATCGTGAAGTGCTTCGCGTGGAGCACGGTCGGCGCGCGGTACAGCCAGATGCGCACGCCCGCGCGCAGGAGCTCCTCGTAGTACGAGCGCTGCGCGTGGAACACGAGCGTCTGGTCGCCGATCTCCGACACGAACAGCTGCACGTCGAGCCCGCTCTGCGCGGCGGTCGTGATGGCGTAGAGCATCGACTCGTCGGGCACGAAGTACGGCGAGCAGATCTGGATCTGCTCCTGCGCCGCGTAGAGCAGCGAGTTGAACAGGCGCAGGTTGTTCTCGCCCTCGAACGCGGGCCCGCTCGGCACGACCTGCGCGTCGAGCCCGAGCTCGGGGTCGACCTCGGACGCGACGATGCTCTCGCGCAGCAGCAGCTCGTCGGTCTCCGAGTACCAGTCGGTCGCGAAGAGCGCCTCGATGCCGGCCGCGATCGGCCCGTCGAAGCGCACGACGAGCTCCTTCCACGCGAGACGGTCGCCGCTGCGCAGGGGCCTGCGGTGGTAGCCGCGGTCGACCATGTTCTGCGAGCCCGTGAACGCCGTCGTGCCGTCGATGATGAGGAACTTGCGGTGGTTGCGCAGATCCGGCCGCTGCCACTGCCCGCGCCACGGCCGCACGGGCAGCATCGCGTGGAAGTCGACGCCCATGCTCTGGAGGCGCCGCTTGGTGCGCCGGTAGCCGGGCACGCGCACCGAGGCCACGTGGTCGTAGAGCACGCGCACCGTGAGACCCCGCGCGACCGCGTCCTCGAGCGCGTCGAAGAAGTCGGCCGTCGCATCGTCGAGGGCGAGGATGTAGAACTCGACGTGCACGATGCGCTCCGCCGAGCGCACGGCCGCGGTCATCGCGGCGATCGACTCGGCGTAGTCGGTGTAGAGCTCGGCGGTGTTCCCGCCGACGAGCGGCATCGCCCCGAGCGTCCGGTTGAGCTCGACGATCGGCTCGAGCCACGACGGCCACGGCGGATCCTTCCGCACGCGATCCATGCCCTCGGTCGTGTCGAGGATGTACTGGTTGATCTCCGTCTGCTTCTCGCGGCGGCGCTTCGGCAGCCGCCGCGACCCCAGCAGGAGGAAGAGCAGGAACCCGATGATCGGGAGGGTGTAGATGAGCAGCAGCCAGGCGAGGGCCGTCTGCGGGCGCCGGTTGCGTGGGACGACGACGAGCGAGGTGATCGCGATCACGATCTGAGCGAGCACGGCGGCCACGCCGATGATGAACACCACCCACGCGGAGGCGGTGTCGAGCTCGATCGTCGTCATGGCCGGAGTCTAGTGACGCGGTGAGCGGGTGCCGATGAGAGCGACGACGCCCGCGATCGTCGCGAGGGCCGCGACGAGGCCGACCACGGCCATCCAGTCGCCCGCGAGGTAGGCGTAGCCGCCGAGCCAGCCGAACAGGCTCGACCCCGCGTAGTAGCCGAGCGTGTACACGCTCGTCGCCTGCGCGCGGCCCGAGGCGGCGCGCTGACCGATCGCGGCGGATGCGCTCGCATGCCCCGCGAAGAACCCCGCCGTGAGCACGACGAGGCCCACGATCACGACCGCGAGCTGCTCGACGAGCGTGAGCGCGAGGCCCGCGAGCATGACGCCCGACGAGGCGATGAGCACGGGTCGCGTGCCGAGCCGCTCGGCGATCGCGCCCGCGACGCGCGATGAGGCGGTGCCCGCGAGGTAGGCCGTGAACAGCAGCGACGCGAGCGACGGCGGCAGGAGGAACGGCGCGCCCTCGAGATGGAAGGCGAGGTAGTTGTAGACGGTCACGAACCCGCCCATGAGCAGGAACCCCTGCGCCCACAGCGACACGAGCACGCGATCGCGGGCGAGGCGGGCGATCGTCCGCGCGACGTGAGCGACCCCGCCGATCGGTCCGCGATCGAAGCCGCGCGCTCGCGGTGCGAGCACCATGAACACGGCGGCCGCCATCGCGGCGATCACCGCGACGGTCGCGACGCCGACGCGCCAGTCGGTCTGCTCCGCGACGGGAGCGGCGATGAGTCGCCCGAGCAGCCCGCCGACGCTCGTGCCCGCGACGTAGGTCGCCGCGGCCGCGGCGGCGTGGCGCCGGTCGACCTCCTCGGCGAGGTAGGTGAGCGCGATCGCGGGGAGGCCGCCGAGCGCGACGCCCTCGACGATGCGCACGCCCACGAGCGAGACGACGTCGGGGGCGAGCGGCGCGAGCAGGCCGAGCACGGTCGCGCTCACGAGGGCGACGCGCATCGCGGGCAGGCGGCCGATGCGGTCGGCGACCCACGACCACGGGATGACCGCCGCCGCGAGCCCCGCCGTCGTCCCCGACACCGTGAGGGCGGCCGTGGCGGCGTCGACTTCGAGGTCGCGCGCGATGAGGGGCAGGATGCCCTGCGTCGAGTACAGCTGCGTGAAGGTCGCGACCCCCGCGAAGGCGAGCGCGACGAGCAGCCGCCGGTACTCGCGGCTGCCGCGGACGTGCCCCGCCCAGCCGGCGGGTCCGTCGACCGAGCCCGATGCCGAGCCCGACACCGCCGACGACTACCGGAAGTTCACGAACTGCAGCGCGACATCCAGGTCTTTGACCTTGAGCAGCGCCATCGTCGCCTGCAGGTCGTCGCGGCTCTTCGACTGCACGCGCAGCTCGTCGCCCTGGATCTGGCTCTTGACGCTCTTCGGCCCCTCGTCGCGGATGATCTTCGCGATCTTCTTGGCGTCGTCGCTCGAGATGCCGTTCTTGAGACCCACCTCGATGCGGAACTCCTTGCCGCTCGCGTACGGCTCGCCCGTGTCGAGGCTGCGGATGCCGATGCCGCGCTTGATCATCTTCGCCTCGAGCACCTCGAGCACGGCCTTGACGCGCTCCTCGGCGCTCGCCTTCAGCAGCAGCTTCTCGCCGCTCCACTCGATCGACGCGCCGACGCCCTTGAAATCGTAGCGCTGCGCCACTTCCTTCTGCGCCTGGTTGACGGCGTTCTCCGCCTCCATCTTGTCGACCTTGCTCACGATGTCGAATGAGGAATCAGCCATGCGGCCAATCGTAGTGCGGGGCGGATGCCCGTGAGCGGTCGATCGACGCTCTCAGCCGCGCTGCTCGCGCTCCGGCCGGGGTCGGGAGGTCGACGAGCGCACGATGAGCTCGAACGGCAGCTGCAGGTTCGCGGGCTCGTCGTCGCGCGACTGGTCGAGCTCGCGCATGAGGAGCTCGACCGCGCGCTCGCCCTGCTGCTCGGGGAACTGCGCGACGGTCGTGAGACCGAAGAACGGGGCGAGCTCGTGGTCGTCGATGCCGACGACCGACAGGTCGCGCGGCACGTCGAGGCCCATGTCGCGCGCAGCGAGGATGACGCCGATCGCCATCTCGTCGCTCGCGACGACGACGGCGGTGGGGCGCAGGCGCGGGTCGCCGAGCATCTGCTTCGCGGCGACGTAGCCGCTCTCCATCGTGAACACGGCGGGGGAGTACAGCTCGGGCCGCGGCTCGACGCCCGCATCGCGCAGCGCGTCCTCCCAGCCGAGCCGACGGTTGGTCGGCATATGGAACGACATCTCGGCGTCGACGTCGCCGCCGATGTGGCCGATGACGGTGTGGCCGAGCGAGAGCAGGTGCTCGGTCGCGAGCCGCGTGACGCCGACGTCGTCGATCGACACGGTCGGCACGCCGCGGATCGGCCCGCCGACCCCGACGAGGGGCTTGCCGAGAGCGTGCAGCGAGTCGACCTCCTCGACGCTGAGCTCGAGGCTCACGGCGATGACGGCGTCGACGCGCTGGCGGAGCAGGAACGTCTCGAAGACCGTGCTGCGCTCGTTGCTCGACCCGGAGAGGTTGTAGAGGGTGAGGTCGTAGCCGTACTGCATGAGGCGCCGCTGCGCCCCCTCCAGGACGGAGGTGTAGAACCACCGATTGAGGAACGGCACGACGACGCCGATGTTGCGCATGCGACCGGTCGCGAGGCTCGAGGCGCTCGCCGAGACGACGTAGCCGAGCTCGGCCGCCGCTTCCTCGACGCGCTCGCGCGTGGCGGTGGCGACGTGTCCGCGCCCGCTGAGCGCGCGCGAGACCGTGGCGGTCGATACGCCGGCGCGCCGAGCGACGTCGTCGATGCCCACCATGCGGTTCCTCTATTCCCTCGCCTATCGCGAGGATACCGGCACGCGGTGCGGCGATTGGAAGCGCTTGCGTCGGCGTGGTCACGCGCGCCCGCCGGAGCTTGTATCCTGTTTCTCGCGCGACCGGCCCCGGCCGTCGCGCGACCGGCGAGTTACCCTAGCGGCCAAAGGGATCTGACTGTAAATCAGACGGCTCAGCCTTCGGGGGTTCGAATCCCTCACTCGCCACCGATCTCTCCACTCACCCCGCCTGCGACAATCGGGGCATGACCCCGACCGTCTCAGCCTCCGCGACCGACGCCGACCTCCTCCGCCTCGCGATCGAGGTCGCCCGGGAGGCCGGGGCGTTCGTCGTCGAGGCGAGGCGCTCGGGCGTCGAGGTCGCCGACCGCAAGTCGTCGCCCGTCGACGTCGTGACGCAGGTCGACCGCGACAGCGAGGCGCTCATCCGCGCGCGGCTCGCGGAGGCGCGTCCGCTCGACGGCTTCTTCGGCGAGGAGGGCGGTCGCGGCGCGAGCGAGAGCGGGCTCACCTGGGTCGTCGACCCGATCGACGGCACGATCAACTTCCTCTACGGCATCCCCCACGACGCCATCAGCATCGCCGTCGTCGAGGGCGAGCCCGACCCGCAGTCGTGGGAGGCCGTCGCGGGGGTCGTCCTCAATCCGGTCTCGGGCGAGCTGTTCACCGCGCGGCGCGGCGGCGGCGCGCGCATGAACGACCGGCCGATCGCGATCGCCGACGCCGTGCCGCTCTCCGAGGCGCTCATCGGCACGGGGTTCGCGTACTCCGCCCAGACGCGCGCCGAGCAGGGCGCAGCGATCGCGCAGCTGCTGCCGCTCGTCCGTGACCTGCGCCGGATGGGCACCGCGTCCCTCGACCTCTGCGCCGTCGCGGCGGGCCGTGCGAACGCGTACTTCGAGCGCACTCTGAGCCCGTGGGACCACGCCGCGGGCGCCCTCATCGCCCGGGAGGCGGGGGCGGTGGTCAAGGGTCTCGGCGATCGCCGACCCGACCGCGAATTCGTGCTCGCCGCGCATCCGGAGACCGTCGGCGAGCTCGAGCAGCTGCTCGTCGAGGTGGGCGCCTGAGCTACTCGCACCCCCCGTTCGGGGGCGCACCGATTCCCCCCTCGACTGGATAGATCGCCCGACGCAGGCTAGTCTTTACCAATCCGTGATAATCAGCGCCGCTGGTGGTCGCGGGTGAACCTGTTCCAGAGCGGATGCTCGGATACCCACCTCATCGAGGCTCATACCCTCACGACCGGTGGTCCGTGCGGCCCGCGACCGACGATTAAGGCAATCTGACACGTGACTGACGAGCTCCAGCGGCCGGCTGGAGGGCTCTCCGAGCCCACCGCCTTCACCGGAAGCATCGAGTCCCTGGGCTTCACCAGCGGCGCGCTTTCCACCCCAACCGTCGTGATCCCCGAGGCGGAGATCGTGCTCACCAGCCGGCGGGCGCTTCGCGATGCAACCAGCGGCGCCTCTCGGCCTCTTCGGGGTACGGCGGCGCATTCCCACGCGACCGACGGGGGGTCGTCCCGGCGGGCTACCCGACGCCGCGCGCACCGCACTGTTGTCCGGGCCGATCCCGCGGCGAATGGCCCGAGCGAGGCGACCCGGGTGCCGATGCTGCACCGCATGGCTCGACGCGCGCTGCCTCCTACTGTGATGCTCGCCGTCGCTGGTCTGTTGATCGGAACGACAGTGCCAGCGAACGCATTTTTGCGTTCCAGTGACGTCGGTGAAGCAAGTCCCACCGCCTCTGCTCCACAGACTTCCGAGCCTACGCAGGTCCTTGATCTGAGCGGGAACGACGCCGCGACTGCGCTGAGTGTCAGCCGCGACGATTGGACGGTCACCTCGTACGAAGAGAACCTGAAGGCCAAGTACGGGAACAGGAATCTCAACTACGCGAGCACGGGCACGGGCGCTGTTCGGTGGCCCTTCCCGTATTTCGCCCAGATCTCCTCTCCGTTCGGTGGGCGCGCCGCTCCCTGCCGGGGATGCTCCAGTTTTCACCAAGGGATCGACATGCTGGGAGGGGACGGGATGCCCGTTTACGCAATCGCGGATGGCGTAGTCTCCGGCCTGCAGGAAGACTGGAGCTACGGGGAGCATGTCTTCATCGAGCATGAGGTCAACGGCCAGCGCGTCACGTCGTTGTATGCGCACATGGGTGCGGGCAGCACCATGGTTGCACCGGGCCAGGAAGTCAAAGCTGGCGACCCGATCGGTCTTGTAGGCAACACCGGCGCTTCGACGGGTCCGCACCTGCACCTCGAGATTCGCTTGGACGGTCTCAAAGTCGACCCGTACGCATGGCTGACCGCTAACGCGAGCTAGCACCTCCCGAATGCACGAAGAAGGCCCCGGATCCCTCCGGGGCCTTCTCTCGTTCGCGGCGTCGCCCGGCTAGGCGATCCAGACCGTCGTGTCAGCGGGAACGGCCCGGCCGTCGATCGCGTTGCTCGCAAGGAGGACGTCGCCGGCGGGCAGCTCGACGGGCGTGCTGCCGAGGTTCGCGATGATCGTCAGGCCGCCGTTGCGGTACGCGACGACCTCCTCGCCGTAGCCGTCGAGCCACTCGACCGATCCGAGGCCGAGCTCGCGCCGCGCGCGGATGTCGAGCGCGGACCGGTAGAGCTCGAGCGTGGAGCCCTCGACGCCCTCCTGGCGATCGCGCGCGTACTCGCCGAACACCTCGGGCTGGGGGAGCCAGCTCGAGCCGGTATCGTTGAAGCCGAACGCCGGCGCGTCGGCCTCCCACGGGATCGGGACGCGGCAGCCGTCGCGGCCGTAGGCCTCGCCGCCCGTGCGGTGGAAGGTCGGGTCCTCGCGGACGTGGTCGTCGAGCTCGATGACCTCGGGCAGGCCGAGCTCCTCGCCCTGGTAGAGGTAGGCGCTGCCGGGCAGGCTCAGCATGAGTGCGGTCGCGGCGCGCGCGCGGCGCAGGCCGAGCGCGGCGTCGGGCTTGTCGGGCGAGTTCGGGCCGATGCCGGCGTTCGGGCCGGCCGTGTGCTTGGGCAGGCCGTAGCGGCTCGCGTGGCGCACGACGTCGTGGTTCGAGAGCACCCAGGTGCTGGGCGCACCGACGCCCGTGAAGGCGGCGATCGACTCGTCGATGACGGCGCGCAGTCTCGGCGCGCTCCACGGAGTGCTGAGGTAGCTGAAGTTGAACGCCTGGTGCATCTCGTCGGGGCGCACCCAGAGGGCGGCCTTCTCGAGCGGCTCGACCCACGCCTCGGCGCAGAGCACGCGGTCGCCCGGGTACTCGGCGAGCACGCGGTGCCAGTCGCGGTAGACCTCGTGCACGGCGGGCTGCGCCCAGTAGGGCACCTCCTCCGGGGCCATGAGAGCGTCGGCGATGCCGTCGCCGCTGGACTTCTCGGCGATGTCCGGAAGACCCTCCTTCTTCATGAGCCCGTGGGCGACGTCGACGCGGAAGCCGTCGACGCCGCGGTCGAGCCAGAAGCGCAGGATCCGGCGGAACTCCTCCCAGACGACCGGGTTCTCCCAGTTGAAGTCGGGCTGCGAGCTGTCGAAGATGTGCAGGTACCACTGGCCGGGCCGGCCGTCGGGCTCGGTCACGCGGGTCCAGGCGGCGCCGCCGAAGACGGAGGGCCAGTTGTTGGGGGGCAGCTCGCCGTTCTCGCCGGTGCCGTCGCGGAACATGTAGCGGTCGCGCTCCGGCGAGCCCGGGGCGGCCGCGAGGGCCTCCTGGAACCACGGGTGCTCGCTCGAGGAGTGGTTGGGGACGAGGTCGACGATGACGCGCAGCCCGAGCTCGTGCGCGCGGTCGCGCATGCGATCGAAGTCGGCGAGCGTGCCGAAGATCGGGTCGACGTCGCAGTAGTCGGCGACGTCGTAGCCGGCGTCCATCTGCGGCGAGCGGAAGAACGGCGAGAGCCAGACGGCGTCGACGCCGAGCGCCGCGAGGGAGGGCAGGCGTTCGGTGATGCCGGCGAGATCGCCGATGCCGTCACCGGAGGCGTCGGCGAACGACCGCGGATAGATCTGGTAGATGACGGCGGAGCGCCACCATTCCGATCCGGGTGTGGACGCTTCGCGCGCGTCCGAGCGTGTGGTGGTAGGGGTGGTGTCGGTGGACATGCATAAAACCCTACGTCACCCCCGCCAAAATGGAAGCGTTTGCATTCAACCCTGGCGTTCGCTGAGCGATTCCCGGAAGTACCGCGCAGAACTCGGGAGTTGTGGGCGAGTCAGACACCTGCTCTAATGGAAGCGCTTGCAGATGCAGGCACATCAAGAGAATGGCCTCTTGGGCGAGGCGCCCGTTCCCGTACGGGTGCCGGCAGCGCGTCCGGCGACGAGGCCGTCCGCACACGAAAGGGTGAACACCGATGAAGGTGACCTCACGCAGCTTCACGATAACGGGGGCTCTGGCCATGTCGGCCATCGTCCTCGCCGGGTGCACGGCACCCGCAGGCGAGCCCGGCGAGGGCTCGGAGGAGCCCCAGTTCGAGGGCTCGCTCACGGTCTGGGTCGACGCAGACCGCGCCGGCGTCCTCGAGGACGTCGCCGCGTCGTTCGAGGACGAGCGCGGCGTGTCCGTCGAGCTCGTCACGAAGGAGTTCGGCGCGATCCGCGACGACTTCATCACGCAGGCCCCCACGGGCAACGGCCCCGACATCATCGTCGGCGCCCACGACTGGCTCGGCAAGCTGGTGCAGAACGGCGTCGTCGCGCCGCTGGAGCTCGGCGACCGGGCCGGTGACTTCCAGGAGGTCGCCGTGACCGCCATGAGCTACGAGGGCCAGACCTACGGTCTGCCCTACTCGGTCGAGAACATCGCGCTGCTGCGCAACACCGACATCGCCCCCGAGGCGCCCGCGACCTTCGACGACCTCATCGCCGCCGGTCAGGCGGCCGTCGCCGACGGCTCCGCCGAGTACCCGTTCCTCGTGGGCCTCGACCCGGCAGCCGCCGACCCCTACCACCTGTACCCGCTGCAGGCCTCGTTCGGCGCCCCGGTCTTCGAGATCACCGCTGACGGCACCTACGACCCGACCACGCTCGCGCTCGGCAACGAGGGCGGCGAGGCCTTCGCGGTCAAGCTGCGCGAGTGGGGCCAGGCCGGCATCCTCAACACCAACATCTCGGGCGACATCGCCCGGGAGGAGTTCGTCGCCGGCAAGTCGGGCTACTTCCTGACCGGTCCGTGGAACCTGCCCGCCATCAAGGAGGCCGGCATCAACTACGCGATCGACCCGATCCCCTCGGCCGGTGGCGAGACCGCCACGCCGTTCGTGGGCGTGCAGGGCTTCTACATCTCGAGCGAGAGCGAGAACCAGCTCGCCGCCAACGAGTTCCTCGTGAACTACGTCGGCACCGACGAGGTCCAGACCGCCCTCTACGAGGTCGGCGGCCGCGCTCCCGCGCTGCTGAGCGCCTTCGAGGCCGCGCAGTCCGACGCCGACGTCGCCGCGTTCGGCGCCGTGGGCGCCGAGGGCGTGCCGATGCCGAACGTTCCCGCGATGGACGTCGTGTGGTCCGACTGGGGTTCGACCGAGGTCGCGATCATCAACGGCCAGGGCGACCCGGTCGAGCTGTGGCGCGCGATGGTCGAGAGCATCCAGAGCAAGATCACGGGCTGACCGCCCGCCTCTTCCGCACCATGACGTGCCGGGAGCCGCTCCACCCGCGAGGGTCGGGGTCGTGCTCCCGGCACGTTCGCGAATCGGACCCCCGACCCCTCGGAGCCTCATGAGCAACACGACCCCCGGCGCCCAGCAGCCCGTCCTCGCGCCGCCCGCCGACCCGCCCATCACTCCGCGGACGGCGGCCCGATCTCACGCTCAGACCGTGCGCGGCCTGCTGATCAAGATCGCGCTGCTCGGCGTCGTCGACGCCATCGCCCTCTTCGCGATGTTCATCCTCGTGATGCGCGAGGAGTGGCTGATCTTCGCGATCGCCGCGGTCGTCACGCTGATCATCAACCTCATCTACCTGCGGCCCGGGTGGCTCCCGGCCAAGTACCTCGCGCCCGGCGTCTTCTTCCTCGCCGTCTTCCAGATCTTCGTCGTCGGCTACAGCGGCTACATCGCCTTCACCAACTACGGCGACGGCCACAACTCCACGAAGGAGGACGCGATCGAGTCGATCATCGCGAACTCCCTCACGCGCGTCCCCGACTCCCCCACCTACCGCCTCACGGTCGTCGAGCAGTTCGGCACCTACGGCTTCCTCGTCACCGATCCCGAGGGCGAGACCCTCCTCGGCACGCCCGAGCAGCCTCTCGAGGAGGTCGACGCCGAGGAGGACAGCACCGGCAAGGCGGTCTCGGTCGCGGGCTGGACGAGCCTCGGCTTCGGCGACCTCCTCGCCAACCAGAGCGTCGTCGTCGATCTCAGCGTGCCGCTCAGCGATGACCCCAATGACGGCGCCCTCCGCACGCCCGACGGCTCGAGCGCGTACGTCTACACCTCCGATCTCGTCTACGACGAGGCCGCCGACTCCTTCACCGACACCACGGGCGGCGAGGTCTACGTCGACGGCGGCGACGGCGCCTTCGTGAACGAGGCGGGCCGCGAGCTCCAGCCCGGCTGGAAGATCGACGTCGGCTTCGAGAACTTCCAGCGCGCCTTCACGAACGAGGACATCCGCGGGCCGCTTCTGAGCGTGACGCTCTGGACCTTCGCGTTCGCGATCCTCTCGGTCGCCTCGACGTTCGTGCTCGGCCTCTTCCTCGCGATCGTCTTCAACGCCCCGCACATGCGCGGCAAGAAGATCTACCGCGTCATCATGGTGCTGCCGTACGCCTTCCCCGGCTTCCTGTCGGCGCTCGTCTTCCTCGGCCTCTTCAACGAGCAGTTCGGCTTCTTCAACCAGGTCCTGCTGGGCGGGGCGAGCATTCCGTGGCTCACCGATCCGTGGCTGGCGAAGTTCAGCATCCTGTTCGTGAACCTCTGGCTCGGCTTCCCCTACATGTTCCTCATCTGCACGGGGGCCCTGCAGTCGATCCCGGAGGAACTGAGCGAGGCGGCCACGGTCGACGGCGCGAAGCCGTTCGCGGTGTTCCGGCTCATCAAGTTCCCGCTGCTGCTCGTGTCGGTCGCGCCGCTGCTGATCTCGAGCTTCGCGTTCAACTTCAACAACTTCAATCTCATCTACATGCTCACCGGGGGCGGGCCGCGCGATATCGAGGCCGGCGTCGATGCCGGAGCCACGGACATCCTCATCACGCTCGTCTACAAGGTGGCGTTCGGCGAGGGGACGGGCCGCGACTACGGGCTCGCGAGCGCGTTCGCGATCCTGATCTTCCTGATCGTGGCGACCGTCTCGATCGTCTCCTTCCGGCAGACGAAGGCCCTCGAGGAGCTGAACTGACATGACGAACCCGTTCAATACGCAGCAGGGCGCCGAGATCGGCGATCGCCTCAACCCCCTCGTCGCCGGCAGCGGCGCGACCGACCGCGGCGGCCGGGCTCCGCGCACCGTGCAGACCGCCGACGGCCGCGTCCTCCCGACACGTCGCCGCCGCTCCTTCGGGCGCTGGTTCGCCGACACCGGGTGGCGCCACCTCATCGGTGTCGTCATGCTCGTCTTCGCGGCGTTCCCGCTGCTCTACGTGCTCTCGGCGTCGCTCAACCCGACGGGCACGCTCGTCGGCTCGAACCAGCTGTTCCGCGTCGTCGACTTCAGCAACTACGTCGAGCTGTTCCAGCGCCCGCAGCAGCCGTACGCCGCGTGGTTCCTCAACTCGCTCGTCATCGGACTCGTGACCGCGGCCGGCACCGTCTTCCTCGGCGCGCTCGCCGCGTACGCGTTCTCGCGCCTGCGGTTCACGGGCCGCCGCGTCGGCCTCCTGACGCTCCTGCTCGTGCAGATGTTCCCGCAGCTGCTCGGCGTCGTCGCGATCTTCCTGCTCATGTCGGGCATCGGCGAGATCTTCCCGCAGGTCGGCATCGGCACGCAGTCCGGCCTGATCCTCGTCTACCTCGGCGGCGCGCTCGGCGTGAACACGTACCTCATGTACGGGTTCTTCAACACGATCCCGGTCTCGATCGACGAGGCCGCGAAGCTCGACGGCGCGAGCCACGCGCAGATCTTCTTCGGCATCGTGCTGCGGCTCGTCGCGCCCATCCTCGCCGTCGTCGGCCTGCTGTCGTTCATCGGCACGTTCAGCGAGTTCGTCATCGCCTCGATCATGCTCACCGACCCGCAGACGCAGACCCTCGCGGTCGGCCTCTACCAGTTCGTCTCGCAGGAGACCTCGCGCAACTGGGCGATCTTCTCGGCCGGCGCGGTGCTCGCGGCGATCCCCGTGATGGCGCTGTTCCTCTACCTGCAGAAGTACATCATCGGCGGCCTCACGGCCGGCTCGGTGAAGTGAGCCCGCTCCGGTGACGCGCGATCTCGCGAGCGAGCCCCACCACGACGGGTCATCGCTCTACGTCTCCACGCCCGCTCCCGAGCTCGGCGAGGCGGTGCGGGTGCGGATGCGCATCCCCCGCGAATACGGACCGGTCGCCGCGGTGACCGCGCGCTCCAATCCCGATCACGAGCCGCGCTGGTCGCAGGCCGCGCGCGTCGCCGCGACGTCCGAGGCCGAGTGGTGGGAGGCCGAGCTGCTCGTCGAGAACCCCGTGCACGGCTACCGCTGGCTCATCGGGCGCGGCGACGGCACGGTGCAATGGCTCACGAGCGCGGGGCTCAGCGACATCGAGCCGCGCGACGACGACGACTTCCGGCTCGTGACGCACGCGCCGCCGCCCGCGTGGGCGCCCGAGCAGGTGATGTACCAGGTCTTCCCCGACCGGTTCGCGCGCTCGGCGGCGGCCGACGCGCGGCCGATCCCCGAGTGGGCCGAGCCCGCGGAGTGGGACGACGAGCCGATCGGGCGCGGCCCCTCGACCCCGGTGCAGTACTACGGAGGCGACCTCGATGGCATCGTCGAGCACCTCGACCACCTCGAGCGGCTCGGCGTGACGCTGCTCTACCTGACGCCGTTCTTCCCCGGCCGGTCGAACCACCGCTACGACGCTCACTCGTTCCACCGCGTCGACCCGGTGCTGGGCGGCGATGACGCCCTCGTGCGTCTGGTCGAGGCCGCGCACGCGCGCGGCATCCGCGTCATCGGCGACCTCACGAGCAATCACTCGGGCGACGCGCACGAGTGGTTCGTCGCCTCGCGCGGCAACCCGAGCGCGGCCGAGAGCGACTTCTACCTCTGGCTCGACGACGCGCAGCTCGACTACGTGTCGTGGCTCGGCGTGCCGAGCCTGCCGAAGTTCAACTGGGCCTCGCCCGAGCTGCGGCGCCGCTTCATCGAGGGGGAGGACTCGGTCGTCGCGAAATGGCTGCAGCCGCCGTTCTCGCTCGACGGGTGGCGCATCGACGTCGCCAACATGACCGGCCGCTACCGCGAGCAGGATCTCAACGCCGAGGTGCGGCAGACCATCCGCCGCACGATGATCGAGGCGAACCCCGACACCGTGCTCTTCGCCGAGGTGACGAACGACGCCGCGAGCGACTTCCCCGGCGACGCCTGGCACGGCGCGATGACCTACCCGAGCTTCACGCGCCCGGTCTGGGCGTGGCTGTCGGAGCCCGGCTCGAGCGAGTGGTTCTTCGGGCTGCCGTACCCGGAGATCCCGCAGTGGTCGGGTGAGCAGGTCTACGAGTCGCACCGCCGCTTCACCGCGGCCTTCCCGTGGCGCACGCGGGTGTGCACCATGAACGCGCTCGACACCCATGACACCGCGCGCTTCGCGACGTGGGCGCGGCCCGGGGCCGTGCGCGTCGCGGTCGGGCTGTCGATGACGGTGCCGGGCATCCCTGTCGTGTTCGCGGGCGACGAGTTCGGGCACACGGGCATGAACGGCGAGCACTCGCGCACGACCATGCCCTGGAGCCGCGTCGACGAGCACGCCGAGACGATCGACCTGTATGCCGAGCTCATCGCCCTGCGCGGCGCGCACCCTGCACTGAGTCACGGCGGCATGCGCTGGCTGCACGCCTCCGCCGACGCGCTCGTGTTCGTGCGCGAGACGGCGGAGGAGAGCATCCTCGTCTGCGCCGCGCGCGCCGACGCCGACCTCGCGCTCCCGGCCTCCGCGATCGCGGGCGACGCCGTGCGCGTGACCGGCGAGGGCGAGCTCGCGGATGCCCGGATCCGGTCGCGAGGGATGTCCTTCACCGCGTGGTCCCTGCCCGGCGTCGCCCTCCCCGCGTTCGGCTCGGAGGAGGTCCCCGCACCCCGCTGACGCGCCCCGCGCGCGGCCCGACCGCGTTTCGGATGGTGCGCCGACGGGTGCTAATCTTCTCTGGTGCCGAAGCCCGGTAGGGTCTCGGCAGCGCCCCGATAGCTCAGTGGTAGAGCACTTCCATGGTAAGGAAGGGGTCGTCAGTTCAATCCTGACTCGGGGCTCTGGTACTTCCGGTTCGCGCCGGAGGCCTGCCCGGCGGGGTAGCTCAGGTGGTTAGAGCACACGGCTCATAATCGTGGTGTCGCGGGTTCGAGTCCCGCCCTCGCTACTTCTTCTCGACTCGCGTCGCGCGTTCGCGCGCGCCGCGTCGGCTACTGCTCGGTGAACGCGAGCGCAGCGCCGAAGCCGACGAACGCGAGGCCCGTCACGACGTCGATGCCGCGCTGCGTCGACTCGCGCGCCATCCAGCGCCGCAGCGCCTGCGCCCCGAGGATGAGCACCGTGAACCACACCGCACTCTCGAGCGCGTGGATGCTCGCGAGCGCGGCACCGAACAGCGCCGCCGGCACGTCGGCCGGCAGGAACGCCGGCAGCACGGCGACGTAGAACACCGCGACCTTCGGATTGAGCAGCGTCGTCAGCAGCCCCTTCGTCGCGGCGGCGCGGATGCCCGGTGCCGCGATCGCGCCCGCCACAACGAGCGCGTGGCCGGGGCGGAATGCCGACCACAGCATCCGTGCCCCCAAGAAGATGAGATAGGCGGCGCCGACGACCTTGAGCACCGTGAAGGCGACCGCCGAGACGGCGAAGAGGGCGGAGAGCCCGAGCGCGGCGGCGATGCCCCAGACGAGGGCGCCGAGGCAGATGCCGGCGCCGGCGGCGAAGGCCGGGCCGCGGCCGTGGCGGATGGCGGCGTGGAGGACGAGGGCGGAGTCCATGCCCGGAGTGATCGTCAGCAGGGCGGCGACGATCGCGAACTGCCACAGGGCCTCGGTCGCGCTCACGATCGCGATGCTAGCGCCGCCGAGTGCTCTCGCCGCGCCGGTCAGTACCCCTCGTGCTCCTCGAGCAGTCGGGCGAGGTCGGCCTTGACGCCGGCGATCGCCTCGCGCTGCTCCTCCTCGGTCTGGCGCACGATCGCGCGCCGGGGGATGAGCCGGGCCTGCACGAGCTCGGCGAGGGTGTCGTCGCGCGCGCGGAGGGCGATCTCGCGGAGCGTCTCGTCGTCCTGGCGCGTGGTGCGGAGGCGGTCCATGACGCCGCGCATGGTCCGGGTGCGGGCGCTCAAGCGCTCCGACTCCTCGCGCTGGCGCTCGAAGTGCTTGCGGAGGCGCGCGAGTCGCGCGCGCTCGGCGCGGCCGGGGCGGCGCGCGCCGGGGGCATCCGGGTCGGGCAGCGGCAACGGGGTCGCGCGCTGGGTCTCCTGCGCGAGCCGGTGAGCCGTCGCGCCGAGCTCGACGAGCAGGGCGTCGACGGCGCGCTGCGCCATCGCGACGCCGTCCTCCTCGTTCCACGATCCGCCGTCGCGCAGTGTCCGCAGCACGATCTCGTTCTTGGTCGACAGGCGCACGGCGGCGAGCGCGACGAGGTGGCCCTCGTCGACGAGGTGGTCGAGGTTGTCGAGCGTCTCGAAGGGGCGCGGACGGCGCGGCCGAGCCTCATCGCGCGCGGCGCGGCGGGACCAGAAGCGCATGGCGGCCTTCACGTCTGTCGGGGCGTCAGCCCGGGGGAGCCGCGGGGATCATCCGCGGCGCATCCAGGCTACGGCGACCGCGGGGCCGCCGCCTGCGCGGATGCAGGGAGCGGGCATCCGAGAAATCTCGCGCGACACGCCGAAACACTAGATGTAGGGGAATGACATCCCTGTCATTCCCGTTATATAGTGTGACTCCACCGGCCAGGCAGGCCGGAGAACGATTCGACAGGAGGTCCGCAATGGACAACGACAACGAGACCGTCGGCGGCTACGCGGTGCCCGTCGACCCGATGGACATGCTGCAGTGCGAGAGCTGCCAGTAGTCATCGGTCATTGACTCCACGAAGCCCCGGTCCCCTCACGGCGACCGGGGCTTCGTCCGTATCCGCCCCCCTGCAGAGCACTGCTGACCGCACCGAGGAGGACCGCCGTGTACCGCGCCCCTGACAGCGTCGTCGAGGAGATCGCCTCCGATGCCGAGGCGCTCGACCACGTGCACCGCGTGCTCGGGCCCGTCGACGTCGTCGCCGATCGCTCGTGGGCGCACGGCGAGGCGCGCGTGCTCGAGGTGCGCACGCGCGGCGACGAGCACGCGATTGCGAAGTGGCACCGCGGCGGCCGCAACTACCACCGCGAGCTCGCGGCGTACCAGCTGTACGTGCCCGCGCTCGGGGGCGACGCCCCGCGCCTCGTCGCGAGCGATGACCGCCTCCAGCTGCTGATCCTGTCGCGCGTGCCGGGTGCGCTCGTCGAGGGCTCGGATGCCGAGCACGACCCGGTCGTGCATGTGCGCGCCGGCGAGGTCCTGCGCCGCCTGCACGACTCGACGCCCGCGATCGTGAACGACCACTTCGGCGACGCCGTCATGTCGAAGTTCGCCTACTGGGCCGACCGCATCGGCGACGCCGCGAGCGGGGCCGAGCTCGACATCGCCCGGCGCATCGCGGCGACCTCGCTCGAGCTCGGGCCGCTGCCGATGGTGCCGGCGCATCGCGACAACTCCTCCCGCAACTGGATGCTCGGCCCCGACGGCCACGTGCGCCTCATCGACTTCGCCGCCGTCGAGTTCGAGCCGTGGGCGGTCGACCTGTTCCGCCTCCAGCAGCGCGAGTGGCTCGACGCCCCGCTGCTGCGCGAGTCCTTCCTCGACGGCTACGGCCGCCGCCCCGACGAGCGCGACCACGCCGTGCTGCACGCCTTCCACGCGGTCAGTGCGATCGCGACGATCGCGTGGGCGCTCGACCACGACGACCTCGTGTTCGCCGCGCAGGGGCGCGAGATGCTCGACCGGCTGCTGGGCGAGACGCTGTACTGACGGCTCGGCCCGCGCCGGGCATCCGTCGCCTGATCGATGCCCCCTCGCCGATCCGCGCCGTCCCGAGCCCGCCGCGCGCGCCGCGCCTAGACTGGGCCGGTGCCCGTGAACCCCGCTCTGACCGAGCGCGACTTCCCGCCCGTCGCTCCCTACCTCGTGGGGCGCGAGAAGGTGCGCGAGTTCGCGCGCGCCGTGCTCGCCACGGCCCCGCTGCATCACGACCCGGAGGCCGCGCGAGCCGCGGGCTTCGCCGACGTCGTGGCTCCCCCGACCTTCCCGATCGTCATCGCCGACGCCACGCTCACGCAGCTGCTCGCCGAGCCCGACGCGGGCATCGACTTCAGCCGCGTCGTGCACGGCGACCAGCGCTTCACCTACTCGCGCCCGGTCGTCGCGGGCGACGAGCTCACCGCGACGCTGCGCGTGACGAGCATCAAGACCCTCGGGGGCAACAGCATGATCACGAGCGAGACCGCGATGGTCGACGCCGACGGAGAGCACGTCGTCACGAGCATGTCGACGCTCGTCGTCAGGGGGGATGACGCATGAGCCTGCTCGACGGTCTCGAGGTCGGCCAGGTCGTGGCCGAGCGCTCGTTCCCGCTCACGCGCGACACCCTCGTGCGCTACGCCGGCGCGAGCGGAGACTTCAACCCCATCCACTACCGCGACGACATCGCCGCGTCGGTCGGGCTGCCGGGCGTGCTCGCCCACGGCATGCTCACGATGGGCTTCGCCGTGCAGCCCGTCGTCGACTGGCTGGATGCCCGTGGCTGGGTCAGCGACTACCAGGTGCGGTTCACGCGCCCCGTCGTCGTCGACCCGCAGATCGGCGCCGTCGTGACGGTCGCGGCTAGGGTCGGGGCGCTGGATGACACCGGAGCCCGCATCGACCTCACCGCGACGGTCGGCGAGCAGACCGTGCTCGGCAAGGCGCAGGTGCGCGTCAGCGCGCTTTAGCCCACGCCCCACATGACCACGACCCGCGAGAACGAGCCGCTCTCCGCGCACACGACCCTGCGCGTCGGCGGCCCCGCCGCGCGCTTCGTCGAGGCCGCGACGACCGACGAGCTCGTCGACGCCGTCCGTGAGGCGCAGGCCGGGTACGACGACTGGATGGTCCTCGGCGGCGGCTCGAACGTCGTCATCGGCGACGAGGGCGTCGACGGCACGGTCATCCGCATCGCCACCCGCGGCGTCGAGCGACTGCCCGATGCGCCCGGCTCGAGCCGCCCGGTCCGCCTCCGCGTGCAGGCGGGCGAAGACTGGGACGCGCTCGTGGCCCTCACCGTCGAGAACGGGTGGGCGGGGCTCGAGGCGATGTCGGGCATCCCCGGCTCGACGGGCGCGGCCCCGATCCAGAACATCGGCGCGTACGGGCAGGAGATCGCCGAGAGCCTCATCGCCGTCGAGGTGCTCGACGACGACGGCGAGCGGCGCACGATCCCGGCGCCCGAGCTGAAGCTCGGCTACCGCACGAGCGTGCTCAAGCACGGCGGAACCCGCGCGGTCGTCCTGAGCGTCGACCTCGCCCTCGAGCAGAACGCGGATGCCCGCAGCCGGCCCGTGCAGTACGCCCAGCTCGCCGAGGCGCTCGGCGTCGCGATCGGCGAGCGCGCGCCCCTCGTCGGCGTGCGGGCCGCGGTGCTCGCGCTGCGCGCCGGCAAGGGCATGGTCCTCGACGCGGCCGATCCGAACTCGGTGAGCGCCGGTTCGTTCTTCACCAACCCGATCGTGAGCGAGGCGTTCGCGCGCACGCTGCCGACGGATGCTCCGCGCTGGCCGCTCGCCCCCGAGCCGCCCGCGCTCGCCGTGCCGCTCGGCGCCGAGCCCGCGCCGCCGGCCGAGCCCGCCTCGCACGAGGTCAAGCTCAGCGCCGCCTGGCTCATCGAGCACGCCGGCATCACGCGCGGCTTCGCCCTGCCGGGCTCGCGGGCCGCGGTGTCGAAGAAGCACACGCTCGCGCTCATCAACACCGGCGGCGCGACGGCGGGCGAGATCGCCCAGCTCGCGCGGTACATCCAGACGCGGGTGATGAGCGAGTTCGGGGTCGTGCTGCACCCCGAGCCCGTGTTCGTGAACCTCGAGCTGTAGTTCGAGAGCTCAGCGCTCACCCTCCTCGTCGTCACGGTCGTCGACGGCGAGGGGCGCGGTCGGAGACGGCGAGGCCGGCGTCCACCCGAACGCTCGCGACTGCACCGCAGCGGACTCCGCGATCGGACCGAAGCCCTCTCTCGCCGCCGCGCGAGCCCCTTCCCCGCGGCGGCGAGCCCGCATCGAACGGACGACGGCCGCGGCGATCAGGGCGGCGATGACGAACAGAGTGGCCGACGCCGAGGCGATGCCGATGAGCTGGTCTGACACGGGAGACCTCCGCTCTTCGAGCGCTCACGGTATCGGCCGAAGTGCACGGCGCGCCAGTGTTGTGAGGAACCGTCGAAACCGAGAGAATGGCGGTGACGGGGCCGTGTCGATCCGTCGGGGGAGGAAGCATGCTCGCCGCAACGCTGCGGAACACGGCGATCGGCATCGCGCTCATGGGCCTGCTCACGCTCAGCCAGCTGCCGGGAACGAGCAGCGTGTCCTATCGTGACCGGTTCGACGTCTTCCTCGACCTGACGAACTCGCCCCTGACCCTGCTGTTCGCCCTCTTCGTCCCGATCCTCGCAGGGGCGCCGACGCTGGTGAGGCTACGGGAGCGGCACCTCATGCTGCTGCACTACCGCGGTCGGCTCGGCCGCGCCCTGGCCGGATTCTTCGCCTCGTCGGCCGTCATCGCCGGAGCCACGGGCGCAGCCTTCGCCCTCTGGCCGGCGCTCGTCGCCTTCGTGGTCTGGCCCCAGCGCGGAGACCCGAACCTGTTCCCCGAGGATTACGGCCTCACGACCGCGACGGCGTTGGCCGACGCGGCGCAGCGATCCTCCTACTCCCAGCTCCTGATGTACGGCGAGGGCGTGTTCGTGGCCGCGTACGTCGGATGGGTCGCGCTGGCCGCTGTCGCGCTCGCGTGGCTCGCCGTCGCGATGATGCTGCTCACGCCCTCGCTCGGGCTGGCCGTCGTCGCGCCATGGGTGCTGTTTCTGGCGTGGAGCATCGGCGCACAGATCCTCGGGCAGCCCGTTGCGGCCCTCAGCTTCTCCATCTTCCCCTCGGGTCTCGCGCAGTCGGAGGTCTTCGCGGCAGCGGCACCGGGGTTCGTGCTGCTCGCCCTCGCCGTCATCGCCGTGGCCGTCGCCGTGCTCCGACGACGGGCGATCCCGTGGGCGCTGTGACGGTGCTCCGCCTCCCCGCCCTCCCCTGGTGGGTCGCTCTGGTCGGCGGCGCGGCCTACGGCGTCTTCGCGCGCGATCAGCTACGGGAGGGCCTCGGAGTGAGCGACCTCGTACTGGCGGTCGTCATGCCCTCGCAGTTCACGTCGTACGTGCTGCTGCCGATCGCGCTCCTCGTCGCGACAGCACGAGCGCGACGATCGACGCAGGCGGTCCGGGTGATCCGTCACGGCTCTCGGCGAGGGCTCGCGCTGTCGCTCATGCTCGAGGCGCTGCGCTTCAGCGCGGGACTCGTCGTCGCCGCGGTGGTCGGGAGCGCCGTGGCCGGCATCGGACTGCCTCTCTCGGCGCCGGCCGATCTCGAAGCCGTGCAGCTCACCGGGTCGCCGATCGCCTGGCCGGCCTTTGTCGCCGCGCAGCTCCTCGCGCTGACCCTGGCGGTCACCGCCGTGCAGCTCGTGTGCACCGTTCCGTCGGTGCTGGGGCTGCCCCGCTCGTACGCGCTCGACGGGGCAGTCGCGTCGGCGCTCTGGGTCGCCGTCGTGGGGTCGTTCAATGGCCTCTGGCCCGATGACGTAGCGCGCCCCGTCTGGTGCGCGTTCGTGGTCGCCTCCTGCGGCACGACGACGGAGGGTCTCGCCACGGCTGCGGTCGCCCTCGGAACGGCGGTCGTGGGTGTGCTGCTGGCGGCTGCCGCTGTCGACCTCCACCATCGAGGGCGCGGCTCCGTCGCCCTCGCGCCCCGCGTCGTCGTCGCGCTCACGGTCGTGATCCTCGTGACCGTGACCTCGTCGCTCGCGATCGCGGACTCCGCCCCGCCGGACGCCCCGCTCGAGGAGCTGGTCGCCGCGGCGCTCAGCGGCGACGCGGCATCGCCGATCACGCTCCTGCTCGCGCTGTGCTCGTTCGCGGCCATGCTGCTCGTCTTCTCTCTCCGGCTCGACGGGGCTTCGGCCGGGTTCGCCGACCTCGAGCGGCTGCGGGCGGGCAGCTGGCTCGTGGCCGCCGCTCGCGCGTTGCTCGCCGCGACAGTCATCGCTTTCGTCGTGCGAGCGGGAGCGCTGCTCGGAGCATGGATGCCCCTCGCGCTCACCGGGCGATCGACCGTCTCGGATCCGTCGAGCTTCCTGCTCGGGGCGCTCGTCTTCGTCGTCGTCGGCTCACTATGGTGGGGGCTCCTCGCGCTCGCTGTCGCCCTCGTCGTCCGCCGGTGGTCGCGGGCTGCGATGGTCGTCCCCGTCGCCTGCGCCGTGGCGGTCACGCTCCAGCTCGTGCGACTCGTCGCCGGGTCGGGTGAGCAGAGCACGCTCTGGCCGGCACTCGATGCCTTCGCTGAACCCCTGGCGGGCGGTCCGGGGCGCCCCATCGAGGCTGGCGTCGTCCTGATCATCGCAGCGGGCATCCTCACTGGCGCTCGCGTCGCGCTCGCGCGCGCCCGCCGCGCACCTCGTTCCGCCCGCACCCCTCAGGAGGCCGTCTCATGATCACCGTCGAATCCGTCAGCAAGCGCCTGCGCGGCGTCGAGGTCATCAGCGACGCGAGCGCGCACTTCGAGGCCGGGCGCGCGTACGCGATCGTCGGCACCAACGGCGCGGGCAAGTCGGTGCTGCTGCGCCTGATGTGCCGACTCATGCGGCCGACATCGGGCTCCGTCACCTTCGACGCCGCAATCGCGCCCCCCGGCACGACCTACCCGCAGAGCACCGGCGTCTCGATCGACGGGCCGGCGTACGTGCCGACGCTCTCGGGAATGGCGAACCTGCGCGAGCTGGCGCGCATCCGCGGGCTCATCGGCGACGCCGAGATCGCCGACTGGATGCGCCGGCTCGGGCTCGACCCCGCCCTTCCCACGAGGGTGCGCAACTACTCGCTGGGCATGAAGCAGAAGCTCGCGCTCACACAGGCGCTCATGGAGTCGCCGCGCGTGCTGCTTCTCGACGAACCGCTCAACGCTCTCGACGAGTCATCGGCGCAGTCGGTCAAGGCGCTGCTGCGCGAGCACGTCGACGGAGGCGGGCTGCTCGTCTTCACGAGCCACGAGCGGCGCGACGTCGACGAGCTCGCCGACGTCGTGCTGCGCCTCGATGCGGGGCGGCTGGTTCCCGAGGCGGTCTGACTGGGTAGGGACTACGCGTCGCGCCTGATCCAGCGGAAGGTCAACCGCGTCAGCACGAGCCCCGCGACGAGCCAGACGGCGAGGGCGAGCGCGATGCCCGGCTGATCCCAGCTCTCGTTCTGCTCGAGCACGACGAGCTCGTCGGGCAGGAAGACGCTGCGCATGCCCTGGGCCATCCACTTCAGGGGGAAGATCGAGGCCACGCTCTGCAGCCAGTCGGGCAGGTCGCTGAAGCGCAGGTAGACGCCCGAGATGAATTGCAGCACGAGCGTGATCGGGATCACGACGGCGGTCGCCGACGCTCCGCTGCGGGGTACGGCCGAGAGCGCGATGCCGAGGATGGCCGAGGTGATGACGCCGAGCAGGAACATCCACGCGAAGTCGCCCCAGCGCGCGGGCTCCTCCGGCAGCGGCACCTGGAAAACGGTGAACGCGAGTAGCAGCAGGATCACCGCCTGCAGCACGCCCGTCACGACCGATTGGCCGATCTTGCCGATGAAGTAGCTCACGACCGGAAGGGGCGAGCCGGCGAGGCGCTTGAGCGTGCCGTTGCTCTTCTCGACCGCGATGTCGATCGCGAGGTTCTGCAGGCCGCTCAGCAGCACGCCCGCGGCGAGCATCGCGGGCAGGAAGAACCACGCGGCGGTGATGTCGTCGCCGTCGGCGGTCTGCCCGAAGCTCGCCTCGCTGAACGAGACGGAGAAGATCGTGAGCATGACGACGGGGAAGAGGAAGGTGAAGAAGACCGTGTCGCCCTGCCGGAAGTACGCGCGCACCTCGTAGCCGATGCGCAGCAGACCCAGGCGCACGGTGCGGGCGAGGGGCGAGCCGAGGGCGGGGGATGCCGGGCGCGCGCCGGTCGCGCCGGTCGCGGTCGTCGGTGCGGTCATGCGCGGGTCTCCGTCAGGGTCTCGGGGGCGGCGAGGTGGTCGGCGTGCTCGTGGCCGACGAGGTCGAGGTAGACGTCCTCCAGGCTCGGGCGGATCACCTCGAGCCCCTCCGGCTCGCCGCCGAGCCGCGCGACGAGCGCGGCGACCACGGCGGCCGGGGCGTGCGTGCGCTCCTCGCGCACGCCGCCCTGCTCGACCCAGCGGACGATCGGGATGCGCGCATCCGCCCCGCCCAGCTCGTCGATCGGGGCGAGGTCGACCATGCGGCCGCTCGCGATGATGCCCGCGCGGTCGCCGAGCTGCGCCGCCTCGTCGAGGTAGTGGGTGGTGAGCAGGATCGTCGTGCCCTCGCTCTGCAGCTGGCGGATGAGCGCCCAGAAGTCGCGCCGCGCCTCCGGGTCGAAGCCCGTCGTCGGCTCGTCGAGGAACAGCAGTTCGGGCCGACCGATGATGCCGACGGCGACGTCGACGCGCCGCCGCTGCCCGCCCGACAGCTTGCGGATGAGCGACCCCGCCTTCGCCTCGAGACCGACCGCGGCGATGACCTCGTCGACGTCGCGCGGGTTCGGGTAGAGGGCGGCGAAGTGGCTCAGCTGCTCGCGCACCGTCACGGCGCCGGTCTCTCCCGAGCTCTGCAGCACGATGCCGAGCCGCGCCTTCCAGTCGAGGCCGCCCTTCTCCGGGTCGCGACCGAGCACGCTCACCTCGCCGGAGCTGCGCCGGCGGTACCCCTCGAGGATCTCGATGGCCGTCGACTTGCCAGCGCCGTTGGGGCCGAGCAGCGCGAAGGTCTCGCCGCGGTGGATGTCGAAGCTGACGCCGTCGAGCGCGGCGTTCTCGCCGTACTCCTTGCGCAGGTTGCGCACCGCGACGACGTTCTCGGTCGTGATCATGGCTTTACTCTGGCCGCCGCCCCGGCGTGCCACAACAGCCGAACGGGCCGACCCCGCCTCCACCGATCGGTGGAGGGAGGTCGACCCGTCGCGGCCGTCATCAGTGATCAGGCGCCGGATGCTCCGCGCTCGTCGCGGCGGCCGCTCGAGGTGATCGCCCCGACGATCGCGCCGATCACCAGCAGGGCTCCGAGCCCGGCGATGATGATGATCGGCACGGCGCCATTGGGCAGCTCGTCGAGCAGCCCGAGCTCGCCGGTGAGGGCGAGCGCCGCGATGCCGAGCACGATGACGCCCCAGACGATCGTCGCGACGAGGGGCCGCAGCGGCTCCTCGACGGGGGCCTGCAGTTCGGTGGTCTCGCCGCTCATCGGTCCAGTCCTTCCGGGGTCTCGGTGGTGAAGAGGATGTCGCCGGCGCCCGAGATGACCTCGAGAGTGAGCATCCGCTCGGTCTCGCCGCTCTCGGAGTAGCCGCCGTCGCGGGGGATGCGACGCTCGACGTCGCCGGTCGGGCTGTCGTCGGTCACGAGCGCGGTGCTGCCCGCCCCGGCGACGATCTCCCACTCGACCGAGCCCTCGTCGGGCAGCGCGACCGTGATGTCGCCCGCGCCGGAGACGACGGTGACGGTGCCGTCGAGGTTCTCGCCGCGATCGGTGCCCTCCCAGTAGTCGGAGAGGTCGACGAGCGTCGAGCCCGCCCCCACCACGAAGACCTGCTCGTCGTCGTCGGTGAACAGCGGCGTGTAGGCGCCGGAGCCGACGAACCGCAGCTCGCTGCCCGCGCCCGGGGTGGCTCCCGCGATGACGAGGGCGATGAGGGTCACGACCGCCCAGCCCGTGGAGCCGCCGGCCCGCTTGCCGCGCACGCCGTTGATGACGATCGCGGCGCCGAGCACCGCGAGGGCGACGGCGAGTCCGATCGTGACGTCGGGCCGCTGGATGTCGTCGCCGCCCAGCACGAGCGTCGTCGTCGCACCGGCGAGCAGGGCGAGGCCGGCCGCGGCGAGCGTGTACAGCGGGCTGGGGCGCTGGCGGCGGCGCAGCGAGCGGTGCCGCTCGTACTCGGCGGCGCGTGCGGCGCGCTCGGCGGCGAGGCGCTCGGCCTCCGCCTGCCGGCGGGCCTCCTGCTCGGCCGCGTAGGCGTCGCGCTGCGCGCGGTCGGCCGCCTGCTGCGCCTGCCAGGCGGCGAGGTCGCCGTCGAGCGGGGTGGTCGCGGTGGCGTCGGCGCTCAGCGCGTCGTCGGTCGGGGCATCCGCCGCGGCTGTCGCGGTCGTCGGGGTCGTCGCGGACGTCGAGGGCGTGCCGGCGGATGCGGCGCTCGCCGGCGCCACGAACGTCGCCGTCGTCGCGCCCTGCGGGGCGCCCGCGGCGCCGCCCTGCGCACCCTGCGAGCTCTTCGACCGTCGCACGAGCCACACGATGAGCCAGACGATGCTGCCGAGGATGGCGGCCGTCCAGATGAGGCCGAGCAGAGCTGCGACCCAGCCGCCGCCCCAGCCGTAGCCGACCCAGTCGCCGCCGTCGCCCCAGCCGGGTGCGCCCCAGCCCCAGAACCAGGGGCCGCCGTCGCCGAGGCCGAGCAGGGCGAGCACGAACAGGATCGCCGCGCCGACGAAGCCGGATTCGACGCGACCGCGCGAGACCTCCTCGGCGTGGATCTTGCCCGTCACGTCGGGCAGGAACGCCCACGCGACGGCGTAGAGCAGCGCGACGGGGAAGGCGAAGATGGCGAGCACGACGAGGATGCCGCGCACGATGAGCGGGTCGATGCGCAGCCGCAGGGCGATGCCGGCGGCGACGCCGCCGAGCCAGCCGGGCTCGCGCGTGAGCTGCAGCGAGCGCAGCCAGCCGAAGAAGCGGGCGCCGCCGCTCGGCGGGGCGCCGGCGGGGGTGCCGGGGGGCGGAGGGGAGGTGGTCATGCTGCGATGCTCCCGCGCCGGGGTACCCCCGCACCATCGGGGTTCACCCTGATCCGTCCCCGATTCCTCGCTCCGGGCATCCCCCGGTCGGCGCTCGGGTGGTTCACTGAACGCGTGACCGCCGCGACCGACTCGACCGCGCCGCGCGCCGCCGACTCGACCGCGCCGCGCGCCGCCGCGCCGGCTGCGCGCCCGCCGCGCGCCCGCCCGCCGCTCGCCCGCCCCCGCGAGGTCGTCGTCGGCGGCGTCTCGGTCGCGCTCGCCGAGCACCTCGGCTGGCGCGTCGGCCTCGTGCGCACCCTGTTCGTCGTCGGCGCCGTGCTCGGCGGCGGGGGCGCGCTGCTGTACGTCTGGCTGTGGGCGCTCACGCCGCTGCGCGGCGAGCTGCCGGGCGACGACCCGGTGTCGGCGCGATCGGATGCGCCCCTCGCCGTGCGCCGCCGGGTGCCGGGCGCGCTGCTGCTGCTCATCGCCTCCGGGGTCGCCGGGCTCGTCACGATCGTCGCCGCCGTGACGGGCGACCGGGCCGACCCCGTCGAGGCCGCGTTCACGACGCTCGTGCTCGCCGGGGCATCCGTCGCCTGGAGCCTGCTGCTCGACCGGCACGACCCGGGCCGCGGCGAGCGGGCGGGGGTCGCCATCCGCTCGATCGCGGCGGGCGGCCTCATCGTCACGGCGGTGCTCGTGCTGAGCGCGAACCCGAGCGCCACCACCGCGATCGTCGCGGTCATGATGATCATCGGCGGTGCGGCCGTGCTCGTGGCGCCGCTGCTGCTGAGCCTGTGGTCGACGATCCTCGCCGAGCGCTCGGCGCGGGCGCGCGAGGAGAGCCGCGCCGAGGTCGCCGCCCACCTGCACGACAGCGTGCTGCAGACGCTCGCGCTCATCCAGAACCGCGCCGAGCCCGGCAGCGAGGTGGCGCGCCTGGCCCGAGCGCAGGAGCGCGAGCTGCGCGACTGGCTGTTCGCCGGCACGCGGCCCTCCGACGCCGACTTCGCGGCGCAGCTGCGCCAGGCCGCGCTCGAGATCGAGCTGCAGCATCCGGTGCGCTTCGACGTCGTCACGACGGGAGACTTCACGGGCCGCGAGTTCGAACCGGTGCTCGCCGCTGCGCGCGAGGCGATGCTCAACGCGGCGCGCCACGCTGGCGGCGAGGTGAGCGTCTACGTCGAGCTGCGGGCGGATGCCCTCGAGCTCTGGGTGCGCGACCGCGGCCCCGGCTTCGATCCGGCCGCGATCCCGGCCGACCGGCTGGGGGTGCGCGAGTCGATCGTCCGCCGCATGGCGCGCCACGGCGGCTCCGCCACGGTCACTCGGCTCGCCTCCGGCACCGAGGTCGCCCTGCGGCTGCCGCTCGCCGATCGTCCCGCCCCGTCGCCCGCCCCCGAGGAGGCCCCGTGAGAGTGCTCATCGTCGACGACCACTCCATCTTCCGGTCGGGGCTGCGCGCCGACCTCGGGGCCGAGGTCGAGGTGGTCGGCGAGGCGGCGACCGTCGACGAGGCCGTCGAGCGCATCGCCGCGCTCGAGCCCGAAGTGGTGCTGCTCGACGTGCACCTGCCGGGCGGCGCGGGCGGCGGGGGAGCCGAGGTGCTGCGGCGCAGCGCCGCGCTGCTCGATCGCGTGCGCTTCCTCGCTCTGAGCGTGAGCGACTCGGCCGAGGATGTCGTCGGCGTCATCCGGGCCGGCGCGCGCGGCTACATCACGAAGGGCTCGTCGGGTGCCGAGGTGGCGCGCGCCATTTCGGCGGTGGCCGGGGGCGACGCGGTGTTCTCACCGCGATTAGCGGGATTCGTGCTCGACGCCTTCGGCGCCGTCGCGGGCGAGCAGGCGGCCGATGACGACGAGCTCGATCGCCTGAGCGCCCGTGAGCGCGAGGTCATGCGGCTCATCGCGCGCGGTTATGCCTATAAAGAGGTCGCCGCCGAGCTCTTCATCTCGGTGAAGACGGTCGAATCCCACGGCTCTGTTGCAAAAATCGTGAAGCTTGAGCATGCTTGGCGGAGATTGGACGGACGGAACGATGACGGATTTCAAGTGGCGCCATTTCCAGGGTGATGTGATCCTGTGGGCGGTGCGCTGGTATTGTCGCTATCCGATCAGCTATCGCGACCTTGAGGAAATGCTGGCGGAACGCGGCATTTCGGTCGACCATACGACGATCTATCGCTGGGTCCAGTGCTACGCCCCGGAGATGGAGAAGCGGCTGCGCTGGTTCTGGCGGCGTGGCTTTGATCCGAGCTGGCGCCTGGATGAAACCTACGTCAAGGTGCGGGGCAAGTGGACCTACCTGTACCGGGCAGTCGACAAGCGGGGCGACACGATCGATTTCTACCTGTCGCCGACCCGCAGCGCCAAGGCAGCGAAGCGGTTCCTGGGCAAGGCCCTGCGAGGCCTGAAGCACTGGGAAAAGCCTGCCACGCTCAATACCGACAAAGCGCCGAGCTATGGTGCAGCGATCACCGAATTGAAGCGCGAAGGAAAGCTGGACCGGGAGACGGCCCACCGGCAGGTGAAGTATCTCAATAACGTGATCGAGGCCGATCACGGAAAGCTCAAGATACTGATCAAGCCGGTGCGCGGTTTCAAATCGATCCCCACGGCCTATGCCACGATCAAGGGATTCGAAGTCATGCGAGCCCTGCGCAAAGGACAGGCTCGCCCCTGGTGCCTGCAGCCCGGCATCAGGGGCGAGGTGCGCCTTGTGGAGAGAGCTTTTGGCATTGGGCCCTCGGCGCTGACGGAGGCCATGGGCATGCTCAACCACCATTTCGCAGCAGCCGCCTGATCGGCGCAGAGCGACAGCCTACCTCTGACTGCCGCCAATCTTTGCAACAGAGCCAATCCCACGTCTCGGCGGTGCTGCGCAAGCTGCAGCTCTCGAGCCGGCACGAGCTCACGGCCTGGGCGCTCGAGCGCAAACTGCTCTGACCGCAGGGCTGACAATTGTCGAGGCGCTTTCCTGCGCATTCTCCCGGAATTGACAAGCGCTCACGCAAATGTCGCGAATTAGCCCTGTGAAAAGCATTACGGTGGGAGCGCGTCGAGCGAATACGCTCGCCGCCGGAGCGAGTTTTGATGCCGCTCTCGGGCATCCACGCTTTTCGGTCCGCGCCGCAGTGCGGCGCTCCACCGCTCACCGGAATAAGAGGGGCAATTGTGAAGAGAATCACCACCGAGCTCGTCGACGACCTCGACGGCACCATCATCGGCCAGGGCGACGGCGGCACCGTCTCATTCGGCCTCGACGGCAAGCACTACGAGATCGACCTCACGAGCGCGAACGCCGCCCAGCTGCGCGAGGCGCTCGCGCCGTTCATCGCCAAGGCGCGCTCGGCGAGCTCCGCTCGTGCGGCGGCTCCTGCGGCGCGCGCGTCGAGCGGGGGCCGCAAGCGCGCCTCGGCCGGCAGCAGCGCCGAGACGCAGGCGATCCGCGAGTGGGCTCAGGCGAACGGCTACCCCGTGGGCGACCGCGGCCGCATCGCCGCCGAGATCCGCGAGGCCTACGCCGCCGCGAAATAGCATCCCCATCGCACGGAAGGGCCCCGCACGGCGTGCGGGGCCCTTCCTCGTGTCGCGGCCGTGGCGCCTAGTCGCGCGTGCCGAACAGTCGCTGCAGGCGCTGGATGCCCTCGAGCAGGTCGTCGTCGCCGAGCGCGTAGCTGAAGCGCAGGTAGCCGCTGGGGCCGAACGCCTCACCCGGCACCGCCGCGACCTCGGCCTGCTCGAGAATGAGGTCGGCGAGCTCGAGCGAGGTCGTCGGGGTGGTGCCGCCCCACTCGCGGCCGAGCAGCCCGGTCACGTCGGGGTAGACGTAGAAGGCGCCTGTCGGTGTGGGGGTCACCATGCCGGGGATGCGGTTGAGCTCGGCGACGGCGAGTCGGCGACGACGGTCGAAGGCCTCGCGCATGGTCGCGACGGCGTCCTGCGGGCCGGTGAGCGCGGCGATCGCGGCGCGCTGCGAGATGTTCGCGACGTTCGACGACAGGTGCGACTGCAGGTTCGCGGCGGCGGCGATGGCGTCGTTCGGGCCGACCATCCAGCCCACGCGCCAGCCGGTCATCGCGTAGGTCTTGGCGACGCCGTTGACGAGGATGGTCGTCTCGGCGAGCCCCGGCACGGCCTCGACGATCGACACCGCGCGCTCGCCGTCGTAGGTGAGGGCCTGGTAGATCTCGTCGGTGATGACCCAGATGCCGTGCTCGAGCGCCCACTCGCCGATCGCGCGGGTCTGCTCGGGGCTGTACACCGAGCCGGTCGGGTTCGAGGGGCTCACGAACAGCAGCACCTTGGTGCGCGGGGTGCGAGCGGCCTCGAGCTGCTCGACGGTGACGAGGTAGTTCTGGTCGCTGCCGGCGAAGACCTCGACGGGCACGCCGCCGGCGAGGCGCACGACCTCGGGGTAGGTCGTCCAGTACGGCGCGGGCAGCAGCACTTCGTCGCCGTCACCGACGAGCGTCGCGAAGGCCTGGAAGACGGCCTGCTTGCCGCCGTTGGTGACGATGACCTGGCCGGGGCTGACCTCCAGGCCCGAGTCGCGCAGCGTCTTCTCGGCGACGGCCTCGCGCAGCTCGGGCAGACCAGCGGCGGGCGTGTAGCGGTGGTTCTTCGGGTCGCGCGCCGCGGCGACGGCGGCCTCGACGATGTGCTCGGGCGTCGCGAAGTCGGGCTCACCGGCGGCGTATGAGATGACGGGGCGACCGGCGGCCTTGAGGGCCTTGGCCTTCGCGTCGACCTTGAGGGTCGCGGATTCGCTGATCGCGGCGATGCGGGCGGAGATGCGGGAGGAGTCGGCGGTCACAGCCCGCAGTCTATTGGCGCGCGGATGCCCGGCGGAGGCCGCGCTGGGGGCTCGGCTGGACTCCCCCCAGACCGTCACCTACACTGGTCGAGGTAGTTGAACTCTGCCAAGCTTTGCCGCGCCGTCATTCTGGCGAATCCCCCGGAACCCGACCGTGGCGAGGCATGCCCGAGTTCGGCTATCCGCCGAGGGCGGTGGCTCAAGTGGTAGAGCAGCGGTCTCCAAAACCGCAGGTTGCAGGTTCGAGTCCTGTCCGCCCTGCACATCGATCGGGCTCGGGGCGTCTGAACACTCAGATCGCCCCGAGTTCGGTGATACGGGCCGAACGTGCCCGGCGACAGCTGGAAGGCAGTGTGAACGTGGCAAGAAACGTGGTCGACGAGCCCAACGAGGATGTCGTCGAGAACGCTCGGAAGGAGCGCGCCGAGAAGCGCGGTCCGTTCGGTCGCATCGCGCTGTTCATCCGGCAGGTGCTCAACGAGCTCAGCAAGGTCGTCACCCCGACCCGTCGCGAGCTCATCACCTACACGCTCGTCGTGCTCGTGTTCGTGATCATCATGATGGCGCTCGTCTCGGGCCTCGACCTGGTCTTCGGCTGGGTCGTGTCGTTCGTCTTCGGCGACGGGTCGGCCATCACGGGCGGCTGACGCCCGAGCCGCTCCCCCCCCAGACCCGCGCACGGCCAGAACTGCCAACGGAAAGAGACCCAGTGACCGACGACCACCGCCGCGACATCGACCTCGCGACCGCCGCCGAGCAGTCCTCCGAGGAGGACGAGGCGCAGGAGGGCAACACCCTCGAGGCCGACGAGCACTCGGCCGACGCCGCCGAGCACTCGGCCATGCACATCGTCGAGGAGGATGAGCCCGACCTGACCGACCTGTTCGACGCGCTCGAGACGGCCGCCGACCCGGAGGCCGACGCGATCGTCGACGACGCCCTCGACATCGACTCGGCCGACGAGGCCGAGGCCGCCGCCGAGGCCACGGAGGACGAGGCCGAGGAGGAGGCCGCGGAGGCCGCCGCCGAGGAGCCCGCCGAGGTCGACCCCTACGACGAGTTCAAGCGCGAGCTGCGCATGAAGCCCGGCAAGTGGTACGTCGTGCACTCGTACGCCGGCTTCGAGAAGCGCGTGAAGTCGAACATCGAGAACCGCCGCGTCTCGATGAACATGGAGGAGAGCATCCACGAGGTGCAGGTCCCCATGGAGGACGTGGTCGAGATCAAGAACGGCCAGCGCAAGCTCGTCAATCGCGTCCGCATCCCCAGCTACGTGCTCGTGCGCATGGATCTCAACGAGGACAGCTGGTCGGTCGTGCGGCACACGCCCGGCGTCACGGGCTTCGTGGGCAACGCCCACAACCCGACTCCGCTGCGCTTCGACGAGGCCTTCAACATGCTGAAGTCGACCGTGCAGATCGCCGAGGCGCCCGCGAAGGCCGGCGCCGCGAAGGGCGGGGCGACCGCCACGCGCGTCATCCCCGCCGAGATCGACTTCGAGGTCGGCGAGACGATCACGATCAAGGAGGGCTCGTTCGCGGGCCTGCCCGGCACGATCAGCGAGATCAAGCCCGAGAGCGGCAAGCTCATCGTGCTCGTGTCGCTGTTCGAGCGCGAGACCCCGGTCGAGCTGAGCTTCGACCAGGTGACGAAGCTCTAGACTGCCCCGGGCCCTCGGGCCCCCACCCACCACCGCGGCTCGGATTCGCCGAGCAGGCGGGAGCGCGACGGCCACCCGGCCGCCGCACGACACGAAGGAAGAAGAAATGGCACCGAAGAAGAAGGTCACGGGCCTGATCAAGCTGCAGATCAACGCCGGCGCGGCGAACCCCGCTCCGCCGATCGGTCCCGCGCTCGGTCAGCACGGCGTGAACATCATGGAGTTCTGCAAGGCGTACAACGCCGCGACCGAGTCGCAGCGCGGCAACGTCATCCCCGTCGAGATCACGGTCTACGAGGACCGCTCGTTCACGTTCATCCTCAAGACCCCGCCGGCGGCCGAGCTCATCAAGAAGGCCGCGGGCGTGCAGAAGGGCTCGTCGACGCCGCACACCGTCAAGGTGGCCAAGCTCACCAAGGAGCAGGTGCGCGCGATCGCCGAGCAGAAGCAGGCCGACCTCAACGCCAACGACATCGACGCCGCGGCGAAGATCATCGCCGGCACCGCCCGCTCCATGGGCATCACGGTCGAGCAGTAAGCGCCCGCCTTCCCCCTTCCCACTCAGCGGGAGAGCCAGCCAGGCTCACGATTCACCGCGAACTCAGCACAGGAGACACAACATGGCACAGAAGTCCAAGGCCTACCGGGCCGCGGCCGAGAAGCTCGAGGCCGGCAAGTACTACACCCCCACGGAGGCCGTGACGGTCGCCCGTGAGACGGGTTCGAAGAACTTCAACGCGACCGTCGAGGTCGCCCTGAAGCTCGGCGTCGACCCCCGCAAGGCCGACCAGATGGTGCGCGGCACCGTCAACCTGCCGCACGGCACCGGCAAAACCGCCCGCGTCATCGTGTTCGCGACCGGCCCCGCGGCCGAGGCCGCGATCGCGGCGGGCGCTGACGAGGTCGGCGGCGCCGAGCTCATCGAGAAGGTCGCCGGCGGCTACACCGCCTTCGACTCGGCGGTCTCGACCCCCGAGCTCATGGGCCAGGTCGGTCGACTCGGAAAGGTCCTCGGCCCCCGCGGCCTCATGCCGAACCCGAAGACCGGCACCGTGACGCCCGACGTCGCGAAGGCCGTGACCGACATCAAGGGCGGAAAGATCGAGTTCCGCGTCGACAAGCACGCGAACGTGCACTTCATCGTCGGCAAGACCTCGTTCAGCGAGGACCAGCTCAACGAGAACCTGCGCGCCGCGCTCGACGAGGTCCTGCGCCTCAAGCCGTCGAGCTCGAAGGGCCGCTACGTGCAGAAGGGCTCGCTCTCGACGACCTTCGGCCCGGGCATCCCGCTCGACGTCAACGCGCTCTGAATCGATTGATGCGCCGCCGCTTCTGCGGCGCATCGACGCGAAGGCCCCGCTTCGGCGGGGCCTTCGTCGTCTCCGGCGGATGTGCACGGTCGACCCCATGGCGCTGCTCAGCCACTCTGCTCTAGCGTCACAGGACTGACGCCTCAGCACCGTCGCGACGCCGCGCTCTCCGTCGTCGGCG
>JBKHYA010000013.1:0-30569 GCA_046565745.1 Actinomycetes bacterium
CTCGAGTGCGCGGAGGTCGCGCGGCTCGCGCGGAGCATCCTGAAGGACATCGGGCTCGACCCGCTGCCCGTGACGAGCGGGAGCAAGGGCATCCACCTCTACAGCGCGCTCGACGGCACCCAGACCTCGGACGAGATCTCGAGCGTCGCCCACGAGCTCGCGCGGGCCCTCGAGGCCGACCACCCCGACCTCATCGTGAGCGACATGAAGAAGTCGAAGCGCGAGGGCCGCGTGCTCGTCGACTGGAGCCAGAACAGCGGCGCGAAGACGACCGTCGCGCCCTACTCGCTGCGCGGGCGCTCGCGCCCCATGGTCGCCGCGCCGCGCACGTGGCGCGAGCTGTCGTCGCCGACCCTCGCGCACCTCGACCACCAGGAGGTCATGCGGCGCGTGCGGAAGCGCGGCGATCTGCTCGCGCCGCTCGAGGAGGCCTACACCGACGACGACGAGGAGGACGACCGCCTCGCGACCTATCGGTCGATGCGGGATGCCCGGCGCACGCCCGAGCCCGTGCCCGAGTCGGTGCCGCCCCCGACCGACGGCCGTCGCTTCGTCATCCAGGAGCACCACGCCCGCCGCCTGCACTTCGACGTGCGGCTCGAGCGCGACGGCGTGCTCGTCAGCTGGGCGCTGCCGAAGGGCGTGCCCGACGACCCGGCCGTGAACCGGCTCGCGGTGCCGACCGAGGACCACCCGATCGAGTACCTCGACTTCGAGGGCACCATCCCCGCGGGCGAGTACGGCGCGGGCGAGATGACGATCTGGGATTCCGGGACGTACGAGCTCGAGAAGTGGCGCGACGGCGAGGAGGTCATCGCCACGCTCCACGGGCGGCGCGGCTCGCACCGGTACGCGCTGATCCGCACGGGCGAGAAGGCGCCCGCGGGCGTCGCGGGCCTCGGCCGCGCGCAGTGGATCATGCACCTCATGGACGACGGGCGGGAGTCGACGTCGTCGCCCTCCTCGGCCGCAGCGCCCTCGCGGCTGAGCGAGCGCACCGGTCGACGCGTCCTCCGGGGCAGCGCGCGGGCCGCCCAGGCGGGCACCGCCGCCGGCGCCTCCCTCGCGCCGATGCTCGCGACCGCGGGCGACGTCGCCGACATCGCCGAGCCCGCCGAGTGGGCCTTCGAGATGAAGTGGGACGGCATCCGCGCCGTCGCCGGCCTCGACGACGGCTCCCTCGGACTGCGCAGCCGCAACGGCGTCGACCTCACGCCCGCGTACCCCGAGCTCGCGGCGCTCGCCGACCTCGTCGAGACCTCCGTGCGCACCGCGGGCCCCGTCGTCCTCGACGGCGAGATCGTCGCCCTCGACGACCGCGGCCGCCCCGACTTCGGCCTCCTGCAACGGCGCATGGGCCTCACGAAGCCGCGCGAGATCGCCGCGCTCGCCTCCGCCGTGCCCGTGCGGATCATGCTCTTCGACGTCCTCCTCGCCGGCGGGGCGGATGCCACGGGGCTCGGCTACGACGCGCGCCGCGAGCTCCTCGCCTCCCTCGTCACCGAGCAGGGTCCGGTGCTCGTCCCTCCTGCGTTCGACGGCGACCTCGACGACGCCCTCACCACGAGCCGAGAGCTCGACCTCGAGGGCATCATGGCCAAGCGCCGCGACAGCACCTATCGCCCGGGCCGGCGCTCGAGCGCGTGGATCAAGCTCAAGCACGTCCGCACGCAGTCGGTCGTCGTCGGCGGCTGGCGGCCGGGGTCCGGCCGGCGGGCCGACGGCGTCGGGTCGCTGCTCGTGGGGGTTCCCGAGGGGCGCGGGCTCGCGTACGCGGGCCGCGTCGGCTCGGGGTTCGGCGAGCGCGAGCTCGGAGGATTGCGCGACCGACTGCGGGCGCTCGAGACGTCGCGGTGCCCGTTCACGGGGATCCCGAGCGCCGACGCGGCCGACGCGGTGTGGGTGCGCCCCGAGCTCGTGGGGGAGGTCGCGTTCACGGAGTGGACCGCGACGGGGCGCCTGCGGCATCCCGTGTGGCGCGGCTGGCGGAGCGACATCGCGCCCGGCGACGTGACGCGAGAGTGATGCGGCGACGGCGAGACGACGAAGCCCCGGCCTCCGCGATGCGGAGCCGGGGCTTCGAGCTGGGGTGAGTAACGGGACTTGAACCCGCGGCCCCCTGGACCACAACCAGGTGCTCTACCGACTGAGCTATACCCACCAGGCGTCGGCGCCGAGGCGCGACCGCTCAATGGTAGTACAGCCGGGCGGGTGCGCGCGCCAGGGCCGAGTGGGCCCGTGACGGTCGCGGGGGAGCGTCAGCCGAGGCGCGGCGCCCAGCGCTCGACGACGCTCGCGGCGACCGCCTGCGCCTCCTCGCTCGTGGGGCCGGGCTCGGCGATGAAGCCGATGCGGCGGTAGTACTCGAGCTCGCGGATCGACTCGAGGATGTCGGCGAGCGCCCGGTGCCCGCCGTTCTTCGCGGGGGAGTTGAAGTACACGCGCGGGAACCAGCGGCGCACGAGCTCCTTGATGCTCGAGACGTCGACCGAGCGGTAGTGCAGGTGCGCGTCGACGCGCGGCATGTCGCGGGCGAGGAAGGCGCGGTCGGTGCCGATCGTGTTGCCCGCGAGCGGCGCCTGCCCGGCCGTCGGCACGTGCTCGGCGATGTAGGCGAGCACGGCCTCCTCGGCCTCGTCGAGGCTCACGCCGTGCTCGAGCTCGGTCAGCAGGCCCGACGACTCGTGCATCTGCCGGACGAAGTCGCCCATGCTGACGAGCGCGCTCTCCGACGGCTTGATGACGATGGCGAAGCCCGGATGCACGGGCTCGAGGTCGTAGTCGGTGATGACCACGGCGACCTCGACGAGCTCGTCCTTCGACAGATCGAGACCCGTCATCTCGCAGTCGATCCAGACGAGTCGATCCGTTGCAGCGCTCACCCCCGGAGTCTAACGGCCAGCCCCGACGGCCTACGCTGGGCAGGTGCTGCTCGAGCTCTACACCTCCGCCTTCTGCGACCCGTGCCACCGTGCACGAGAGGTCGTCGCCGAGGCGCAGCGGCTCGTGCCCGCCCTCGTCGTCGATGAGCGGGATGTCGCGGCGCACGCCGAGCGCGCCGAGGAGCTCGGCATCACGAGCACCCCGACGACGATCATCCGCCGCGCCGACGGCACCGAGGTCGTCCGCGCCGCCGGCGTCCCGACGCTCGCGCGCCTGCTGACGGCGCTCGCGCAGGCCGCCGACTGAGCGAGGCCCTCCGCTACCCTGGAGACCGCCCGCCCTCGTAGCTCAATGGATAGAGCATCGGCCTTCTAATCCGGTGGTTGCAGGTTCGAGTCCTGCCGGGGGCACGCCATATTGTTCGCTACCGAACGGCCGTCGTTTCTCCGTAGACTCGGGGCACCGTCCGGCAAGGCCCACCAGGCCGAGCCGGTTCCCCCATCCACACGAAGGAGTGCGGTCGTGAGCGCGAAGCGTCCCGTCGATCTGAACGAGCTGCTGCCGCAGGTGATGACCGGCATCGACGGTCTGAAGGCGACGTACGGGACGTGGGATCAGCATCCGTCGACCCACGCCGACCCCGACAAGGTGCACGCCGTCCTCGGCGAGCTCATCGAGCGGCTCGACGACAACTACCCGTACTTCCACCCGCAGTACGCGGGCCAGATGCTCAAGCCGCCGCACCCCGTCGCGACCGCCGCCTACCTCGCGACCATGCAGCTCAACCCCAACAACCACTCGATCGACGCGAGCCGTGCGACGACCGCGATGGAGCACGAGGTGCTCGACCAGCTCGCGGCCATGTTCGACTACCCGAGCGACTACATGGGCCACCTCACCTGGAGCGGCACGACCGCGAACCTCGAGGCGCTCTGGATCAGCCGCGAGATCGCGCCGGGCAAGGCGATCGCTCACAGCGCGGATGCTCACTACACGCACTCCCGGATGGGCGAGGTGCTCGCCATCGACACCGTGGGCATCCCGACCGACGCGACCGGTCGGATGGAGCTCGAGGCGCTCGAGCGCGAGCTCGCGACCGGCCGCATCGGCGTCGTCGTCGCGACCCTCGGCACGACGGGCCTCGGCGCGGTCGACCCGCTCGCCGACATCATCCCGCTCGCGCGGCGGTACGGCGCGCGCATCCACGTCGACACCGCCTACGGCGGGTTCTTCGCGATCATCGCCGACGAGCTCGCTCCGGAGACCGCGCGGCACTTCCGCGCGATCAAGGACGCCGACTCGGTCGTCGTCGACCCGCACAAGCACGGACTGCAGCCCTACGGCTGCGGCGCCGTGCTCTTCAACGACCAGTCGATCCTGCGGTACTACCACCACGAGTCGCCGTACACGTACTTCGCGAGCACCGAGCGGCACTTCGGCGAGATCCAGCTCGAGTGCTCACGCGCGGGGGCGAGCGCGGCGGCGCTGTGGGCGACCCTGCGGGTCTTCCCCCTCACGATGGAGGGGCTCGGGGGCATCGTGCTGCCCGGCTACCGCGCGGCGCAGCAGTGGCACGCGCTCATCGAGGAGTCGGACATCCTGCAGCCGTACCAGCGGCCCGAGATCGACATCATCACCTACCTGCCGCGCGTGCGCTCGATGGCCGAGCTCGACCGGACGAGCCACGCCATCTTCGAGATGGCTGCCGACACGGCGCGACCGCAGCAGACGCACCTCGCGACCTACGTCGTGAAGCCCGAGCAGCTGCGCGTGCGCGGCATCGACCTCATCGAGGATGCGCCGACCGGCCGGATCATGCGCAGCGTGCTCATGAAGCCCGAGCACGAGCCGCTCATCCCCGAGATGCACCACCACGTGTCGATGTGGTCACGACGCGCGTACGCGGCGACGCACGAGGGAGCGACGCTCGCCGAGGCCTCCGCAGAGGTCTAGTTCTCGTCCTGCGGGTTGATGCGATCGCGCACGTTCTGAGCCGGCATGGGCGGCGGAGCGCTGTCGTCGCCCGGCGTCGACGGGCTCTCGCTCCGGTGCTCGACGACGAACGCCTGCGTCGGCACGGGGTCGCTCTCGCGAGCGTCGACCTCGCCGCCGGGGCTCGACGTCGAAGTCGTCAGCTGAGGGGCGAACGGCGTCGAGACGACGAGCGGGGTTCCCGCGTTCGGCGGAGTCACGGGCGGCTCGTCGTTCGACATCGGGCCGACGGCCGACCGGCTCGGGGTCTCGGCTCGGGCCATGGTCGCCGTCGTGGTCGACGCGGCGGTCGCGCCGGTCGCCGCGGCGGGCACCGACGTCGTCGAGACCACCGGCGTCACGGCCGCCGACTCGCGCTCGGGCGTGTGCTCCGCCTCCCAGCGGGCCTGCTCGGCGACGAGCTGCTGCTCGGCCGGGTCGGCCTCGTACTTCCAGCGCTCGAGGTCGGCGCCGAAGAGCTTCTTGGCCTGGCGCGGCTTCTCGCTCCACGCGATGAGGCGGTCGCGGTACTCGGCGAGGGTCTGCTGCGCCTGGAAGGAGAAGCCGGCGGAGTTGCGCTTCATGTCCTCCAGCTGATGGGCGGCCCAGTTCGCCGCGAGGGCGGCACCGGGCACGGGTAGCAGGCGGATGCGCGTCTCGGCCTCGCCGATGAGGTGGTCGACCTGCACGCGCTCGATCGTGCCGATCGCGTTCCAGCCGGCGGCCTTGCGGCCCGCGAGGACGAGCGCCTGCACCGCGGCGGTGAGGGCGTCGCGGTTGTACTGCGCGATCACCCGCTTCGTCGAGCCGCGGCCGATGAGCCCCGCGATGATGCCGGAGACGATGATCGCGATCGCCGGGATGATCGTGCTCGCGGTCACGCGCCGGCCCTCCGGCGAGCCGAGCCAGTCGAGGATGCCGTTAACCCATTCCATGGCCGCAGGCTACTCCCGGGGCGGTGCGGGCCTCGGATTCGCCACACCTGCGCCGAGCATCCGGACCGATCACCGCACGGTCGTGATGGGGCCCGTCGTGAGAGCGAGGTCGGCGTCGACGACCTTCCCGACGCGGGCCGTCTGAGCGAGGATGATGCCCGCGAGCACGACCGCCGCTCCGACGATCTGCACGAGGTCGAGGGTCTCGCCGAGCCAGGCCCACGCGACGGCGAACGCGAAGATCACCTCGGAGGAGGCGACGATGCCCGCCGCGGTCGCGGGAAGGTGACGCAGCGCGGCGAGGCTCAGGAGGAACGGCGCGAAGGTGCCGAGCACGACGTTCCACAGCAGGGGCAGCCACATCGGCACCTCGAGCGAGCCGTGGACGCCGCCGAGGTCGACGGGGGTGGTGAAGACGCCCGGGTCGAGCTCCCACCAGCCGCTCACGAACGACCAGAAGACCGTCGCGATGAGCATCGTCCAGAACGACACCGCGAGGGCCGAGGTCTTCGCGACCTGCCGCTCGCCGATGAGGAAGTACAGCGCGAGGCAGACGGCTGCGGCGATCGCGAGGAGGACGCCGAGCGCGTCGAGGGTGCTCGCCCACACGCGCGCGACGACGGCGAGGCCCGCGAGCACGAGCACGATCGCGATCCAGAGCCGCGTCTTCACCTGCTCCTTGAAGAAGAAGTAGGCGACGAGCGCGACCATGAGCACGGCCGTGTACTCGAGGAGCAGCGCGATGCCGACGGGGAGGCGCTGGACGGCCGCGGCGTAGGTCGCCTGGAGCAGCGCGACGCCGACGATGCCGAGCACGATCATGATCGGCCACTGGCGGCGGGGGAGGCGGAAGGCGGCGCGGTCGATCGCGAGCAGCACGAAGCCGGCGACGATCGCCGTTCCCAGGAGTCGGAACTGCGTGACCTGGGCGGGGCTCAGCCCGGCCTCCATGGTGATCTTGGTGACGCTTCCGTTCGCGCCGAACAGCACGGCCGCCGCGAGGGCGAGGAGGTACCCCACTCAGCTCCTCGAGCCGGTGCCGTGCACGGCGCGGGGCTCGATCGCCGCGATCTCGTCGGCGGTCAGCGCGGTGCCGTGGAGCGCGTCGAGGCTGTCGTCGAGCTGACGGACGCTGCTCGCGCCGATGAGCGCGCTCGTCACCTGCGGGTGGCGCAGCACCCAGAGGAGGGCGAGCTGGGCGAGCGACTGGCCGCGCGCCTCGGCGATCGCGTTGAGCGCGCGCGCCCGCTCGAGGTAGGCGTCGTCGATGTTGTCCTCGCTGATCCAGCGGCCCTCGGAGGCGCGCGAGCCCGCGGGCACGCCGTCGAGGTACCGGTTCGTGAGCAGGCCCTGGGCGAGGGGCGAGAAGACGATGCTGCCGATGCCCGTCTCGGTGAGGGCGTCGAGCAGGCCCTCCTCCATGCGGCGGTCGAACATGTTGTAGCGCGGCTGGTGGATGAGCAGCGGCACGCCGAGCTCGCCGAGGATCCGGTGCGCCTCGCGCGTCTGGGCGGCGTCGTAGTTCGAGATGCCCGCGTAGAGCGCCTTGCCGCTCTGCACCGCGGTCGCGAGCGCGCCCATGGTCTCCTCGAGCGGGGTCTCGGGGTCGGGGCGGTGGCTGTAGAAGATGTCGACGTAGTCGAGGCCCATCCGCGTCAGGCTCTGGTCGAGCGAGCTCAGCAGATACTTGCGCGAGCCCCACTCGCCGTAGGGGCCGGGCCACATGTAGTAGCCGGCCTTGGTCGAGATGACGAGCTCATCGCGGTACGGCAGGAAGTCGTCGCGGAGGATGCGGCCGAAGTTGGTCTCGGCGGCGCCGTCGGGCGGGCCGTAGTTGTTCGCGAGGTCGAAGTGGGTGACCCCGCGGTCGAAGGCTCGGCGGAGGATCGCGCGCTGCGTCTCGATCGGCCGGTCGTCGCCGAAGTTGTTCCAGAGCCCGAGCGAGATGCGCGGCAGCCTGAGCCCGCTCCGGCCCACGCGGGCGTACTCGAGCTGCTCGTAGCGGTCGTCGGCGGCGTTGTGCGGCATGCCGTCACTCTACTGGCCGGGCACCCCGCATCGAACCGATTCGATCGGGGCGGATGCTCGGCTCGCGCCGCGCGCGCCCGCCTACGATTGCCCCATGCGAACCCTCCATCTCGCCGGCGGATGCTTCTGGTGCCTCGATGCCGTCTACCGCGTCCTCGACGGCGTCCACGATGTCGTGTCCGGCTACACCGGCGGCACCGTCCCGAACCCCTCGTACGAAGCCGTGTGCACCGGCACGACCGGTCACGCCGAGGCCGTCAGGGTCGTCTTCGACCCCGAGGTCGTCCCGGCTGACGTCATCCTCGACGTCTTCTTCACCCTGCACGACCCGCGCCAGCTCAACCGCCAGGGCAACGACATCGGCACCCAGTACCGCTCGGCGATGTACTTCTCCGACGAGGAGGAGAAGGCGCTCTTCGAGGCCGCGCGCGATCGGGCCGACGGCTACTGGGAGGGCGGCATCGTGACCGAGATCACGCCGCTCGGCGAGTGGTTCGACGCGGAGGAGTACCACCAGGACTTCTTCGCCAAGAACCCCGGACAGGGCTACTGCCTCGCCGTCGCGCTGCCGAAGGTCAGCAAGATCCGCTCGTCGTACGCCCCGTACATCCGGGCCTCCTGAGCGCTCACCGCCGAGGGCTCGACACCGGCGCTCGCGAGGCGTAGCGTCGGCGGCGCACGGCGCGAGCGCGCCGTTCGGAAGGAGCTCGACGATGAGCATGACCACCGGAACGCAGACCTGGGTCGCCGCCGGCCCCGCCGGCACCGTCGGATCGATCCACCGCGACGGCGAGGGCTTCCTCGTCCGGGTGCGGATGGAGAGCGAGGCCCGCGGCCCGTACCCCACGCTCGAGGCCGCGAAGCGCGCCCTCCACGCCACGCTCGGCCCCGGAGCCGAGCGGCCCGACTTCCGCGAGCACTAACCGGAGCACCCCTCCGTCGACCCAGGCTGCTCCTCCACACCCGGGGAGCCGCGATCGGCGTGCACGGGTTCGCCCCGGCGCGCCGTGAGCGCCGGTCTCCTCGCGCATCCTCGTCGCGGGCGCCGGCGCTCTCCGGCACGAACCGCCGGCGCCCACCCGACACCGATTCGTCTGGAGGACGCCATGACCGACACCATCACCCTCACGGGGCTCGTCGCCACGACCCCGCGCCACATCGTCACGAGCGAGGGGCTCGCGATCACCTCGTTCCGGCTCGCGAGCAATCAGCGCCGCTACGACCGCGCCAAGGCCGCCTGGGTCGACGGCGACACCAACTGGTACACCGTGACGAGCTTCCGGCAGCTCGGCACCCACGTCGCGAGCTCGGTCCACAAGGGCGAGCGCGTGATCGTCTCCGGCCGCGTGCGCATCCGCGACTGGGAGAGCGGGGAGAAGAACGGAACGACGATCGAGATCGACGCCGAGGCGGTAGGCCACGACCTCACGTGGGGCCGCTCGAGCTTCACCCGCAGCGTCATCGTCGGTCGCGGCACCGCCGATCAGGCGGCGGATGCCCCGCAGGAGCAGCCCGAACCCGTCGAGGTTCCCGACGACGCGTCATCGCTCGAGCCGCGCGAACCGGCCGACGCGCCGTTCTGACCGACAGGGGCGCGGCGGCTCAGCGAACGCGGATGCCGCCGCGCTGCCACAGCGTGACGGCGGCGACGCGCGGGTTCGCGTTCTCGCTCGTGTCGAGGCCGAGCGCGGTGAAGAGCCGCGCGAGCATGGTCTCGACGGCTCGGACGGTCGTGCCGCGGTGCTCGGCGAGCGCGCGGGTCGACGCCCCCTCCGCGAGGAGTCGGAGCACGTCGGCCTGCGCGGCGGTCACCGACGGCACGTCGTCGTCGCCGATGTGCACGTCGTCGTCGGTCTGCCCGCTGATCGAGCGGTGCACCGCATCGATGAGGTCGTCGATCGCGCCGAGCTGCGATTTCACGAGGTAGACGACGCCCGCGGGGATGCGCCCGGGGTTCGGAACGGCGAGCTCCGGCGAGCGGTGCGACGTGAGCACGACGAGGCCCACCCAGGGGAAGTCCTCGGCCACGGCGCTCAGGAGGTCGGCGCCGGACTCGGCGGAGCCGAAGTTCAGGTCGGTGATGAGGGCGTGCGGGTCCGTGTCGCCGACGGCCGCGAGTGCTTCCGAGACCGAGGTCGCCGTCGCGACGGCGAAGCCGCGGGCGCTCAGCCCGCCGGAGACCAGGGAGACCGTGAAGGCGTCATCGTCGGCGACGACGATGCGCATCGACTTGGGCTCGGTCGTCATGGTGACTCCTCGCTCGGGTGGGACGAACCGTTCTGTCCATCGTGCTCGTGCGCGCCACCGCCGTCAAGCACATCGCGGATCGTCGTCAGCAGCAGACTCGTCGTGTACGGCTTCGGCAGGAAGGCGGCCACTCCCATCCCCGCGCTGCGAGCGGCGCCGCCGGCCGAGGTGAGCCCGCTCGCGGCGATGACCGGGATCCCCGGATGGTGCTCCTCGAGGTACGCCGTCGTGGCGGCACCGTCCATGACCGGCATCATCATGTCGGTCAGCACGAGGTCGACCGAGGCTCCCGGAGCCTCGACGAGATCGATCGCCGCCCGCCCGTGCTCGGCGACGAGCGTCCGGTAGTCGTAGGTCTCGAGGGTCCGCGCCGTGATGAGCCGAATGGTCGGGTCGTCGTCGACGACGAGGACGAGTTCACCGCGACCGCGGGGGAGCGCTCGAGTCGGAACGCGGGGCTGAGCGGAGGACCGCTCGCTACCGTCGGCGATCGGCAGGATGACCGAGAAGCGCGTCCCGCGCTCGGGCTCGCTGTACACGCGGATGGTGCCGCCATGGCTGCGCACGATCGCGAGCGAGCTCGCGAGCCCGAGTCCGGTCCCCTTGCCCACCGACTTCGTCGTGTAGAAGGGCTCGAAGATCTTCTCCGTCGTCTCCCGGGTCATGCCGTGCCCCGTGTCGACGACGTCGATGATGATGTGCGCCCCCGGCTCGGCCTGGAACGCCTCGGTGGAGAAGGAGTCCTCGAGGAGCAGCGTCGACGCGGTCACTCGCAGCTCGCCCCCCTCCGGCATGGCATCCCGCGCGTTGGTGACGAGGTTCATGAGCACCTGGATGAGCTGCGTCGGGTCGCCGACCGTGTCCGGCAGGTCGTCATCGACCTCGGCGGTGAAGCGGATGGCCGCCGGGAGGGAATCCGCAGCGAAGCGCTGAAGCTCGACCAGCAGCGCGTCGATCGCGACGCGATCGCGTCGGCCCTCGACCCCGCGGGCGAAGGCGAGGACCTGCCGGATCATGTCGGCTCCGCGCTTCGAGGCGGATTCCATCGTGCCCAGCAGCTCCAGTCGATCCGGGTCCGACTCCGTCGACTCGAGGAGCTGGATGGACATGAGGATGGGCGTGAGCACGTTGTTGAGGTCGTGAGCGATGCCGCCGGCGAAGGTGCCGAGGCTCTCCATGCGCTTGGCGCGCGTGCGCAGGTTCTCCTCGCGCCGCCACGCCGTCACATCGGTGTCGACGGAGAAGATCCGGTCGGGGGCGCCGTCCTCCCCGCGCAGAAGCTGCCAGCGGCAGTCGATGATGAGCGACCGACCGTCGCGCGTCGTGCACGGAAGCTCCTCCGACCAGTAGCCGTCGCGCAGAGTCACGGCGATCGCCTCCGCGAACACCTCGTCGTCGACGCACACGAGGTCGCGCAGCTGCCGGCCGATCGCCTCGTCCGACGTCGCGCCGTACAGCGTCTCGGCGGAGCGATTCCAGTAGTGGACGATGCCGTCGAGCGAGCGGACGATGATCGCGTCGCGGGAGGCGTCGATGAGCGCGGCCTGGTCGGTGATCCTCCGCTGGGCCTTCACCATCTCGTGTCTCGCGCGCTCGTCCTCTGTGACGTCGCGGACGTAGAGCGCGATGCCCGTCGCAGTCGGGTAGGCGGTCACGTCGAACCAGCGCCCGGCCGCGTCGCCTGTGCGCACGGTCGTTCGGATCTGCTCGCGCGCGGCGCGCTGGTAGGCGACCTCGAGCTCGGTGTCGGCGAGCTCGGGAAAGGTCTCCCACAGGCTGTGCCCCTGGATCTCCGCGAACGGACGCCCGATGAGCTCCTCGGCCCGATCATTGGCGTACGCGAGCCGCCACGCGTCGTCGAGCAGGATGAGGCCGTCGCTCAGCGAGTTGAGCGTGAGATCGAGTCGCTGCTGGAGGATCGCGGCGCGCTCGCGCGCGGCCGTCGCATCGGTGACGTCCCAGATGGCGCCGTTCGCCGCGACGATGGCGCCGGCGGAGTCGGCCGTCGGCCGCCCGAGGACCTTGACGATGCGCGATCGGCCGTCGATCGTGGTGACGAGGAGCTCGAGATCGATCGTGTCTCCGTGCTCGAAGCACGCGCCGACCGCTCGGGCGATCGCGTCGGCGTTGGCGAGGGCGAAGAGCTCCCCGGCTCTCTCGAGCGGCAGGGCGGGGTCGCCCTCGGCGCCGAGGATCCGCTGCGACTCGGGGCTCAGAGTGAGCATGCTCGATTCGCGATCGAGGGACCAGCCGCCGAACGAGGCGAGCTCGCCCGCGATCCGCAGCAGCTCATCCGCCTGCTGCTTCGCGCGCTCGCGCTCTTCGACCTCGGCGATCGCGAAGGCGTAGACGAGCACGGCGACCACGGCGCCGTCGATCGTCACGGGGCTGTACGTGATCTCGGCTCTGCCGGCTCCGTCGGGTCGCCCGACGGTCCGGAAGCGGCAGGTCTCGCCCTCCAGCGCGCGCGCGAAACGATCGTCGATGATCGGCCGATCCGCATCCGCCGCCCACTGCGTGTGCAGCGACCCGATGAAGGCCTCGCGGGGGATGCCTCCGCGCGCGCCGAGAGCCGCCGTCGCACCGAGGACGGTGCCCGAGCGGCCGACGAGCATGATGGGGTCCGGGTAGCGGGCGGCGAGTGTCTCGAGTGCGCCCGCGAGAACGAGAGCGCGGTCGTCGTCGTGCTCAGCCAGCACCGTCGGAGACCCCTTCCTGAGCATGGGGGAGCAGCGTGCGGACGATGCGCGTGAAGTCGGCGAGCTCGATCGGCTTGCGGGCGAAACCGTCGACGCGGTCGATCAGAGCGGGAGCATCCTCGCCGCTCAGAAGGAGGACCCGCGGGGCGGATGCGCGCGCGGACAGCGCATCGAGGCTCTCGACGGCGGCTCCGCCGGGCATGTTGAGGTCGAGGATGACGAGATCGACTGCCAGAGCAGGGTCGAGGTCGACGACCTCGCTCGTCGTGCGCGCCTCGAGCACGGCGCAGCCCATGCCGGTGAGCGCCATGCGCAGCACGGTCCGGACGAGCGGATCGTCATCGGCGACGAGGACCGTGGCAGGGGAACCTCCGGGGGCTGCCATGTGCTCAGTGTATGGCGAGGGCTCCTCGGCTAGGCCCCTCCGTTCGGGGGGCGGCCCTCGGCGAGAAGAGACAGATCGTGCGACGCCGCCGCGAGGTGATCGAGCACCTGCTCGGTGATCGAGGCGAGCGCCCCGGGGGCCGCGTCGTCGGTGGAGAAGAAGGTGAGCGCCATGACGCACGCGGCGATGCGCCCCTGCACCGGGCCGTGCATGAGCTCGCTCAGCCGGTGGCGCTCGCGCTCGAGCGCCGACTCGTTCTGGGCCTCGAGCATGACGATACGGTCGTGGATGTCGCGGATGGTCCGCTCGTCGTCCTCGTTCGCGCGTGCGACCACGATGCTCGCGATCACAACAGTGCAGGCGGCGAGAAGCCCCCCGCCCAGCACCGGGAGCATGATCGCGCCGTGCCAAGTGATCGGGTCGATCCCGCTGTGCAGCATGACCCAGCTGGAGGCGAGGATCGCGGTGCCGCCGGCCGCGAGGGTCACGCTCGATGCGCGAGCATCGCGCAGGAGGATCCATGAGTCGGCAAGCTGCAGCACGGCGCCGAGGGCGAGACCGCCGGCGACCGTAGCGAGGACGATCTCGATCGCGGCGAACGAGCCGAAGATGCGAGCGCCGTCGGGGAGGACGATCGCTGCGGTCTGGACGGCGACGACGCCGGCCGTGAGCCAGGGCCGAGCGAGGTGGACGTCGAAGACCTCGCGTAGCGACGCGCGTCTCGCGGCGGGCCGGGTGTCGAGGGCTGTGGGGGCCGCGGATTCGATCAGATCGGCCGTCTCGTCATGCAGGCTCGACAGTCGCATGCTGATCTCGACGAAGGCCGCGCGGTCGAGGTCGCTGCGCACGGCAACAAGGCGTCCCTGCAGGTCGTCCAGGACGGGGTCCACCGAGCGTCGGACCATCCGCGCCAGGCGCGCCCGCCTGGCCTCGCCCGATTCCGCGGCAGCCGCGATCGCTTCCTCGAGCGAACTCCGGGAGAGCTCGAGTTCGCCGATCAGGGCGCGTCGCCGGGCGACCTGGGCGATCCCGTAGACGAGGGCGGGGCCCCACGCGATCGTCATGACGATCCACGTGATCGCGCGGAACGCGAGGTCTCCGGGAACACCGGCCACCGACTCGGCGACGGCGCTCTCGACGACGCCGCGCGCGATCGACGAGGTCATCCACAGCGCGGCGACGAGCGAGACCGGCAGGATCGATCGCCACCGCCTGGCAATCAGACCTCCACCGACGACGATGAGGCCTGCGACCAGGTGCTGCACGGTCGCCGACAGGAGCGGCCACCACCACGCGGGGTAGGTCGTGGTCGATTCGCGGATGAGATTGATCGTGACGGTGGGCGGGTAGAACGCCAGCCAGAGCAGCCAGTGGGTCGCCCAGCGACCGCCGAGCGCCTCCCGCAGAGTCACGCCGTCTCCGATTCGTCGGGTGCTCAGCGCAGGGGCCACGTGGCCATCCTGCACCAGTCGTAGAAATGAGAAGCGGCCGCCCCAGCTCAACCCGAATGAGCCGGGGACGGCCGCAGTGTCACTCGGCTCCCTCACCCGACCCGAACGCGCGAGTGAACCGGTTGCGGTAGGCGGCCCCCCGGGAGTCCCCCGACTCCCAACCGCTGTCCTTGCATTGATAGTGCTCCGTCGTCGCGCGGGGCGCAAACACGCTGCTCGCGCGGTGTTCGGATTCCGAACGCACGGTCTACGGGGCCCAGGATCCAGGCGGGAGCCGGTCATGGGGGCGACCCCCGTAGACTCGTGGCGGTCGGCCGTCTGGCCGCCGGGAAGGGAGGGTCGGATGCGGGCGAGCGCGAGGCGGGCATCCGCAGTCATGGTCGCCGCCGTCGCGATCGCGGCCCTCGTCGCCGGGTGCACGCCGTCGCCCGGCCCCTCCGGCGCTCCCGAGCCGCCGCCCTCGAGCGCGGCCCCTGCGCCGTCGTCGAGCGCCACGGGCGAGCCGACGCCGAGCGCGCCGCCGGCCCCTGTCTTCGACGAGGCCGCGGAGGCCGAGGTGAACCTGCCGGTCGTCGAGACGGCACTCGCGCCGCTCGTGTCGGCGGGCGGCATCCCCGCGGGTCGCAGCGTCGTCGACGCCCTCACGGGCGCCGGTATTCCGCTCAGCGCGCTGCAGGTGACACCCGACCGCACCGCCATCGGGCTCCCGGTCGACGCCCTGCTGTTCTCCGTCCGATCGGGCGATTCGTGCGTCCTCGGGCAGTTCGACGGCGACGGCTTCACGACGACGACGGCCCCCGCGCTGGCCTCCGGCGCGTGCCTGGTGGGAGCGACGGCCTCTCTAGACTGAGGGCATGGCCGAATTCATCTACTCCATGGTCCGCGCCCGCAAGGCGGTCGGCGACAAGCTCATCCTCGATGACGTCACGATGTCGTTCTTCCCCGGCGCCAAGATCGGCATGGTCGGCCCGAACGGTGCTGGCAAGTCGACGATCATCAAGATCATGGCCGGCCTCGACCAGCCCTCCAACGGCGAGGCTCGCCTGAGCCCCGGCTACACGGTCGGCATCCTCATGCAGGAGCCCGAGCTCGACGAGTCGAAGACCGTCCTGGAGAACGTCCAGGACGGCGTGCGCGAGCTGCACGACAAGATCACGCGGTTCAACGAGATCTCTCTCGCCATGGCCGACCCCGACGCCGACTTCGACGCGCTGCTCGCCGAGATGGGAACGCTGCAGGAGGACATCGACGCCGCGAACGGGTGGGATCTCGACTCCCAGCTCGAGCAGGCGATGGATGCCCTGCGATGCCCGCCCGGCGACGAGATGATCACCCACCTCTCCGGCGGTGAGAAGCGCCGCGTCGCGCTCTGCAAGCTCCTGCTCGAGAAGCCCGACCTGCTGCTCCTCGACGAGCCCACCAACCACCTCGACGCCGAGAGCGTGCAGTGGCTCGAGCAGCACCTGCAGAAGTACCCCGGCGCGGTCATCGCCATCACGCACGACCGGTACTTCCTCGACCACGTCGCCGAGTGGATCGCCGAGGTCGACCGCGGGCGGCTGTACCCGTACGAGGGCAACTACTCGACCTACCTCGAGAAGAAGGCCGCGCGCCTGCAGGTGCAGGGCAAGAAGGACGCCAAGCTCGCCAAGCGCCTCGAGAGCGAGCTCGAGTGGGTGCGCAGCAACGCCAAGGGCCGCCAGGCGAAGTCGAAGGCCCGCCTCGCCCGCTACGAGGAGATGGCCGCCGAGGCGGAGAAGACGCGGAAGCTCGACTTCGAGGAGATCGTCATCCCCGTCGGCCCGCGCCTCGGCGCCCAGGTCATCGAGGCGTCGAAGCTGCAGAAGGGCTTCGGTGACCGCGTGCTCATCGACGGGCTGTCGTTCACTCTGCCGCGCAACGGCATCGTCGGCATCATCGGCCCGAACGGCGTCGGCAAGACCACGCTCTTCAAGACGATCGTCGGCCTCGAGCCCCTCGACGGCGGCACGCTCAAGATCGGCGAGACGGTCGACATCTCGTACGTCGACCAGAGCCGCGGCGGCATCGACCCGAACAAGACGCTGTGGGAGGTCGTGAGCGACGGCCTGGACTACATCCAGGTCGGCAAGACCGAGATCCCGTCGCGCGCGTACGTCTCGCAGTTCGGCTTCAAGGGGCCCGACCAGCAGAAGAAGGCCGGCGTGCTCTCGGGAGGCGAGCGCAACCGTCTCAACCTCGCGCTCACGCTCAAGCAGGGCGGCAACCTCCTCCTGCTCGACGAGCCCACGAACGACCTCGACGTCGAGACCCTCGGCAGCCTCGAGAACGCGCTGCTCGAGTTCCCCGGCTGCGCGGTGGTCATCACGCACGACCGGTGGTTCCTCGACCGCATCGCCACGCACATCCTCGCCTGGGAGGGCACGGAGGAGAACCCGAGCTACTGGCACTGGTTCGAGGGCAACTTCGAGTCGTACGAGGCGAACAAGATCGAGCGCCTCGGCCCGGATGCGGCGAAGCCGCACCGCTCGACCTACCGCAAGCTCACGCGCGACTAGGCACGGCCCGGCGGCGAACGGCCCCCGTGGGCCGAGAACGGAGCGACTCGTGAACGGCGTGCGGTACCGGATCCGGCGGGTCCTCGACTCGTTCTGGTTCGTGCCGAGCGTCGGCCTCGTGCTCGCGGTACTCCTCGCGGAGGCGCTCGTCGCGCTCGAGCCCGCGCTTCCGAGCGCGATCGACGCCGTCATCCCCGCGGTGGGGCCGGACGGCAGCCGGGGGCTCCTGAGTGCGATCGCGACGTCGATGCTCGCCGCCGCGGCGACGACGTTCTCGATCACGATCGCGGTGCTCACGCTGACCTCGTCGGCCTACGGGCCGCGCCTCGTGCGCAGCCTCATGGCCGACCGCGGCAATCAGGTCGTGCTGGCTCTGCTCGTGTCGACCTCGCTCTTCGCCATGCTCGTCGTGCGTCATGTGCGCGCCGGGGACGACTCCGAGTTCGTGCCGCACCTCGCCGTGAACGTCGCGATCGTCCTCGCCGTCTCCTCGATCGTCGCGCTCGTGTACTTCATCCACCACATCAGCGCGAGCATCCAGATCTCGCGACTCGCGACCGGCGTGCGCGACCAGCTCATCGCTCTGCTCGACGAGCTCTACCCCGAGCAGGGCTCGCCGCGGCGGGCCCCCGCAGCGCAGTGGGCGGCGATCGATGAGGGCACGGATGTCCGTGCCGGCACGAGCGGCTACGTCGCGAGCATCGACCACGGGCATCTCGTCGCGGCGGCGGCCGACACCGGCGCGCGCGTCGAGCTGCGCGTGAGACCGGGCACGCTCGTGTGCGCGGGGGATCCGATCGCGCGCGTCAGCGCGGCGTCCGCGCCGTCGACCCGACCGGAGGGCGCCGCGAAGCTCGACGCGGCGGTCATCGCGGCGGTCTCGATCGACGACGAGCGCACTCCCGTGCAGGATGCGGAGCACCTCGTCCGCCAGCTCGTCGATGTCGCGGCCCGAGCGCTCAGCCCCGGGGTCAACGACCCGATCACGGCGCTCACGGCGATCGACGCCCTCACGATCGCGATGGTGAGCGCGGCCGGTCGACCCGACCCGCGCGGAATCCTTCTCGACGGCGACGGCGCCGCGCGCGTGCTCGTCACCCCGCGGGAGCTCTCCGCCCTCGTCGTCGACGCCGTCGACCTCATCCGCCAGTACGTCGCGGATCAGCCGCTCGTCGCGCACCGCCTGCTCGACCTGCTCGAGCGGCTCATCGCGCGGGAGGGAGCATCCGACCGCGCCGCCGCCTATCGCGACGCGGCAGACCGCGTCGTGCGCTCCGCGATCGGACCGGGCACGCTCGCGGAGGACGCCGCCGTGCTCGAGCGCCGTCGCGACACGATCGTGCAGGGAGGAGCCGCATGACCCGCATCCACGTCCCCATCGCACTGCGCTGGAGCGACCTCGACGCCTACGGGCACGTCAACAACGCCCGCATGCTCACGCTCCTCGAGGAGGCGCGCATCGAGGTGTTCTGGCGCGGCCGCGGAGCCTCCGCGACCCCGCTGCCCGAGTTGCACATCGACGAGGGGGCGCAGAGCCTCATCGCCCGGCAGGAGGTCGAGTACCTCGCGCAGATCCCGCACCTGCGCGACCCGCTCGACGTGCAGCTCTGGATCGGCGCGCTCGGCGGAGCGAGCCTCGACGTCTGCTACGAGGTGTGCTCGCCCGAGGGCGCCGAGCCGCACGTCGTCTTCGCCCGCGCGATGTCGACCCTCGTGCTCGTCGACGAGGAGACCGGCCGGCCCCGCCGCATCAGCGACCGCGAGCGCGCGCTGTGGGCGCTGTACATCGAGGAGCCCGTGGCGTTCCGGCGCCGCAGCTAGGTCGCGGGCAGGGGCGCGGGTCGTCTAGGTCGCGGGCGCGAGCACCCAGAGCACCTCGCACCCCTCGGTCGTCGAGGCGTTGCGCCACGTGTGCGGGTCGCGGCCGCGGAAGGTCATCGAGTCGCCCGTGCCGAGCTCGTGCTCGTCGTCGCCGAGCACGATCGTGAGGCGGCCGGCGAGCACGTAGACGAACTCGACGTCGCAGTCGAGGCTGTAGAGGTCGTCGCCCGCGGTGCCGCCCGGCTCGATGATCGAGCGGATGACCTCGACATCGGTCTGCGTGCCGGGCGTGAGGAGGACCTCCTCCGCGCCTTCGCCGCCGAAGTTGATGGGCGCGCCCTGTCCGGCGCGCACGATCTGCGAGGGCGGCGGCTCGAACAGCTCGCCGACCTTGAGGCCGACGGCCTCGCAGATCGCCACGAGAGAGGCGACCGAGGGCGAGACCTGGTCGCGCTCGAGCTTGCTCACGAACCCCTGGCTGATGCCGGCGGCGGCGCCGACCGCCTCGAGGGTGAGTCCGCGGGCGAGGCGCGCCGCTCGCAGGCGGGCGCCGATCTTCACGTCGCTCGTCATGCCTCTATTCTGGGCCATCTCCGCTGAGCCCGCCGTCCATGTCAGTCGTGCTCGATCGCGACCGCGCGCACGGGAGCGCCGTCGGCCGCCTCGAGCTTGAGCGGCATGACCGAGATGAGCGGATGCCCGCTCTCGATCGCTTCGAGATTCGTCAGGTTCTCGATGATGACGCCTTCGACCTCGGCGATGAGGTGATGGCACGGGAACCCGACGCCGGGGTGCGCGTCGTCGGGCGTCTCGTCGAGGTTGACGGCGTCGATGCCGATCGTGCGGATCCCGCGCTCGAGCAGCAGAGCGCACGCCTCGGCGTCGAGGTAGGGGTGATCGAAGTAAGCGGCCGTGCCGTAGTGCGCGCTCCATCCGGTGCGGAGGAGCACGATGCGTCCGGGCTGCAGTCGGTCGAGGACGGGGGCGAGGTGCGCGGTCGTGATGCGGCCGCGAGGGCCCGCATCACGGGCATCCACGACCACGCCCTCGCCGACGAAGCGCTCGAGGGGCACCGCATCGATGCGGGGAGTGGCGTCGTCGAAGTGGAAGGGCGCGTCGACGTGGGTGCCGCTCTGCGACCCCATCGTGACGGCGAGCAGATTAAAGCCGTCGCGCGCGATCGTGCTGTGCGGGGTGAGCGAGACGACGGGGTCGCCGGGGTAGACCTGCGTCGCGCTCGAAAGCGTGACGGAGAGGTCGACGACACGATTTATCTTCATAGGAAAGAACTTTTGCACACCAGGCATATCGCGGTCTATATTCGGGCCAACACCGCACGTCCACCCCGACGAGAAGGAACCTCCATGACGGACAACAGAGTCGTTGTCGATCACGCCGACGTCAGCCTCAACGCCCGCCCGCGCGCGACCGAGGTCGAGCAGCGCGGCATCGACACCGTGCCCGACGCCGACCGCACCTCGACGTGGGTCGATCTCATGCGCATCCAGTTCGGCGGCGCCAACACGTTCGCGACCGTGCTGCTCGGCACGTTCCCGATCGTCCTCGGCCTGTCGTTCTGGCAGGCCGTGGGCGCGACCGTCCTCGGCCTCGCCGTCGGAATCCTCGTGCTCATGCCCATGGGGCTGTTCGGGCCGAAGACCGGCACGAACAACGCCGTGTCCTCCGGCGCCTTCTTCGGGGTCCGCGGCCGCGTCGTCGGCTCGTTCCTCTCGCTGCTGACGGCCGTCGCGTTCTACTCGATCTCGGTCTGGGTCGGCGGCGACGCGCTCGTCGGGGCGCTCAACCGCCTGCTCGGCGTGCCCGACTCGGTGGGCCTGCGCACCGTCATCTACGGCGTCATCGGCCTCATCGTGATCATCGTCGTCGTGTACGGCTACCAGTTCATGCTGCTCATCAACAAGACGGCTGTCATCGCGAACTCGGTGCTCTTCCTCCTCGCGATCGTCGCGTTCTCGGGCACCTTCGACGCCGGCTACGACCCGGGCCCCGACGCCTACGCGCTCGGCAGCTTCTGGCCGACCTTCGTCCTCTCGGCGCTCATCGTCATGTCGAACCCCGTCTCGTTCGGCGCGTTCCTCGGCGACTGGTCGCGCTACATCCCCGCCTCGACGCCGCCGCGCAAGCTCTTCGGCGCAACGGCGCTCGGGCAGGGCCTCACGATCATCCCGTTCCTGTTCGGCGTCGCGACCGCGACCCTCGTCGCCGGGGAGGCCGACTACGTCTTCGCGCTCATCCAGGAGTCGCCGCTCTGGTACGCGGTGCTGCTCATGGTCGTCGCCTTCATCGGCGGCCTGTCGACGGGCTCGACCTCGCTCTACGGCACGGGCCTCGACTTCTCGTCGGTCTTTCCGCGCTTCAGCCGCGTTCAGGCGACGATCTTCATCGGCGTCATCGCGTTCCTGTTCATCCTGCTCGGTCGCCTGTTCTTCGACCTGCTGGGCGCCGTGAACGCCTTCGTCGGCGCGATCATCGTGACGACCGTGCCGTGGATGATCATCATGGCGATCGGCTACTTCGTCCGTCGCGGGTCGTTCGACCGCTCCGACCTGCAGGTCTTCAACCGCGGCGAGACGGGCGGCCGCTACTGGTTCTCGGGCGGTGTCAACTGGCGCGGCATGGTCGCGTGGATCGCTTCGGCCGTCCTCGGCCTGCTCTTCGCCTACTTCCCGCCCGTCATCGAGGGCCCGCTGAGCGGCGTCGCGGGCGGCGTCGACCTGAGCCTCATCGTCGCGATCGTCTCGGCCGCGGTGCTGTACATCGGAGCGCTCGTGATCTTCCCCGAGCCGACGTACGTCTTCCCCGCGAGCGGCCCGCGCGTCGTCCGCGAGCAGAGCGCGCCGCTCACGCCCATCGAGACCGACCACCGGTCGGGGGCGGCGAAGGCCGCGGCGCGCCGCGCCGGCTGACGCGGATGCCCGGGGCGGCCCCGCAGACCGCCCCGGGCCTCCTGCCCGCTCGCCACGGGCATCCCGAATCGACGCACCCCAGGAGGACACCGTGGAGCAGCGCACGCCCCGCGTCACCGAGAACGGCAACATCGGCCAGGTCGACGCGACCCAGGTGCCCCGCTACGGCGGCGCCGCGACCTTCGCACGGCTCCCGCGCTGGGACGAGGTGGATCGCGCCGACGTCGTCGTGCTCGGCGTGCCCTTCGACACCGGGGTGAGCTACCGGCCGGGCGCGCGATTCGGGCCCTCGCACATCCGCGAGTCGTCGCGCCTGCTGCGGCCGTACAACCCCGCGCAGGATGCGAAGCCGTTCGCGATGCAGCAGGTCGTCGACGGCGGCGACATCGGCGTGAACCCCTTCGACATCACCGAGGCGCTCGCGACGATCGAGGCCGAGGCGACGAGGGTGCTCGACTCGGGTGCGCAGCTGCTGACGCTCGGCGGTGACCACACGATCGCCCTGCCGCTCCTTCGCGCGATGCACGCGAAGCACGGCCCGATCGCGGTCGTCCACTTCGACGCCCACCTCGACACGTGGGACACCTACTTCGGCGCCGACTACACGCACGGCACGCCGTTCCGCCGCGCATCGGAGGAGGGGCTGCTCGCGCGGGACTCGTGCCTGCACGTCGGCATCCGCGGGCCGCTCTACACGGCCGACGACCTCACGGAGGACGGCGACCTGGGCTTCCAGATCGTGCATTCGACCGAGATGGATGCCCTCGGGGCTCCCGGCGTCATCGAGCGCATGAAGGCGCGCGTCGGCGATCGCCCCGTGTACGTCTCGATCGACATCGACGTTCTCGACCCTGCGTTCGCGCCCGGAACCGGCACGCCCGAGGCGGGCGGCTTCACGAGCCGCGAGCTGCTCGCGGTGCTGCGCGGCTTCGCCGACGTCGACCTCGTCGGCGCCGACATCGTCGAGGTCGCGCCCGCGTACGACCACGCGCAGATCACGGGCATCGCGGCGGCGCACGTCGCGTACGAGCTGCTCACGGTCATGGCGCGGCGCCGGAGCGCCTCGTGAGCGCGGCGGCTGCTCCCGACGAGGACGTCGTCGCCGCCGTGCTCGCCGCCGCCGACGCGATCGTCGACGACTTCGCCCACCACCGCACCGAGGCCTACTTCGCCGGCTTCGCGGAGGACGCCTCCTTCGTCTTCCACACCGCCGACCGCCGCCTCGACAGCCGCGCCGAGTACGAGGCGCTCTGGGCCCAGTGGGAGCGCGAGGACGGCTTCCGCGTGCATGCCTGCCGGTCGAGCGACCGGCGCGTGCAGCTTCTCGGCGACACGGCGATCTTCACCCACTCGGTCGACTCGCGCATCGAGCTCGGCGGCCAGGTCGACGACGTCACCGAGCGCGAGACGATCGTGTTCGCGCGGCGCGACGGCCGATGGGTCGCCGTGCACGAGCACCTCTCGCCGCGGGCCTGAGTCCGGGCATCCGCCCCCGATCACTCGCTCGGGATGCGGACCATGCCCTCCTGCGCGACGCTCGCGACCAGGACGCCGTCACGCGTGAAGATGCGCCCCATCGACAGGCCGCGGCCGCCGATCGCGTTCGGCGACTCCTGCACGTAGCAGAGCCACTCGTCGACGCGCGCCGGGCGGTGCCACCACATCGCGTGGTCGAGGCTCGCCATCTTGAGCCCGGGCGTCGCCCACGACTGACCGTGGCGGCGCAGGATCGGCTCGAGGATCGAGTAGTCGCTCGCGTAGGCGAGGGCCGCGCGGTGCAGGTTCTCGTCGTCGGGCAGGGGGCTCAGCGCGCGCAGCCACACCGCCTGGTGCGCTACCTGCTCGCGGTCGCCTCCGAAGTAGAGATGACCGGGGGCGTGCCGCAGGTCGAAGGGCCGCTCGGTCGCCCAGAAACGCGCGACGGGGTGGTCGAGCTGCTCGAGCACCTCGCGCGTGCTCGGCAGCTCCTCCGGCTGGGGGATGCCCTCGGGCATCGTCGCCTGGTGCTCGAGCCCCGGGTCGTCGTCCTGGAAGGAGGCGATCATCGACAGGATCGGCACGCCCTTCTGGAACGCCTGCGTGCGGCGCGTCGAGAACGAGCGGCCGTCGTGGATGCGATCGACCGAGAACGTGATGGGCTCGTTCACGTCGCCGGGCCGCAGGAAGTACCCGTGCATCGAGTGGATGAGCCGATCGCCCTCGACGGTGCGCGTCGCGGCGAGCACCGACTGCGCCATGACCTGCCCGCCGAAGACGCGACCCTGCGGCATCCACTGGCTCGGCGCGGTGAAGATGTCCTCCGTGGTCCGGGCTCCCGTGTCGGCGAGGTCGAGCGCCCGGAGCATGGCGGCGACGGGGTCGTGGGCGGAGTCGGGGGAGTCGTGGGCGGAGTCGGGGGAGTCGGCGGCGGGATCGGAGGCGGCGGCGTCGGTCACGCCCGTAGTCTAGGGAGCGATGTCGAGCATCCTCACCCTCCCCGACGCGGCCGCGGCGCACGACCTGCAGGTCCTCCTCGGGCGCGCCGCGCGGCTCGACGAGAACGCGGCCGTGCGGCTCATCCTCGACTCCGGGGTGCTCGCGGTGTACGTCGCGGTGCTCGCGCCCCGCGGTCTGCTCGATCGCGGGCCGACCGTGCTCGGCCTGCGCACGCTCGCGGCCGAGGGCGAGCCGTTCGACGAGGTCGTCCCGATCCGCTCGCTGCTGGCGAAGACGGATGCGGCGGTCGCCTCCGCGACGGACGGCCCGGTCGACCTGACCCTCCCCACGAGCGTCAACACGGTGGTCTGGGCGGCGATCTCGCCGCCCCGCGGCGGGTGGCAGCGCATGCAGCCGATCGAGCCCTCGGTCTTCGAGACCGCGGCCCGCGCGGGCATCGACGAAGTCGCCACGGCGGTGCCCGACGCGCTCGGCTCCGACCTCGTGCACCGCGTCCGCACCGAGGTGTGGGGGCGGCCGCTCGAGAGCCTCGATCACGTGCCCGCCGGCGCCGCCTTCGCCGCGCTCTCGCTCGGGTTCCTCGGCGATGACGCGATCGAGCAGTTCGCGTCGGGCTCCTGGCTGCGATTCTCCACGCAGCGCGGGCACGTGCTCGTCAAGCAGGCGGGCTGGACGCTCGGGCGCTGACGCTCGGCGCTGACACTCGGCCGCTGAGCCCCTCCCGCTCATCGGCGGGTCGCCCTTGTCTTCCCGGCTCGCGCTGGCTACGGTCGAGGCAACTCGGGGCAACGGTGCCCCGGTCAGTCATGCGGCCCACCGGCCGACGGCTGTGAGGATCGACCGCCCTCGGCTCACCCGCACGAGGAGCGGCGGATCGGAGATGCGATGCGAACCACTGTGTCCGAAACGCGAATCGAGGCGGAGCTTCCGAGCCCGCCCGACGAGCTCGTGCAGCTGCTCGACCCCGAGGGTCGGCGCATCGAGGATCCGCTCTACGATCCCTACGTCTCCGACGTGTCGGTCGACGAGCTCGTCCGCCTCTACGAGGACCTCGTCGTGGTCCGCCGCATCGACGTCGAGGCCACCGCCCTGCAGCGTCAGGGCCAGCTCGGTCTCTGGCCGCCGCTGCTCGGCCAGGAGGCCGCCCAGGTCGGCTCGGCCCGCGCTCTGCGCGCCGACGACTTCATCTTCTCGAGCTACCGCGAGAACGCCGTCGCCTACTGCCGCGGTGTCGCGCTGCCCGCGCTCGTCGAGGTGTGGCGCGGCACGGCCCAGGCGGGCTGGAACCCCTACGACGTCAACATGGCGACGCCGCAGATCGTCATCGGCGCGCAGACCCTCCACGCCGTGGGCTACGCGGTCGGATGCCGGCACGACGGCGTCGACACCGCGACGATCACCTACTTCGGCGACGGGGCGACGACGCAGGGCGACGTCAACGAGGCCATGGTCTTCGCCGCGTCGTTCGGCGCGCCCGTCGTGTTCTTCTGCCAGAACAACCAGTGGGCGATCTCCGAGCCCGTCGGCCTGCAGGCCCAGCGGCCGATCGCCGAGCGCGCCCCCGGCTTCGGGATCCCGAGCATCCGCGTCGACGGAAACGACGTCCTCGCCGTGCTCGCCGCCACGCGCCGCGCCCTCGAGCGTGCGCACCGTGGTGACGGCCCCACGTTCATCGAGGCCGTCACCTACCGCATGGGCCCGCACACGACCTCCGACGACCCGAGCCGCTACGTCGACCCCCTGCAGCGCGAGGAGTGGGCGGCGAAGGATCCGATCGCGCGGGTGGAGGCGCACCTGCGTCAGTCCGGCGTCCTGACCGACGCGATCGCCGCATCCGTCGCCGCGAAGGCCGACGAGGTCGCCGCGGAGTTCCGCGCCGGCTGCCTCGCCCTGCCGAACCCCGCGCCGCTCTCGGTGTTCGACCACGTGTACGCCGAGCCGCATACGGGGATCGCGCGCCAGCGCTCGCAGCAGGAGGCCTACCTCCGCAGCGTCGGCGAGCTCGAGGGGGGCGCGGAATGACCGAGCTCACTCTCGCCAAGGCCGTCAACTCGGGCCTGCGCCGCGCCCTTGCCGACGACGACCGCGTCGTCCTCCTCGGCGAGGACATCGGCCAGCTCGGCGGCGTCTTCCGCGTCACCGACGGCCTCCAGCGCGACTTCGGCACCGACCGCGTCATGGACATGCCGCTCGCGGAATCCGGGATCATCGGCATGGCGATCGGGCTCGTGTACCGCGGCTTCCGGCCCGTGTGCGAGATCCAGTTCGACGGCTTCATCTACCCGGCCTTCGACCAGATCGTCGCGCAGGTCGCGAAGCTGCATTACCGCACGCGCGGCGCGGTTCGCATGCCCATCACGATCCGCGTTCCCTTCGGCGGCGGCATCGGGGCGGTCGAGCACCACTCCGAGTCGCCCGAGGCGTACTTCGCCCACACCGCCGGGCTGCGCGTCGTGACGTGCTCGACGCCGCAGGACGCGCACACGATGATCCGCCAGGCCATCGCGTGCGACGACCCCGTGCTGTTCTTCGAGCCCAAGCGCCGCTACTGGACGAAGGGCGAGGTCGACGAGGAGGCGGACTTCCCCTTCGACAGGGCGCGCGTCGTGCTCGAGGGCACCGACGTGACGATCGTCGCCTACGGCCCGCTCGTCGCGACCGCCATCGACGCCGCGATCGCCGCGGGCGATGAGGGCACCTCGGTCGAGGTCATCGACCTGCGCTCGCTCTCGCCGCTCGACCTCGAGACCGTCGAGGCGAGCGTGCGGAAGACCGGCCGACTCGTCATCACGCACGAAGCCGCGCAGTTCGGCGGCCTCGGAGCCGAGATCGCCGCGAGCATCACCGACCGCTGCTTCCTGCACCTCGAAGCGGCGCCCGCGCGCGTCACCGGCTTCGACACCCCCTACCCGAGCGCCCGGGCCGAGGAGCACTTCCTGCCCGACCTCGACCGCATCCTCGATGCCGTCGATCGCGTGCTCGGCCGCCAGAACGCCCTCACCGGATGGAGCGCCTCATGACCGTCCACGAGTTCCGCCTCCCCGACCTCGGCGAGGGCCTCACCGAGAGCGAGATCGTCGAGTGGCACGTCGCCGTCGGCGACCGCGTGACCCTCAACCAGACGCTCGCCGACGTCGAGACCGCGAAGGCGATCGTGCAGCTGCCGTCGCCGTTCGCGGGGATCGTCGCCGCCCTCCACGCCGAGCCCGGCGCGACCGTCCAGGTGGGCGCTCCACTGGTGTCGATCGACGTGGCGGCGGATGCCCCGCTCGCGTCGAGCGCCGGTGACGCGTCGCCCGCCGCCGAGGCGCCCGCGGCGCAGGCCGCACCCGCGCCCGCCGTCTCGGCCGCGTCGGCCGCTGAGCCGGACGCGCCCGCCGCCGCCGAGGTCGCCGCGCCCGCCGCCGAGCGGCAGTCGGTGCTCGTCGGCTACGGCCCCGCCGTCGAGACCGGGCGCCGCCCGAAGCGCAAGGCCCGCAGCCTTCCCGAGCGACCCGCCGACCGCCCGTCGACGCCGCGCGGCACGGGCTCCGGCCCCGGCCGCGGCGCCGCGCTCGCCACGCCGCCCGTGCGCAAGCTCGCGCACGACCTCGGCGTCGACCTCTCCGAGGTCGACGGGACGGGAGACGACGGCCAGGTCACGCGCGCCGATGTGACCCGGTTCGCGGAGAGCGGGCGAGCCGCGGCATCCGCCCCGTCGACGACCGGCGCGCCCGGCGTCACGGGCCCTCGCGCCGACGACCGCCCCGCCGAGGTGCGCCACCCGATCAAGGGCGTGCGCAAGGCGACGGCCGAGGCGATGGTGCGCAGCGCGTTCACCGCGCCGCACGTCACCGAGTTCCTCACGGTCGACGTCACCGCCTCGAGCGAGCTCGTCGCGCGGCTCAAGGCGCGCGGGCAGAGCGCGTCGATGCTCGCGCTCGTGAGCAAGGCGCTGTGCATCGCCCTCGAGCGGAATCCGAGCCTCAACGCGCGGTGGGACGAGTCGAGCAACGAGATCGTCGAGCTGCGCGACGTCGGCCTCGGCATCGCCGTCGCGACGCCGCGCGGGCTGCTCGTGCCGAGCATCCAGAATGCGGGGTCGATGACGGTGCCGCAGCTGGCCGACGCGATCCGCGAGCTCGCCGCGACCGCGCGCGACGGCCGCACACCGCCGTCGTCGCTCAGCGGCGGCACGATCACGATCACCAACATCGGCGTCTTCGGCGTCGACGCGGGCACGCCGATCATCGTGCCGGGCGAGGCGGCGATCCTCGCGATGGGCGCCGTGCGGCGCACGCCGTGGGAGTTCGAGGGCGGCATCGCGCTGCGCGACGTCATGACGCTGAGCGTGTCGTTCGACCACCGCATGGTCGACGGCGAGCAGGGGTCGCGGTTCCTGACCGACATCGGCGGGATCCTCCACGACCCCGCGAGCGTGCTCGCGCTCGTCTGAGCCCGGCGCGGGGCGTGGCGCCGCCCCGCGCCGCCCACCTCGGGCGTGCGCTCGCGCCGTGCGCGCGGCTACGCCGTCAGCGCCGCCAGGGCCATGCTCTCGAGGATGCTCCGCGCCGCCCGCGCCCCGACGCGCGAGCTGTGCGGCGTCGAGTTGATGAGCCCGAAGCACGCGTGCGCACGGGTGCGCAGCGCGACGCGCGCGTCTGCCGGACGCAGCCGCGCGAGCACGTCGACCCACAGCTCGACGTACTCGCGCTGCAGCGCCCGTACGGTGTGGCGATCGTCGTCGGCGAGCGAGTCGAGGTCGTGATCCTGCACTCGGATGACGTCGGCGTTCGCGAGGGCGAAGTCGACGTGGAAGGCGACGAGACCCTCGAGCGCCGCGCGGGCGTCGGCTCCCGCAGAGGCCACAACGGCCCGCCCGCCCGCGAGCAGCCCCTCGCTCGCGTCGACGAGGATCGCCGCGAGCACGGCCTGCTTGCTCGCGAAGTGCTTGTAGACGGCGGGCCCGCTCACTCCGGCGGCGGCACCGAGGTCGTCGAGCGACACGCGGGGGAACCCGCGCTCGGCGAAGAGCTGGGCGGCCGACGTCAGCAGCGCCGCGCGCCGCTCGGCCTTCGCGCGGTCGCGGGCGGTCGCGGCGTCGGCGGGGGCATCCGGCGCAGAGGACATGCCGCCAGTGTAGACATCCCGGTTAGCGATGACTAACCTGAATGGGTGAGCGGAGACTAACCGAGACGCCGCTCGCATCCGCACCGCACCGGGGCCACGAGCCGCCGACGAGAGGGGAGCGGTCGATGACGACCGGTACCGCGACCAGCAGCACGAACGCCGCCGCGATGCGCGCCCTCGTCGACGACCTGCAGCAGCGCCTCGCCACCGCGGCCCTCGGCGGCCCCGAGCGCAGTCGCGAGCGGCACGTCGCCCGCGGCAAGCTCCTGCCGCGCGAGCGCATCGACGCGCTGCTGGACGACGGAAGCCCCTTCCTCGAGCTCGCCCCGCTCGCGGCGACCGGCCTCTACGACGACGAGGCCCCCGGCGCGGGCGTCATCGCCGGCATCGGACTCGTTCACGGCCGCCACGTCCTCGTCATCAGTAACGACGCGACCGTCAAGGGCGGCACGTACTTGCCCGTCACGGTCAAGAAGCACCTGCGGGCGCAGGAGGTCGCGCTCGAGAACCGCCTGCCGTGCGTGTACCTCGTCGACTCGGGCGGCGCGTTCCTGCCGCTGCAGGCCGAGGTCTTCCCCGACCGCGACCACTTCGGCCGCATCTTCTACAACCAGGCGCGGATGTCCGCGGCCGGCATCCCGCAGATCGCCTCCGTCATGGGGTCGTGCACGGCCGGCGGCGCGTACGTGCCCGCGATGAGCGACGAGACCGTCATCGTCAGGAACCAGGGCACGATCTTCCTCGGCGGTCCGCCCCTCGTGAAGGCCGCGATCGGCGAGGTCGTGAGCGCCGAGGAGCTCGGCGGCGGCGACACCCACGCGCGCGTCTCGGGCGTCGTCGACCACCTCGCCGACGATGACCGGCACGCGCTCGAGATCGTCCGCGGCATCATCGCGACCGTGCCGCCGCCCGCCGCGCCCGCGTGGGAGGCCGGCGAGAGCATCCCGCCCGCGGTCGACGAGAGCACGCTCTACGACGTCGTCCCGCCCGACGTCCAGACGCCGTACGACGTGCGCGAGGTCATCGCGCGGCTCGTCGACGGCGGCGGCAGCTGGCACGAGTTCAAGCGCGAGTACGGCGAGACGCTCGTGACGGGCTTCGCCCGCATCCACGGCCACCCGGTCGGCATCGTCGCGAACA
>JBKHYA010000014.1:0-28550 GCA_046565745.1 Actinomycetes bacterium
GCTCGAGCCCGGCGCGCGCACGTCGTCGTCGTTCCTGCACAACGGGACCCGCGCGATGTTCGAGAAGGCGGGTCAGACGACGCCTCATCGCGACGCGCGTCCGAGCGTCGAGCGCACCTCGTCGTCCTCCGACCCCTACGCTGGGCGACGCACCGCACGAAGGAGAACGGGTGACCGCGACCACCGATGCCCCCACGCTCGACGACCGGCCGCTCGTCAGCCCCCGCTACACCGCGCGCCTGCTGCAGGGCACGTTCGCCCTGCTGTTCCTGCTCGCGACGATCGTCGTCATCGCCCTCGATATCGAGACCGTCAGGAGTCCGCTGTATGCAGGCGGTGCCGCTCTCGTGCTGATCGCCACCGTCCTGCCGCTGCTGCCCGCCTTCCGGAACGTGCGCTACCGGCCCTGGATGATCGCGATGCCGCTGCTCGACTTCGCGGCGATCCTCCTCATCCGCCTCGAGGAGACGGGCGGTATCACGAACCCCATGGTGATGATCCTCGCGATGCCCGCAGTGTGGGTGGGGCTCGTCAAGTCGCGGCGCGCGCTCGCCGCGCTCACCCCTGCGGTCATCGCGGTCGTGATCCCCGACATCGTCCTCGTCGCGCAGGGCGCCCTCGATGAAGCGAGCGCCGATCGCGCCGTCATGCTCGTCGCGACCTTCCCGATCGTCATGATGTTCGCCGCCGGGGCCGCCTACGCGATGTCATCGATCCTCGCCGGGCGCCAGATGGAGCTCGTGGAGGAGCAGCTGCGTCGCACCGAGGCCACGATCGAGGCCGAGCGCGCGAGCAGCCTGCTCAACGCCGTGCTCGACACCCTGCCCGTCGGCGTCGTCGTGATGACCCCGAGCGGCGAGCGCGTTCTGATGAACCGCAGCCTGCGCGAGAGCCCTGAGCTGTCGAATGACGGCGCCGACCCGTGGGAGTCGATCCAGCAGGTTCGCGCACTCATGGTCGATCGTGTGACGCGGATCGAGGAGGAGCAGTCGGCGTTCCGCCACGCCGAGCGCGGCGAGACCGTGACCGATCGGCTCGTCTGGGTGGGTGCGCCGGGCCAGCAGCAGCACGCGCTCTCGGTCTCGACGGGTCCGGTGCACACCGACGGAGGCGACCACCTCGCCAACGTGCTGGTCGTGAGCGATGTGACCGCCTTCATGCACGCCCTCGAGGCGAAGGACGCGTTCATCGGCACCGTCTCGCACGAGCTGCGCACGCCCCTGACGACGCTGTCGGGCTTCGTCGAGATGCTCATCGAGCGCGAGCACGAGTTCCGCGACGACGTGCGCTCGTGGCTGCAGGTCATCGATCGCAACGTCCGTCGCCAGCAGATGCTCGTGCGCGACCTGCTCGCGGCGGCCGCGACCCGCAACGCGCCGATCGCCATCGAGCGTCAGACGTGCGACCTCGCGGCGATCGTGCACGAGGCCGCCCTCGCCGTGCGGAGCGAGGCCGAGCAGAAGGGCGTCGCGGTCGCCGTCTCCGGCGAGGCGACCGGCAGCGTCGACCCGCTCCGGATGGCGCAGGTCGTCGAGAACCTGCTCACCAACGCGGTGCGGTACACGCCGGCGGGCGGGAACGTGAGCGTGTCCGTCGGCGCGGACGCCGACCGCCTCCACCTCGTGGTGAGCGACACCGGCGTCGGCATCGCGCCGAAGGATCAGGAACGGCTGTTCGAGCAGTTCTTCCGCGCGGCCGAGGCCCGAGCATCCGCCATCAGGGGCATCGGACTCGGCCTCGCGATCGTCAAGGCGATCGTCGACGCGCACGGCGGCGAGGTCGCCCTCGAGAGCGAGCCGGGCCGCGGCACGACGGTGACGGTACGAATCCCGCGGGACGGCTGACCCGCAGACACGGAACGATCCGCTCAGGTGACCCGGACGGAGTCGGCGGTGCGCGCGGAGACGTCCTCCGGGAACGAGAGGACGAGGTGACGCCCGAGTGCCGTGGCGAGCCGGGCGAGGGTGTCGATCCTGTTCCGCGCTCCGCCGCCCTCCTCGAGTCGGGAGATCACTGACTGGGTCGTCTTCATGCGCGCGGCAAGCTCTCGCTGACTGAGCCCGGCCGAGGTGCGCAGGTCGTAGATCAGCTGCCCGAGCGCGAGATCCTGTTCGACTTCGCCGCGTACTTCGTCGCCCACCGCATCCCGCCGCTGCTTCACATCTTCCCAACGGGAGTAGTTCGCCATCATGCCCTCCTTCACGGGTACTCGATTGCGCATTGCGCGGCAACGCGCTTCGCGCGAGCGATCTCATGCCGCTCGTTCCCACGCTGCTTGCGGAAAGTCGTCAGCAGGATGATCCGCCCATCTCTCGTGAACCGGTAGGTGATGCGTCTCGCGGTCTGCCGGAGCGTGAACCGGAGTTCGAACAGACCATCGCCGAGCGAGCGAGACAACGGCATGCGAGCTGCCGCACCCGATGTCGCCAGCCTGTCGATGATCACTGCGACCCGGTCCCAGTCGCGCTGACCCAGACGGCTGAGCCACGCTTCGATCTCGACATGCAACTCGACTTCAGTCGCGTTCATGATCGCACTGGCGAGATGATCGCACAACTGCGATATGAGGAGACGTGCACGCGCGAAGCCCGCAGATTCGCCCGGTCATCCGATGAGGTAGACCATCCCGCGACCCTCAGCCGCGAGCGACTCGACGAAGTCCCGTGCTCGCTCGAGATAGTGGAGGACGTAGCGGCGTTCCTCCTCGTCGGTCGCACCGTGAGGGCTGCGCCACGTTCGAGCCCAATCGTCGATCCGCTTCTCGTCCACCTCGCGCAGCTGGTCGCGGATGCCGGGCACCTCCTCCGGCAGGATCACCCGCACCCACGGTTCCCAGCCCAGCCCCTGCATGGTCACCTTGCCCTCGAACATCCGGTAAGCGGTTACGGATGCTGGGACCTCAGGGCCTGGTCTCGTGAGTGCTTGGAGGGCCGACCACGCCTTGTCGAGGTAGAGCATGTCGCACGGCGGCGGGACCTGCTCCAACACGGCGACGCTCGATCTCGCGTGCGGCTCCAACCCCCAGGCGTCGGCGAGCGGATCGCTGGAAAGGATGCTGTGCGGATCGTTGATCGCCTGCTGTGCGAGCTCGGCATCGAAGGCGTAGGCGTAGTAGCGGATTCCCATGACGCGATCGTGGCGTCGTCATCGCGTCTCGAAAGCCGTGACCGGCGAACAGTGGGCGCCCTGGATGACCCGCGCTCCTGTGGAGGAGCCGGCCGCAAGAGCGTCGACGAAAAGGTCAACCTCGAGGGGAGGCGTTCCGCCGCAGGAGCGGCGGCGAGACCAGATGACACGGAAGCGGAGACGGAGGGATTTGAACCCTCGGTCCCCTAAACGGGGACTCCACCTTAGCAGGGTGGTGCACTCGGCCGGACTATGCGACGTCTCCTGGCGTGAGCCTCCACCACTATAGCCCGTGCGGGGCGGATGCTCGTGCTCAGTCGTTCGCGGCCGAGCAACGCCGATCGGCGGCGGTCTGACCGGGCACGTTCTCGAGCACCTCGGGGGTCGGCGCCGCGCTCGGCGAGCCCGACGGCGCCGCTGACGGGTCGATCGACGCGGACTCCGACGGGGCGGGCTCGGCCGTCGCCTCGCCCGATGCGCTCGGCGCCGGGGCGGGCGCGTTCGGGTCGGCGACGGTGCCCTGCTCGGGCTCGTCGGGCAGGAATCGCTCGTCGTTCTCGATGAGGCGCATGAGCTCGTCGGCCTCGTCCTCGAGCGGCAGCACGCGGCCGGCGAGGGGGCCCTCGAGGGGCACCTCCCCGGGGTACTGGACGAAGACGATGTTCTCGATCGGCATGTCGGCGAGCACCCGCGCCATGGCGACCATGGTGTCGAGCGGGCGGAGGCTCGTGGAGAGCTCCATCGACTCCGTCGTGACCTTCGCCAGGCCGTACAGAGCGGTGAGATCGGTCAGCACGCCGTCGCTCTGCACCTTCCGGATCATCGACGACAGGTAGACCTGCTGGTTGGAGATGCGGCCGAGGTCGCCGCCATCGCCCACGCCGTACCGCGTCCGCAGGAACGCGAGCGCCTCGTACCCCTCCACGACGTGCGTTCCGGCCGTCTCGAGCTCGAGCCCCGTGTACGGGTCGGAGATCGGCGCGTCGATGCAGACCTCGACCCCGCCGATGGCCGACGACATGCGCGCCACTCCGTCGAACGAGATCGTGCCGGCGTAGGGGATCTCCAGCCCCGTGAGATCTTCGACGGTGTCGACGACGCACGCGAGGCCGCCCTCGCCGTACGCCTCGTTGATCTGGACGAACTCCAGCGGCTCCGACGTCGTGCCATCCTCCGCCTCGCACGCGGGGATGTCGACGAGCAGGTCGCGCGGAATCGAGACCGCGACAGCCGACTGCTGGTCCTCCGCGACGTGCACGAGCATGTTGACGTCGTTGAGCGTCGTGTCGCGGTCGTCGGCGTCGGCCTGGCCCTCGGCGTTGTCGATGCCGACGATGAGGACGTTGAAGCCGCCCTCCCAGTCGCCGACGGCGGGCACCTCGCCGCCGAGGTCGACCGAATCGATGCCGCTGCCCAGCTGGTAGGCCGCGATCGCGGCGACGGATGCTCCGCTCACGAGCACGACGGCGAGCACCCCGGCCACGGCTGTGAGGGCCGTGCGCCACCCCGATGCGCGCTTGAGGCGGCCGTGACGCACCTCGGCCGCCTCGGCGCGGAGGCCGGGGCGGTCGCGACGTCTCGACTCGGTCATCGTCGCGCCTCGTCTCAGTTCGCGACCGAGCAGGTCTGCTGGGCGGCGGTCTGGCCGAGCACGCCCTCGAGCACCTCGGCCTCGGCGGGCTCCTCGCCCGGGAGCGGCGGAACGGTCGGGGACGCGCTCGGGGCCGGCTCGGCCGTCGCGGTCTCGCTCGGGGCGGGCTCGGGGGCGGCGGGAGCGCTCGGGTCGAGCGCCGCGCCGTTGCCGGTGGAGTCCTCGGCGAGGAGGAACGGCTCGTCGGCACGGATCTTCTCGAACAGCTCCTCGGCGAGGTACTCGACGGGAGCCGCCTTGCCCGTGTAGACGCCGCCGACCCCGGTCGTCGCCGGGTACTGCACGAAGGTGATGCTCTCGGTCGGGATGTCCTTGAGCACGAGCGCCATCGACACCATCGTGTCGATGCTCGCGAGGCTCGACGACAGCGACATCGCCTTCGTCGCGACCTGCGCGAGCCCGTAGAGCTTCGTCGGGTCGGTGAGGGTGCCGGCGCTCTGCAGCGTGCGCATGAGCGACGACATGTAGACCTGCTGGCTCGAGATGCGACTGAGGTCGGAGCCATCGCCGACGCCGTAGCGCGTGCGGAGGAACGCGAGCGCCGTGTAGCCCTCGACGGTGTGCGTTCCCGCGGTCGGGAGGTCGAGGCCCGTGTACGGGTCGTAGACGGGCGCATCGACGCAGACGTCCACGCCCCCGACGGCGGTCGACATCATCGCGACGCCGTCGAACGAGATCGTCCCGGCGTAGGGGATCTCGAGCCCCGTGAGGGCCTCGGCGGTCAGGACGACGCAGTTGAGGCCGCCGACGCCGAAAGCCGAGTTGAACGGCTGCGCGCTCATCGCGTACGAGGTGCGGCCGTCGGGCAGCGGGCACTCGGGGATGGGCACGACGAGGTCGCGCGGGATCGACACGGCGATCGCCGACTGCTGGTCCTCCGCGACGTGGACGAGGATGTTGACGTCGTTGAGCGTCGCGCCGTCGCGCTGGTTCTCATCCCGCTGGCCCTCGGCGTTGTCGACGCCGACGATGAGGACGTTGAAGCCGCCCTCCCACTCGCCGACGGTCGGCACGGATCGCGCCTCGCCGTTCGCGCCCGTGAGGACGACCTCGTCGATGTTCGCGTCGAGCTGGTTGAGCGTGATCGCCGCGACGGAGGCGCCGCTCACGAGGACGACAGCGAGCACGGAGGAGACGACCGAGAGCACCGTGCGCCAGCCGGAGGACCGGGGCAGGCGGCCGTGGCGGACGTGCGCGGTCGGCAACGAGCGGATCGACCGATCGCGCTTCTGCTCCGTCATTCACTCCCCCTGAGGCACGGCGAGAACGCCGTCGCGGCGGAGGGCGTGGGATTCGAACCCACGAGACATCTCTGCCCACTGGTTTTCAAGACCAGCTCCATCGGCCGCTCGGACAGCCCTCCTTGGACACCAAGGTGCGATTCTAGCCCGAGATCGCCTAAGAATCGGCTGGTTCGCCCGCTCCCGAACGAGGGGCCCCCGCCGCGCGCAGCCCCGCGAGTGCAAGAGCCAGACCGTCGGCGGTGTCGCGCTCGGTGACCTCCGAGGCCGCCTCGACGACCTCGGGCGGCGCCTGGCCCATGGCGACGCCGCGGCCGCCGAGACCCGTCGCCCACGCGAGCATCTCGATGTCGTTGCGGCCGTCGCCCACGGTCATGACGCGCTCCCCGGGGATGCCGAGGGCATCCCGGACCCGCTCGAGGGCCGTCGACTTGTTGACGCCGTCGGGCGCGATGTCGAGCCAGGCCGTCCAGCCGACGTTGTAGCTGACCTGGTGCAGGCCCATGAGCTCGACGACGGCGAGGAACTCCTCCATCGCGTGGCCGGGCGAGATGACGACGACGCGCGTCGCGGGCTCGGCGCAGAGCTCCTCGAACGGCACCTCGTGGCTGATCGCCCCGAGCGCGCCATCGGGGAACCAGCCGGTGTAGCGGTAGACGCCCGTCTCGTCCTCGACGGCGTAGTTCGCCTGGGTCAGATGCGGGCGGATGCGCGTGAGGACATCCGTCGCATCGAACGTCTCGACGTGGTGGCGCCGGTACCCCGTCGGGGCCTCCGGGTCGCGCCGCAGCGTGATCGCGCCGTTCGAGCACACGACGTAGTGCGGCGCGATGTCGAGGCGCTCGAGCACGGGCAGGGTCATCGCGACCGAGCGGCCCGTCGCGAGCATGATCTCGTGGCCGGCGTCGCGGACGCGGTGCACCTCGCGCAGCACGGCGTCCGACAGCGTGCCGTCCTCGTGCAGGACGGTGCCGTCGATGTCGAGCGCGACGAGCCAGCGGTCGCCGGCGGGGATGCTCGGCATCGAGTCGCTCGTCGCCGCGCTCACGCGGTCGGCTCCAGCACGGCGAGGCCGCCGAGGTACGGCTGCAGCGCCTCGGGGACGGCGACCGAGCCATCGGCGCGCTGGTGGGTCTCGAGGATGGCGACGATCCAGCGCGTCGTCGCGAGGGTCCCGTTCAGCGTCGCGACGGGAGCGGTCTTGCCGTCCTCGCCGCGGAAGCGCGTGTCGAGGCGGCGGGCCTGGAAGGTCGTGCAGTTGCTCGTGCTCGTGAGCTCGCGGTACGCGCCCTGCGTCGGCACCCACGCCTCGACGTCGAACTTGCGCGCGGCGCTCGTGCCGAGATCGCCGGCCGCGGTGTCGATGACGCGATAGGCGAGGCCCAGCGCCTGGAGCATCCCCTCTTGGAGGGCGAGGAGCCGCTCGTGCTCGGCCTCCGCCTGGGCGGGGTCGATGTAGGTGAACATCTCGAGCTTCTGGAACTGGTGCACGCGGATGATTCCGCGGGTGTCGCGGCCGTAGCTGCCGGCCTCGCGGCGGTAGCAGGTCGACCAGCCGGCGTAGCGAAGCGGCCCGTTCGCGACGTCGATGATATCGCCCGCGTGGTAGCCGGCGAGGGCGACCTCGCTCGTGCCCGTCAGGTAGAGGTCGTCGTCGGACAGGTGGTAGATCTCGTCGGCGTGCGCGCCGAGGAAGCCCGTGCCGCTCATGATCTCGGGCTTCACGAGGGTCGGGGTGATGAGCGGGGTGAACCCGGCCTCGAGCGCGCGGTCGAGGGCCATGTTCATGAGGGCGATCTCGAGGCGCGCGCCGACGCCCTTGAGGAAGTAGAAGCGCGAGCCCGAGACCTTGACGCCGCGGGGCATGTCGATCGCGTCGAGCAGCTCACCGAGCGCGAGGTGGTCGCGGGGCTCGAAGTCGAAGGCGGGCCTCTCGCCGACCTCGCGGAGGGTGACGAAGTCGTCCTCGCCGCCCTCGGGGACGCCGTCGAGCACGACGTTGGGGATCGAGCCGGCGATGCGCGTGAACGCCTCGTCGGCCTCGGCCGCCGCGAGCTGCGCGGCCTTGACCCGCGCCGAGAGCTCCTGAGCGGCGGCGACGAGCGCGGCCTTCTCCTCCTTCGGAGCCTGCGCGACGCGCTTGCCGTGCGCGTTCTGCTCGGCGCGGAGGGCCTCGAACGCGGTGATCGCCTCGCGTCGAGCGCGATCGGCCGCGACGGCCTCGTCGACGAGCCCGACCGACGATCGCCTCGCCCGCTGGGAGGCCGAGACGACGTCGGGGTTCTCACGCAGCAGCTGGGGGTCGATCACTCCCCTAGTCTGTCACGCGCTCGCGGGGCGACCCCCTCCGCTCACCCGCCCCAGATGCTCTAGCCTGACGACCATGAGCACCCCTCGCGCCGATTCCGCGCGCCCCCGCGCCGCGGTCGTCTACAACTCGATCAAGATCGATGAGGATGCTCTGCGCGAGGCGGTCATCGCCGCCGAGTCCGAGCACGGCTGGGCCGAATCGCTCTGGATCGAGACGACCGTCGAGGACCCGGGTGCGGGGCAGGCGCGCACCGCGGTCGACGAGGGCGTCGACGTCGTGCTCGCCGCCGGAGGCGACGGCACCGTCCGCGCCGTGGCCGAGGGCCTGCGCGGCACGGGCACGCCCGTCGCCCTGCTGCCCGCCGGCACGGGCAACCTGCTCGCCCGCAACCTCGACCTCGCGCTCAACGACATCCCCCGGTCGGTGCAGACGGCGTTCTCGGGCTCCGACCGGGCGATCGACGTCGGCGTCGCCGACATCGTCGATGGAGACGGGGAGGCCTCGACGCACGTGTTCGTCGTCATGGTCGGCGTCGGGCTCGACGCCAAGATGATCGCCGCGACGAACCCCGATCTGAAGAAGAAGGTGGGCTGGCTCGCCTACGTCGAGGCCGTCGCGCGCATCTTCAAGGACGTCAACGCGCTGCGCGTGACGTACTCGCTCGACGGCGCCTCGAGCCGGTCGACGACCGTCAGCACCCTCCTCATCGGCAACTGCGGCATCCTGCCGGGCAACGTGCCGATCCTCCCCGACGCCAAGGTCGACGATGGCCTCATCGACATCGTCGCGATGCGCCCGAAGAACCTCTTCGGGTGGATCCGCATCGGCACCACCGTGATCTGGGAGAACGGCGTGCTGCGCAAGACGCGCTTCGGCCGCCGCCTCATCGCCGCGGACAAGCGCGTGCGCCCGCTCCGCTACTACCAGGGCAGCCGCAGCGACCTGCGCTTCCGCGGGCCGGAGGAGTTCGAGATCGACGGCGAGGAGATGGGGAGCATCGTCCAGCTCGCCGTGCACGTCGACCCCGCCTCGCTCATCGTCCGCGTGCCGCGCGACGCCGACGTGCACTCGGTCAAGCCGGATGAGGCGGCCGAGGCCGAGGCGAAGGAGATCGAGGTCGAGCGCCAGGGCCGCGTCGCGGCTGCCGACATCGGCGAGCCGCAGCGTTCGGGCTCGGGGGTCCCGGCGACGCTCGGCGAGGACGACTAGGCCGGAGCCTCGCCGTTCACGATCCCGCGCAGCCAGTCGCGGGCATCCGTGAAGACGTCGTCGCCGTACTGCGAGACGACCTCGATCTGCTGCTGGTCCGCGCGCGGATACGAGCCGAGGAACATGACGTTCGGGCTGAACCGCTTGAGGCCGAGCAGGGCGTCGGCGACGCGCTCGTCGCGCACGTGCCCGTCCAGGTCGATGACGAAGCGGTAGCGGCCGAGGGCGTCGCCGATCGGCCGCGACTCGATGAGGCTCATGTTCACGCCGCGCGTGGCGAACTGCTCGAGCATCTCGAGCAGCCGGCCCGGCGCGTTGTCGGGCAGCTCGACGATGACGCTCGTCTTGTCGGCCCCCGTGCGCTCGGGCAGCCGGAGCGTGCGGCTCACGAGCACGAACCGCGTCACGGCGTTCGGATTGTCGCCGATGCTCTCGGCGAGAACCTCGAGATCGTGGTGGTCGGTGATGCCGGGCGGGGCGACGGCGGCCTCGGCGAGCGCCGACTCCAGCAGGCCCGCGGCTGCGGCGACGTTCGACGCCGCGGGGATGTGCCCGTGACTGGGGATGGCCGATTCGAGGAAGCGGCGGCACTGCCCGTAGGCGACCGGGTGCGCGGAGACGACCCGGACATCCTCGATGCGGGTGCCCGGCCGGGCGACCAGGACGAAGTTCACGGGCACGAGGAACTCCCCGATGATGCGCAGGCCCGGGATGGTCGCGAGGGCGTCCTGGGTGGCGCTCACCCCGCCCTCGACCGAGTTCTCGATCGCGATCATGGCCGCGACGCTGCGCCCGGTCATGACGTCGTCGAGCGCCTCGCCGACGTTCGCGACGCCGCGCCACACGGCGCCCTCGGCCTCGGGCACCTGGCGGAGGGCCTCCCACGTGAACGTGCCGACGGGGCCCAGGTAGCTGTAGGCGGGCGGGCTGTCGGGGGCGGCGCTCATGCTCCGCAGTCTACGGGCGGGGTCGCGGCCGGCAGTGCGGCCCGGGTCCGCGACTGCGAGGAGCCCGCAAGACCTGGGCCCCGCGCGGCCCCCGGTGGTTGGATGGGCGCATGACCCGCGCCGGAACCCCCGCCCAGTCCTCCGACCTCGTCGACGTCGACGCGCTGCTCGCGGCGTACCACGACCGCGTCCCGGACCTCGACGACCCGGCCCAGCGCGTGGTCTTCGGCACGAGCGGCCACCGCGGCTCGAGCCTCGACGGCGCCTTCACCGATACCCACATCGCCGCGATCACGCAGGCGATCGTCGAGTACCGCGCGACGCAGGGCACGACGGGGCCGATCTTCGTCGGCGCCGACACGCACGCGCTGTCGATCCCCGCGCAGCGCACGGCGCTCGAGGTGCTCACCGCGAACGGGGTCGCGGCGTTCGTCGACGCGAACGACGGCTACGTGCCGACCCCGGCGCTCAGCCACGCGATCATCACCCACAACCGCAGCGGCCTCGCCGACGCCGACGGCATCGTCATCACGCCGAGCCACAACCCGCCCCGCGACGGCGGCTTCAAGTACAACCCGCCGCACGGCGGCCCCGCCGACTCCGACGCGACGAACTGGATCGCGGATCGCGCGAACGACATCATCGCGAACGGCTCGCGCGACGTGAAGCGCGGTGCCGCGATCGAGACGCACGCCTACGACTACCGGTTGCACTACGTCGCCGACCTCGCGTACATCCTCGACATCGATCGCATTCGCGAGGCCGGCCTGCACATCGGCGCCGACCCGCTCGGCGGGGCGAGCGTCGAGTACTGGCAGTTCATCGCCGAGCACTACGGGCTCGACCTGACGGTCGTGAACCCCTTCGTCGACCCGGCCTGGAGCTTCATGACGCTCGACTGGGACGAGAAGATCCGGATGGATCCGTCGAGCCCGAGCGCGATGGCGAGCGTGCTCGCCCATCAGCACGACTACGCGGTGCTCACGGGCAACGACGCCGACGCCGACCGCCACGGCATCGTCACGCCCGACGGCGGCCTCATGAACCCCAACCACTACCTCGCCGTCGCGATCGAGTACCTCTACACGCACCGGCCCGAATGGCGCGCCGACGCCGCGATCGGCAAGACGCTCGTCTCGAGCTCGATGATCGACCGCGTCGCCGCGGGCCTCGGCCGTCGCCTGCACGAGGTGCCCGTCGGCTTCAAGTGGTTCGTGCCGGGCCTCATCGACGGCTCGGTCGCGTTCGGCGGCGAGGAGAGCGCGGGAGCGAGCTTCGTGCGCCGCGACGGCAGCGTCTGGACGACCGACAAGGACGGCATCCTGCTCGCCCTCCTCGCGAGCGAGATCACGGCCGTCACTGGGTCGACCCCCTCCCAGCTGTACACGGGGCTCACCTCGACGTACGGCGCTCCCGCCTACCAGCGCGTGGATGCCGCGGCCACGAAGGAGCAGAAGGCGAAGCTCTCGAAGCTGTCGGGCGATGCGATCGCGGCCGACGAGCTGGCCGGCGAGCCCATCACGGCCCGCCTGTCGGAGGCGCCGGGCAACGGCGCCGCGATCGGCGGCGTGAAGGTCGTGACCGAGAACGCGTGGTTCGCGGCCCGCCCGAGCGGCACGGAGGACGTGTACAAGATCTACGCCGAGTCGTTCCGCGGTGAGGACCACTTGCGCCAGGTGCAGAGCGAGGCGAAGGCGATCGTGGATGCCGCCCTCCGCTGAGCCGGCCGGCGCCGGCCTCGACCGGGCGTCGGCCCCTGAGCCGCCACCGCTCGACCCCGGGCTCGCGGCCGAGCGCGCGCAGCTCTTCGCGCAGTGGGACGCCCTGACCCCCGACGAGCTCGCCGCGCGCGGCGGACTCAAGTGGACGATGCACCCCGGCACGGTCGGCGCGTGGGTCGCCGAGTCGGATCTCGGAACGGCCCCGGCCGTGGCATCCGCCCTGCACGCCGCGATCGACGCGGGTCAGCTCGGATACCTGCCGCCCGCGATCGGCCGCGAGATGTCGCGAGAGACGGCGAAGCTGCTGCGCGAGCGCTTCGACTGGCCCGTGCCGTCGAGCCGGGTGCACCCGATCGCCGATGTGATCCGCGGCCTCGAGCTCACGATCGAGCACTACTCGCGCGCGGGCTCGGCCGTCGTCGTGCCGACGCCGGCGTACATGCCCTTCCTGACGGTGCCGGTCGCGATGGGCCGCGCGGTGATCGAGGTGCCGCTCGCCTCGCACGCCGGCCGGCAGACGCTCGACCTCGTCGCGATCGAGCAGGCGCTCGTGGACGGCGCGGGCGTCGTCGTGCTCTGCAACCCGCTCAACCCGGGCGGGCGCGTGTTCGAGCGCACCGAGCTCGAGGCGCTCAGCGAGGTCGTCGAGCGGCACGGGGCGACGGTGTTCGCCGACGAGGTCCATGCACCGATCGTCTTCGACGGCGCGCGCCACGTGCCCTACGCGAGCATCTCGGAGGTCGCCGCCGGGCACGCCATCACCGCCGTCTCGGCGTCGAAGGCGTGGAACCTGCCGGGCCTCAAGACCGCGCAGCTGATCACCTCGAGCGACGCCGCCGAGAAGACGTGGGAGGCCCTGGGCCCGCTCGCGAGCCACGGCGCGAGCACCCTCGGCGTCATCGCCAATACGGTCGCCTACCGCGACGGCCGCGACTGGCTCGACCACACCGTCGCCTACTACGACCGCAATCGACGCGTGCTCGGCGAGCGCCTCGCCGAGCTGCTGCCGGACGTCGACTACCGGATGCCCGAGGGCACCTACATCGCGTGGCTCGACGTGCGCGCGCTCGGGCTCGGCGACGACCCGGCGACGCGGTTGCGCGACCGCGCGGGCATCGCGCTCACCGACGGGCGCGCGTGCGGCGAGGTCGGCGCGGGCCATGTGCGCATGATCCTCGCGACGCCGACCCCGATCGTCGAGCTCATCGTCGAGCGCATCGCCGCCGGGGTGCGCTGAGGAGATCACAAAGTATGTGGACGTATAACTAGAGTCATATACGTCATTAGCTAAGGTTACCGACATGAGTGAACCTAATCCCTTCCGGCCCGGCGCCGGTCGGGTGCCGCCCGTTCTCGCTGGACGAGACGCCATCATGTCGGTGGTCGATTCGGTGATGCGCGACATCGTCGGCAGCGGCGAGGGCGATCGGCCGATAGTCGTTTCAGGGCTCCGCGGAGTCGGGAAGACAGTTCTCCTCAACGAGTTCGTGCGCCGCGCTCGCGAATCTCGGCGATGGGTGGCGATCAAGCTCGAGGCCGTGAACGGCAGGTCACTGGCATCGCAATTGGCGCAAGCGCTGCACACAGAGATGCGTAAACAGATGTCTCTCGGCGACGTCGCCGTCGCGAAGCTGCGACGTGCGGCTTCCGCCTTGCGGTCGTTCCAGCTCAAGGTCGATCCGACCGGTACATACAGCTTCGGCTTTGATGTGCAGCCACTGGCTGGGGTCGCCGACAGCGGACAATTGGAGGTCGACCTCCGGGAGCTTCTCGAAGAACTGGCGGCGGCGCTTCGCGAACTCGACACAGCGCTGCTCCTCGCAATCGATGAATTGCAGGAGGCGCCCGCCGCCGACTTGAACGCTCTCAATGTCGCTCTGCACGACATCGGGCAAGACGCCCATCCTGCGCCAATTCTTTTCATCGGAACAGGGCTGCCGTCGCTACCCGCCGTCCTTGCCGACGCCACCAGTTACGCCGAGCGTCTGTATGACTATCGAGCGCTCGACCTGCTCACGGACAGCGAAACGCGGGTCGCGCTTTCTGCACCCACCGGTGACCGCGGAGTCAGCTGGGACGTTGCCGCACTCGACGAGGCAGTCGCCTCGGTGAGCGGCTATCCGTACTTCGCCCAGGCCTGCGGAAAGCATGTCTGGGCTTCCCGCGCGGTCGCCGACCGCATCTCGGCGGAAGACGCGCGAATCGGCATAGAACTGGCGCGCGACGAGGTGGATCGCGGACTCTATCAATCCCGCTGGGAACGAGCCACTCCTGCTCAGCGCGAGGTGATGAAGGCGATGGCGCTAGACGCGGGTCGCCCATCGTCGATCCAAGACCTGGTCGCACGCACGGGGAAGAAGCGCACGAGCGATCTGTCGGTCTCGCGGCGCGAACTCATTCGGAACGGGCATGTCTATGCGCCCGACCGCGGCTATCTCTCATTCACAGTCCCGGGCATGGACGATTACATCGAACGCCGAGGATTCGACATCTAGAGCTCAGCCCGCGTAGTCGAGGGCGGCGGGCAGGCCGAAGAACTCCTCGAGCGTGCGGATGCCCGCCTCGCGCAGCTCGGCCGCGAGCTCGAGGCCGACGTAGCGGTAGTGCCACGGCTCGAACTCGTACCCGGTGACGGGGGTCGCCCCCTCGGGGTAGCGCAGGTGGAACCCGAAGCGCCACGCATTCTCGGCGAGCCAGCGACCCTGGGGCGTCTCGGCGAAGCACTGATCGAGCGTGCAGCTCGCGGGCACGGCGCTGAAGTCGATCGAGAGCCCGGTCTGGTGCTCGCTGTGGCCGGGGCGCGCGCTCGTCAGGTCGGCGGCCTGCTGCCCGAGCTGCGCGACCCACCCGGCGTAGACGCGCTGCTGGCTCGCGTAGCTGCGGTACGAGCTCTGCGCCGTGAGCGCGATGCCCTCGGCGGTCGCCGCGGCGACGAGCCGCTCGGCGGCGGTCGCGGCCTCGTCGCGCAGCACGGGCTCGTACACGTACGGGATCGCCGCCGTGCGCAGGTCGCCGGGCGCGAAGTCGAGGGGCTGAAGCGGGCGCAGCTTGTTCGCGACGACCCACAGCGAGGCGGGGTCGTCGACCGAGCGGGCGGCGCGATCGAAGGTCGGAGTCGGCGTCGGCGTGGGCTCGGGCGTCGGGGTGGCCGTCGCGGTGGGCGACTGCTCCGGTGCCGGGATGCCCGTGGTCGTCGGCGTCGGCGCCTCCGCCCCCGGCGCCCCACCCTGCGAGCACGCGCTCAGCACGATCGCGATGGCGACCCCGACGGCCCCCTGACGGGCGAGAGCGAGGGGGCGGCGCGGCATGCGCCCGAGTGTAGCCGCGGCCACGACACGCCCCGTTGCAGTCCGGCTGAACAGCCCGCTGACCAGCCATTTCATACCCATCCCAGATTTCGTGTTGACATTCCCACATCGACGCGCCTACGGTTGCGGCAATTGTGAGAGCGCTCTCATGCCTTGACTTTGAGAGCGCTCTCACCCCCCGCCCCACCCCCACGCACAAAGGAGTGACCGTGAAGATTTCACGACGCCGCAGCACCGCAGCCGCCGCCCTCGCCGGCGCCACTGCTCTGACCCTCATCGCCACCGGCTGCGCGAGCACCGGCGACGCCGACCCCGCCGGCAGCGGGAGCGACGGTGAGATCACCCTCACCCTCGCGACGTTCAACGACTTCGGGTACACCGACGAGCTGCTCCAGCAGTACGAGGACGAGAACCCCGGCGTCACGATCGTGCACAACAAGGCCGCGACGTCAAACGACGCCCGCGACAACTTCTTCACCAAGCTCGGCGCCGGCTCCGGCCTCGCCGATGTCGAGGCCGTCGAGATCGACTGGTTCGCCGAGATGATGCAGTACTCCGACCTGCTCACCGACCTCTCGAGCGACGACGTCGCCGACCGCTGGGTCGACTGGAAGACCGACGCCGCCACCGACGCCGACGGCCGCCTCGTCGCGTACGGCACGGACATCGGACCCGAGGCCGTCTGCTACCGCAGCGACCTGTTCGAGGCCGCGGGCCTCCCGACCGACCGTGCCGAGGTCGCCGAGCTTCTCGATGGCGACTGGGACCGCTACTTCGAGGTCGGCCAGGAGTACGTCGACGCGACCGGCACCGCCTGGTTCGACTCGGCCGGCGCCACCTACCAGGGCATGATCAACCAGGTCGAGTTCGCCTACGAGCAGGAGGACGGCTCGGTCATCGCGACCGAGAACGACGAGGTCAAGGGCATCTACGAGCAGGTCCTCGAGGCCAGTGCCACGCAGTCGGCCCACCTCGGCCAGTGGAGCGACGACTGGTTCGCCGGTCTCGCCAACGGCGCGTTCGCCACGATGCTCTGCCCCGGCTGGATGCTCGGCGTCATCTCGGGCAACGCGCCCGACGTCACGGGCTGGGACGTCGCGAACGTCTTCCCCGGCGGCGGCGGCAACTGGGGCGGCTCGTACCTGACCGTCCCCGCGCAGGGCGAGAACACCGAGGCCGCGGCGAAGTTCGCCGCCTGGCTGACCGCGCCGGAGCAGCAGCTCTCGGCCTTCGAGGCCGCGGGCACGTTCCCGAGCCAGGTCGAGGCCTACGAGAGCGACACGCTCCTCGCGGCGACCAACCCGTACTTCAACGAGGCCCCCGTGGGCGAGATCCTCATCAACCGCTCGCAGGCGATCGACGTGGCTCCGTTCAAGAGCGTGAAGTACTTCCCCATCAACGACGCCATGCAGAAGGCGCTCACCCGCGTCGACTCGGACAAGACCCACACGATCGAGTCGTCGTGGGAGCAGTTCGTCGCTGACGTCAACTCGCTCGGCTAGGCCCTAGGCCCGACCAGCATCGGGGCCGCGCGGCGAACGACCGCGCCGCGCGGCCCACCCCTGATCCACCCCCGTGGATCCACCTCTCGATCCACCCGCTCGACCCACCCCCGGGAGCCCCCATGACGACGACAGCCCCGCGCCCGACGCGGCCGGCCATGAGCCCGCCGCCCGTCTCGCCCCGCCGCGAGCGCTCGCCGCGGCGCATCGCCTTCTCGCACACGCTCTCGCGGTGGGACTTCAAGCTCTCGCCGTACCTCTACATCTCGCCGTTCTTCATCCTCTTCGCGATCGTCGGCCTCTTCCCGCTGCTCTACACCGCGTGGGTCTCCGTCCACGAGTGGAACCTCATCGGCGGCCAGGGCGACTTCGTCGGCTTCGAGAACTTCGCCTTCGTGCTGCAGCAGCCGCCGTTCTGGGTCGCGCTGCGCAACACCTTCTCGATCTTCCTCATCTCGGCCGTGCCGCAGGTCATCGCCGCTCTGCTCATCGCTGCCGTGCTCGACCGCAACCTTCGCGGCAAGACCTTCTGGCGCATGGGCGTGCTGCTCCCCTACGTCGTCGCCCCCGTCGCCGTCGCCCTGATCTTCAGCAACATGTTCGGCGACCAGTACGGCCTCATCAACAACATGCTCGGCCGCATCGGGCTCGACCCGATCGGCTGGCACTCCGAGATCCTGCCGAGCCACCTCGCGATCGCGACGATGGTCAACTTCCGCTGGACGGGCTACACCGCCCTCATCCTCCTCGCCGCGATGCAGGCCATCCCGCGCGACTACTACGAGGCAGCGATGCTCGACGGCGCGGGCCTCGTGCGACAGTTCTTCTCCATCACGATCCCCCAGCTGCGTCCGACCCTCATCTTCGTGATCGTCACCTCGACGATCGGCGGGCTCCAGATCTTCGATGAGCCGCGCATGTACGACCAATTCGGCCAGGGCGGGGCATCCGGTCAGTGGATGACCATCACGATCTACCTCTACAACCTCGGCTGGGGCCAGCTGAACTTCGGCCGCGCCGCCGCCGTCGCCTGGCTGCTGTTCCTGATCATCGTGATCGTCGGGCTCATCAACCTCGCCATCACGCGGAGCATCGCCAGCGGCGACAGCCCCGAGAAGGTCCTCGCCCGCGCGCAGCGCCGCGCCGCCCGGAAGGAGCTCGCCCGATGAGCGCCCCCGCCATCCCCCTCGCCCCCGTCCCCGACAACGGCCCGGATGCCCCGCTCGGGTCGTCCCCGGCCGAGCGCGCCGCGGCGCGCACCGCCGGCCGTCGTCCGCGCCGACGCCGCCTCGAGAACGGGCAGCGCCCCGGCTGGATGGCCTACGGGTTCCTCCTGGCTGTCATGCTCGGCTCGATCTTCCCGCTCTACTGGTCGTTCCTGATCGGCTCGGGCGACGCCTCGACGATCACGCGGCAGGACATCGTGTGGTGGCCGGGCGGGAACTTCCTCGCCAACGCCGCCGCCGTCGTCGAGAACGACAGCGTCAACTTCTGGAAGGCGATCACCAACTCGATCATCGTCTCGACGGTCGTCGCCGCCTCGGTCGTCTGGTTCTCGACGCTCGCGGGCTTCGCGTTCGCGAAGCTCCGCTTCCGCGGCAAGAACGGCCTGCTCATCTTCGTCATCGCGACAATGGCCGTGCCGACGCAGCTCGGCGTCGTGCCGCTGTTCATCGCGATGAGCCAGCTGCAGCTCGCGGGCACGCTCAGCGCGGTCATCCTGCCCGCGATCGTGAGCGCGTTCGGCGTGTTCTGGATGACGCAGTACCTCAGCCAGGCGCTGCCCTACGAGCTCATCGAGGCGGCTCGCGTCGACGGCGCGAGCATGATCCGCACCTTCTGGTCGGTCGCGCTGCCCGCCGCTCGCCCCGCCGCCGCGATGCTCGGCCTCTTCGTCTTCATCTCGACCTGGACGAACTTCTTCTGGCCCTTCATCGTCCTCGACCGGCAGAGCCCCACGCTGCCCGTCGCGCTCTCGCTCCTGCAGAGCAACTACTTCGTGGACTACTCGGTGGTGATGGCCGGTGTGATCCTGTCGACCATCCCGCTGCTGATTCTGTTCGTCGTCGCCGGCCGCCAGCTGGTCAGCGGCATCATGCAAGGAGCTGTCAAGGGATGACCCTCTCGACTCCGGCGTCCGCTGTGGCGCCTCACCCCGGCGTGCGCGCCTTCCCCGCCGACTTCCGGTTCGGGGTCGCCACGGCGGCCTTCCAGATCGAGGGGTCGACCCACGTCGACGGCCGCACCGACTCCATCTGGGACGCGTTCGCGCGTGTGCCGGGCGCCGTGGTGAACGGCGACGACGGCGAGCCGGCGTGCGATCACTACCGCCGCTCGAGCTCGGACGTCGCGATGATGCGCGAGCTGGGCATCCAGACCTACCGGTTCTCGACCTCGTGGGCGCGCGTCCAGCCCGACGGCCGCGTCGCGAACCCCGCCGGTCTCGACTTCTACTCGCGCCTCGTCGACGACCTGCTCGAGGCGGGCATCCAGCCCTGGCTGACCCTGTACCACTGGGATCTCCCGCAGGCGCTCGAGGAGGCCGGCGGCTGGCCCGCCCGCGACACCGCGCACCGCTTCGTCGAGTACGCCGGAATCGTGCACGACGTGCTCGGCGACCGCATCCAGGCCTGGACGACGCTCAACGAGCCGTGGTGCAGCGCCTTCCTCGGCTACCTCGGCGGCGAGCACGCCCCCGGCCGGCAGGACCCTGAGGCCTCGATCGACGCGGCGCACCACCTGCTGCTCGGCCACGGGCTCGCGGTGCAGGAGCTCCGCCGTCGCGACCCGGAGCTCCAGCTCGGCATCACGCTCAACCTCACCGTCGCCGACCCCGTCGACCCGACCGACGCGGGCGACCTCGACGCGGTGCGGCGCATCGACGGGCAGCACAACCGCTGGTTCCTCGACCCGATCTTCCGCGGCGAGTACCCGGCCGACATCGTCGAGGACCTCGCGGGCATCGGCGTCACCGTGCCCGTGAGCGACGGCGACCTCGCGGCGATCGCGGCGCCCATCGACGCGCTCGGCGTGAACTACTACCACGGCGACGCCGTGAGCGCGCATCCCTTCACGGGCACGCCGCTCGCCCCCGCCGCGCCCTCGGACCGCCCCAAGCGCTCGCCCTTCCCCGTCGACCGGGGCGTCCACTGGCACCCGCGCGGGCTCCCCGTCACCGCGATGCAGTGGGAGGTCCAGCCCGAGGGTCTGACCCGCCTGCTCGTGCGGGTCGACGAGGAGTACGCGACGCCCGCCGGCACCGCCCTCTACGTCACCGAGAACGGCGCCGCGTACGACGACGTCGTCGAGCCCGACGGCTCGGTCGACGACGTCGAGCGCGCGTCGTACCTCGAGCAGCACCTCTCGGCGATGCTCGACGCGATCGACGCGGGCGTCGACGTGCGCGGGTACTTCTACTGGTCGCTCATGGACAACTACGAGTGGGCGTGGGGGTACGACAAGCGCTTCGGCCTCGTGCGCGTCGACTACGGGACGCAGGAGCGGACGGTGAAGACGAGCGGGCGCCTCTATCAGCGCATCATCGAGGAGCGCGGGGTGCGCGAGCACGACTCCGCCCCTCAATAGACTGCGGAGCATGACGATCGAGGCGGGTCCGGCGCGCACGGCGCCGACCCTCGAGATGGTGGCCGCCGCGGCCGGCGTCTCGCGCGCGACGGTGTCGCGCGTCGTGAACGCCTCGCCGAAGGTGAGCCCGGATGCCGTGGAGGCCGTGCAGGCCGCCATCCTCCGACTCGGCTACACCCCCAATCGCGCCGCGAGGTCGCTCGCGAACCGACGCTCGATGGTCATCGCGCTCGTCGTCCCGGAGGACACCGCGCGCCTCTTCGGCGACCCGTACTTCGCCGCGATCGTGAAGGGCATCACCGATGAGCTCGACGCCTCGGACTACGTGCTCAACCTGCACCTGGCCCGGTCGGAGTCAGCGGAGAAGACCCTGCACTACCTGACGGGCGGCAACGTCGACGGCGCGCTCGTGGTCTCGCACCACAGCGGCGACGAGTTCCTCTCGACCCTCGGCCGGCACCTGCCGGTCGTCTTCGGCGGCCGCCCGATCGACCCCGAGGCCGTCGACAGCATCTACATCGACATCGACAACGCCGCCGCCGCCTACGACGGCACGCGCTACCTGATCGACTCCGGCTGCACGCGCATCGCGACCGTCACCGGCCCGGGCGACATGCCCGCCGGCATCGACCGCCTCGAGGGTTTCCGTCGCGCGCTCGCCGAGGCGGGGATGCCCGCCGACCTCGTCGCGGACGGCGACTTCACGATGACGGGCGGCGCCCGGGCGGCGCGCGAGCTGCTCGATCGCGGCGAGAGCTTCGACGGCCTGTTCGTCGCGAGCGACCTCATGGCGGTCGGAGCCGTGACGGCCCTGCGCGAGCGCGGCCTGCGCGTGCCCGACGACGTCAAGGTCATGGGCTTCGACGACAGTCCCGCGGCCCTCACGGGCGAGGTCGCCCTCACGACCGTGCGCCAGCCCTCTGAGGAGCAGGGCCGCCTGCTCGCCCGCACCCTCCTGCAGCTGCTGCGCGGCGAGGACGCCGCGCGCCGCACGATCATGCCGACCGACATCGTGGTGCGCCAGAGCGCCTGAGCGCGCCGTTCACCCGCTGCTGGTGCGCCTGAGCACGCCCTGCATGCACCCCGGCGCCGCTCACCGCGCCTCGGTAGGGTGCCCGTCATGAGCCTCACCGTCACGCACGAGCCCGACGCCGACCGCTACACGGTGCACGACGCCGCGGGCGAGCTCCAGGGCTTCATCGTCTACGACGCCTCCCCCGGCCAGCTGCGGCTGATCCACGCCGAGGTGCCGCCGTTCCTGCGCAGCAAGGGCGTGGGCGGCGACATGGTGCAGGCGATCCTCGACCACCTGCGCACCGAGAGCACCGACCGCATCGTGCCGTCGTGCCCGTTCGTCGTGATGTGGATGCGCCGCCACCCCGAGTACGCGGACCTCACGACCCGCTGACGCCGCTGACCCTGCCTCCACCACGTCGAGTCGGGGGTATGCGTCGAGTCGGGGCTACGAAAGGCCCGGCTCGACGGAAGCGCCCGAGTCGATGAGCGGGGCGCGGCGCGGCGGCGCGGCGAGCGCCGTGCGGCTAGCGGTCGGAGGGGACGTCGATGCGGAGGCGACCCGAGTAGCCGGGGCCCGAGTCGGCCACGCCCTTGTCGCCGTCGCCCGGCAGCGGAGCGGGCGCGGGGAGGATCGTCTGGCGGTCGAGCTCGACCTGCGCCTCGTGCTTGGTCGGGTTGAAGACCTCGTCGCCGATGCCGAACATGCCCGACCCGGAGCCGGATCCGCGGCGCCGCGACTTGTCACTCAGGTCGATCCAGCCGAGCGCGTGGGCGATGAGTGCAGCGACCGCGGCCGCGCCCACGACGATGATCCAACCCCACTCCGGCACCGGCCCAGAATACCCGGCCTGTCGGCGGGAGCCGATGAACGCTCGGTGAACCCGGAGGCCGGGCTCGAGCATCCGCCCGCTACGGAACGCGGTGCAGCCACTCCTCGGTCCCGGTTACGAGTCCTTCCCACCGCGGACGTACTTCGATGCCTTGTACTCCAAGACCGCGGCTTTGCTCGATCGATAACGCCCATCGGCGCCAATGATCGTGTCAAGTCGACCCCGCGAGGCAGCCTGCCTGAGCGCCAGCAGGCTGAACTCCTCGTCTACCAGGGCTTCTAGCGGAACGTACTTCGCCGGTCCCGCAATGTTGGGGATCAGCCGGTGCAGGTTGCTCACGACCGATCGACTGATCACCTCCGCCAGCGGCCCATCATCGCCGTGGTCCGAGCGCTCCAGCGCTCGTAGGTACTTTCGGAGTTCGCTCTTGAGGATGATCGCTGGCGGCCATCCGAGACGGATGAGCAGGAGGTTGAGGAGCAGGCGGCCGGTGCGTCCGTTTCCATCGATGAATGGATGAATCCACTCGAACTGGCGGTGCAACCTCGCGAGCTCCCGCGGCACGTCGGCGATCGCGAGCGTTCGGTCCGCGAGACGCGCAGGAAGAGCGTTCGCTTGGTCCACCCACGAGCCGATCTCCGATGCGATCAGAGGAAACGTCGGTGGCTTCATCCCACCACCGAATTCCTTTATCTCGTGTTGGCGCCAATTGCCCGGTCCCTCAGCGTCATTGGCATCGAGGTGCGGAGCCACTTCCCACACCTTGGCCATGGTCAGGGCGTGGATGCGTCGGACCTCGGTGATGGACACGAGCCCATCGTGTGTCCAGCCCTCAGGCTCGATCGCCTGCTGGTACACCCAGCGCGCCGCTTCCGCATATCCGAGGACTTCCATGTAGTCCTTCAGCTCTTTCGAGCCCACTGCGCGGCCTTGTTCGAGCAGGACCTCTACCTCTCGGAGCACGAGAGTGTTGCCTTCGAGCGCGGTGGAGTGATGTGCCTCAAGATGCCATAGGTCATCCCACAGCGTCTTCGCCTCGTACGGCTTGGGAAGCCCGCCGTAGTTGGCGAGTTCGTCGATCGCAGCTGCAAATCGCAGGTAAACCACGTGCCGACTGGGCCGCCCTCGACCAGGGCGCTCACCTTCCGAATTTGTCACCGTTCCCCCAGATTTAAAGAACAACGACAATTTAGCATTTTTGTCGTAGCTTCCGCAGGCTAAATCGACAACGACAAGTTGGGCTACGGAACGCGGTGCAGCCACTCCTCGGTGCTGAACTTCTCGGCCACGAGAGCGTCGATGCGGGCGAGCTCCTCGGGCGTGATCGCCGACTCGGTGAGGCCGTTGCGGGCACGGAAGGTCGCGACCAGGCGGTCGATGATCTCCTCCCGCGGCAGGCCCGTCTGGCTGCGCAGCGGGTCGACGCGCTTGTTGGCGCTCTTGACGCCCTTGTCGCTGAGCTTCTCGCGGCCGATGCGCAGCACCTCGACCATGCGGTCGCCGTCCATGTCGTAGCTCATCGTCACATGGTGCAGCACGGCACCCGAGCCGAGGCGCTTCTGCGCGGCTCCGCCGATCTTGCCCATCGTGCTCGTGATGTCGTTGAGCGGCTGGTAGCTCGCCTCGATGCCGAGGCCCTTGAGGCCCTCGATGACCCACTCGTCGAGGAAGGCGTACGACTCGGCGAAGCTCATGCCCTGCACGAGCTCGATGGGCGCGTAGAGCGAGTAGGTGACGACGCTGCCTGCCTCCATGAACATCGCGCCGCCGCCGGAGATGCGGCGCACCACCGGAAAGCCGTACTTGGCGGCGTTGCCGGCATCCACCTCGTTCTTCACCGACTGGAACGAGCCGATGACGACAGCGGGGCGATCCCACTCCCAGATGCGCAGGGTCGGGCCGCGGCGGCCGTCGCCCACCTCCTCGGCGAGCACCTGGTCGGCGGCCATCTGCTGCTGCGGGGTGAGCGGCGGGCCGACGATGAGGCTCCACTCGTAGTCGGTGAACGCCGTCGCCTCGGCGAGCGCGCGGCGGATCGTCGTCGCGACCGCGTCGGCGCTGAATCCGAGCAGCACGGCGCCGGGCGGGATGGCCGCGGAGATCGCGCGCGCGAAGGCGGCGTGATCGGCGTCGGCGGACATCCCGCGCACCGCCGCGTCGATCGCGGGGATCGTCTCGTCGGGCTCGACGAAGAAGTCGCCCGCGAGCCGGAACTCGCTGATGACGCCGTTGTCGACCTCGAGGTCGACGACGACGAGCTTGCCTCCGGGGACCTTGTACTCACCATGCATGAGGCCAGCCTAGGAGGGCGCGGCTAGGCACCGGTCGCGAGCGGGCGGTCGGCGTCGGCGGCGTACTGCGACCACGAGCCCGAGAAGAGCCGGCCGCGGCCGAGCCCCGTGTGCTCGAGCACGAGCAGCTCGTGGCACGCGGTCACGCCCGAGCCGCAGTAGGCGATGACGTCGCGCTGCGCTCCGGAGTCATCGACGCCGGCCCCGACGGCGGCGAAGCGGGCGCGCAGCTCGTCGAGGTCGCGCAGTCGACCGTCGCCGCCGACGTGGTCGCGCACCGACAGGTTGCGCGCGCCCGGGATGTGCCCGGCACGGGCATCGACCGGTTCGGTCTCGCCGGCGAAGCGGTCGGCGGTGCGGGCGTCGAGCACGAGGGCGCTGCCGTCGGCGGCCCTGGCTTGCGTCTCGTCAATCGAGGCGAGGGCGGATGCTGGCCACGGCTGCGGGGTGAACGTCGCGTCGGCGCGCGGCTGGGCTCGCCGCCCGGCCACCGTGGCACCCGCGCCGAGCTCGCCGGGCCAGCTCGAGATGCCGCCGTCGAGAACGGCGGCGTCGTGGCCGAGTGCGCGCAGCATCCACACCAGGCGGGCCGCGATGACGCCGCCGGCGTCGTCATAGGCCACGACCGTTGTGTCGTCGCCGATGCCCGCCTCGCTCATGCCGCGGGCGAAGCGCTCGGGGTCGGGCAGCGGGTGGCGGCCCTCGGCCGCGCTCGGCGGGCCCGCGAGCCACTCGTCGAGGTCGACGAAGACGGCGCCCGCGATGTGGCCGGCGTGGAAGGCGTCGCGGCCGGAGCGGCCGTCGAGGTACCAGCGCACGTCGGCGACGACGAGGCGGCGCTCGTCGCGACCGGCCTCGGCGATGAGGCCCTCGAGCTCGGCGGCGGAGACGAAGGGAGGCAGAGTCGTCGGCATCGGTCCAGGCTACTCAGGCCAGGCTACTCAGCGGGTGGGCGGCGGCGTAGGGTGCGGTCATGGACTCCCTCGCACACGACCTCGACCGCCTCGCCGACCACCTGCTCGAGCAGGCGCTCGCCTCGCCCGAGAAGCGCGCGACGCTGAAGCTCGATCTCGGCCAGTCGACGCTGCGGCACCTCGCGATGGCCTTCGACACGGGCGGCGGGCTGCCCGCGCACGGCAACCCGGGCGAGGCGACGCTGCGCGTGCTGCGCGGCCGGATGCGGCTGTCGTGGTCGAGCGAGACGGGCGACCACGAGATCGAGGCGCTGCCCGGGATGCTCGTGCGCATCCCCGACGCGACGCACCGGGTCGAGGCGCTCGAGCCGAGCGTCATGCTGCTCACCGCCGTGTCGCTGCCCGGCGGGCACGCGCACTAGGCGGTCGGGAAGAGCCGGTCGTCCATCCACTCGATGAAGTCGCGCCGGACATCCGCCTGATTCAGCTCGTTGAAGACCTCGTGGCGGGCCTCCGGGTAGACGGCGAGCTCGATGTCGGTGAGGCCGCCGCGGCGCGCGTACTCCTCGACGAGCTTCACCGCGCCGGGCTCGCCGCCGAGCGGGTCGTCGTCGCCGACCATGACGAGCAGGGGGATGTCGCGGCCAAGGCGCTTCGGGCGGCCGAAGAGGCGCAGCCCGTCGCGCACGCCGAAGAGCTTGAGGATCTTCGCGTCGAAGGTGAGCGGGTCGGCCCGGAAGAGCTGGTGCACCTCGGGGTCGCGGCTCAGCCACTCGACGCCCGTGTCGCCGAGGTGGGCGTGCTTGGCGTTGAGGTCGCCGGAGTTCATGTAGCCGGGCATCCGGTAGCTCGTGCCCGTGAGCACGGCGGCGTCGTAGTCGGCGGCGTGGTCGTTGAGGATGATCTGCGCCATGAGCGAGCCCCACGAGTGCCCGAGGAGCACGAGCGGGAGCTCGGGGTGATCGGTGCGGATGATCGCGCTGAGGTCGCGGAGATCCTGGATCGTCGCGCGCAGCCCGCCCGGGCCCAGCCTGCCCATCTTCGAGGAGTCGCCGTCGGTCATCTCGACGCCCGTCATGCCGTGGCCGCGGTGGTCGTCGGCGTAGACGGCGTAGCCGGCGTTGACGAGCTCCTGCGCGAGGACCTCGTAGCGCAGGGCGTGCTCGCCCACGCCGTGCGCGAGCTGCACGACGGCCTTCGGCCGACCGGGCGCCCACACGTAGTAGTGGATCGTGACGCCCTGGGCGTCAACGAACGTGCGGTGGTCGCGTTCGGCGATGAACTTCACCATGAGTGGGCCTCCCGGCGTTCATCGTAGGGGGCGCGCGGGGCGCGGCGGCAGGGGTCGCCGGGCGCGCCGGACGCTGAGGGAATGCTCGACGGCCCGAAGTCGTTAGCCAGGGTAATGACCTACGCTAACGATGACATGACGACTGCGAGCGACCCCGACGAAGAGCTGCGCGTGCTGATCCAGAAGGTGGCGCGGCGCATCCGTGCCGAGCGCGGCGGAGAGGGCATCACCGACACGCAGCTCGGGGTGCTGTGGCAGCTCGAGACGCACGGCCGCACCTCCCCCGGCGTGCTCGCCGAGCGCGAGCGCGTGAGCCCTCCCTCGATGAACCGCACCCTCAACGCCCTCGAGGCCGCCGGCGTCGTGCGCCGAGAGCCCAGTGAGACGGATGCGCGCCAGGTGTGGGTGAGCCTCACCCCGGCGGGCGACGACCTCATCGCCGAGACCCGACGACTGCGCACCGCCTGGTTCCACCGCCAGCTGGACGCGCTCGAGCCCGACGAGCGCGCGGCGCTCGAGGCCGTGCGCCCCGTGCTGCGGAAGCTCGCCGACTCGTGAGGACGATGTTCCGCAGCCTCGGGCTCCTGAACTACCGGATCTGGTTCGTCGGAGCGATGGTGTCGAACATCGGTGCGTGGATGAACCGCACCGCGCAGGACTGGCTCATCCTCACCGACCTCACCAACGAGGACGCCGCGGCGGTCGGCGTCGCGATGGCGCTGCAGTTCGGGCCCGCTCTGGTCATCGGTCCGTACGCGGGCATCATCGCCGACCGGTTCGCGGGCAGGAAGCTGCTCGCCGCGACGCAGGCGCTGCAGGGCCTGCTCGCGCTCGGCCTCGGGCTCATCGTCATCCTCGACGTCGCCGAGCTCTGGATGGTCTACCTCTTCGCCCTCGGGCTCGGCATCGCGACCGCGCTCGACGCTCCCGTGCGCCAGACCTTCGTCGGCGAGCTCGTCGGGCCGACCCAGCTGCCCAACGCCGTCGCGCTCAACTCGGCGTCGTTCAACGTCGCGCGCCTCATCGGACCGGCCGTCGCCGGCCTCCTCGTCGCCACGATCGGCGCCGGCTGGGTCATCGCGATCAACGGCGCGACGTACGCCGCGACGCTGCTCGCCCTCGCGATGCTGCGCGGCGACCAGCTGCACCCCCTCAAGAAGGAGAAGAAGGGGCGCGGGCAGCTCAAGGCGGGCATCCAGTACGTGCGCCGCCGCGGCGACCTCGTCGTCGTGTTCACGATGGTCTTCCTCGTCGGCACGTTCGGCTTCAACTTCGGCATCTTCACCGCGACCATGGCCCGGGTCGAGTTCGGGCGGGATGCCACGGCGTTCGGCCTGCTGTCGAGCATCCTCGCCATCGGATCGGTGACCGGCGCCCTCATGTCGGCGCGACGCGAACGGCCGCGCCTGCGGGTCATCGCGCTCGCGGCGCTCGGGTTCTCGTTCAGCACCGCCGCGGCGTCGCTCATGCCGACCTTCGAGACGTTCGCCGCCGCGCTCGTGCTCGTCGGGTTCACCTCGCTCACGATGATCACCTCGTCGAACGCATACGTGCAGACGACGACGCGGCCGGCGATCCGCGGGCGGGTGACGGCGCTCTACCTCAC
>JBKHYA010000015.1:0-28474 GCA_046565745.1 Actinomycetes bacterium
TCGTGGTGCGCCCGGTCGCGTAATCCACGCGCCGCCCGTCTGGATAGAACCGTGAGTTTCGCGACTTGCGGATACCGCGATCCCAGTCCCTGGCAGTGCGCGTGTGGATACCGACAGCAGTGGCCGCCTCCCGGCGGGTCTTGCCCGACGCACGCAATCGAGCGAACTCAGCGCGGCGCGGATCGGGTCGAGCTTGACGAATCGAACGCTTGCCCGCCTGTCGAGCCCAGCCGTATGCGGTGTTCGCATTCACCCCCAGCTCACGTGCGGCAACTTGGACACTGCCGACCTCGTCCAGCAAGACGAGGAACTGCTTGCGCTGCTCCGAAAAAGACACGGTGGTCGCAACCTCCCGAAACTCGGGGTGTTGCGACCACCGTTAGAACCCGCAGATCGGACGGGGCCCTACTCTTTTGCCATGACCGAGCCCGCCGCTCTGCGCCCGCTCCGCGAACGCATCCCCGCGCCGCCCGAGGTCCGTCTCCCCGACGCCCTCGACGGCGTCACCTGGCGGCCGGCGACGAGCGACGACGCCCCCGCGATCACGGGCCTCCTCGAGGCCATGAGCCGTCGCGACCACCCCGACTGGAGCGAGAGCCTCGCAGAGATCGTCGACGAGCTCGAGCACTCCTGGATCGACCTGCCGCTCGACAGCGCCCTGGCCCACGACGCCGACGGCGCGCTCGTCGCGTGGGGTCTCGTCATCGAGATGCCCGAGCCCGAGTCGCTGCTGCGGGTCATCCTGCCCGGCGGCGTGCACCCCGAGCGTCGCGGCCAGGGGCTCGGGCGGCGACTGCTCGACTGGCAGCGAGCGCGCGCCGAGCAGCGCCTGTCGCGCAGCGACAGCATCCTGCCTGCCTGGGTGCTCTCGTACGCTCCCGACCGGGCGCCCGAGCACGGGCGGCTGCTCGAGCGCTCCGGGTTCGAGCCCGCCCGCTACTTCACGAGCCTCGTCGCTGTGCTCGACGGCGCGGATCTCGAGCGGCCGCTCCCCGACGGCGTGCGCGTCGAGCCGATGAGCGTCAAGCGCTCGGAGGCGGTGCGGCGGGCGAAGAACTCGAGCTTCGCCGACCACTGGGGCAGCCAGCCCGCGACCGTCGAGGGGTGGAGCTCGATGCTCGCCCTGCCGAGCGCCCGACCCGACCTCAGCCGCATCGCCCTCGTCGACGACGAGGTCGTCGGCTTCGTGCTCACCGAGATCAACGAGGACGACTGGGAGCGCCAGGGCTTCACCGGCTGCTACATCGGCCTCGTCGGGACGGTGCGCGAGTGGCGCGGGCGCGGGCTCGCGAGCGCCCTCCTCGCCGACGTCATGCGCGCCGCGCGCGAGGCCGGCCTCGAGCGAGTCGTGCTCGACGTCGATGCCGAGAACCCCACGGGTGCGCTCGGCGTCTACACGCGGCTCGGCTTCGCGGCGACGTCGCGGGATGTCTCCTACCGCATCGCCTACTGACCGTCGCCTCCGCGCGCGGTCGCCCTCCGGCGCTCAGCCCCGGTCGAGCGGGTCCGCGAGGTAGTCCGCGACGCGCGGCAGCGAGGCGAGGCGGGTGAGCGGCGCCTCCAGGGCTTCCGCGTAGACCCTGCCTCCCGTCGGCCCCGGGTGGATCTGATCGCCCGCGAGCAGGTCGAGCCTCGGCTGGATCGCCGAGCGCCAGTCGCTCAGCTCGACCGCGCGGTAGCGGTCGGCGAAAGCGGTCAGGGTGCTGTTGACGCCGTCGGTCCAGCCGCGCGGCGCCTGCGTCGTGACGAGCACGAGCTCGCGCTCGGGGCCGAGGATCCGGCGGACCTCGTCGAGGGTCTCCGCCTCGATCGGCCCGTTCGTGCCGAGCGCGACGACGACCGTGGGCCGCAGCTCGCCCCGCTCGGCGAGCCCGCGGAGGATCTCGGGCGCCTGGCGCATCTGCCGCGACACCGCGGCGTCGATCGCGATGCCCGGGTAGCGCTCCTGCAGCGCGGGTGCCGAGGCGAGCATGACCGAGTCGCCGATCGCGAGCACCTCGTCGCCGGGCGGCGTCGTCGGCGGGGGAGTGGGCGCCGTCGTGATGATCGGCTCCGGCGGGACGGACGGCGCCGGCGGTTCGGCCGGCTCGCGCAGCGCGGCCTCGCCCGCGGCGATCGCGGCGGCCGCGCTCGAGGCGCCCGGCGAGCGCACGATGGCCGCACTCGCGCCGACGGCGATGGCGCCGACGAGCGCCGCCGCGAGGGCCAGGCGCCCGACGCGACGCTCGCGGCGCCGGAGGAGGGCGAGGCCGTCGCGGCGCACGGGCTGCTCGAGCCAGCGGTAGGAGGCCGCGGCGAGGACGACGCTCGCCGCGAGGGCGATGGCGCCGAGCATCCACCCCCCGGCGCCGACGCGCTCGACCGCCGGGAGGGCGGCGCCCAGCAGCACGATGAGCGGCCAGTGCCAGAGGTACAGGCCGTAGGAGCGCTCGCCGATCCAGCGCGGCAGCGGCGCGTCGAGGGTCGCCGCAGCGCGCCCCTCGGGGTGGTCGGCGGCGACGAGCAGCACGACCGTGAGCGCCACGACGAGCGCGATGCCGCCGCGGTAGGCGAGGGCGTCGTCGACCGCGAGCGCGCTCGCGGCCAGGACGATCCCGACGACGGCGACGGCCGCTGCGGCATCGGCGACGACGGCCGGGATGCGCGTCGCGCGAGCGCGCGCCCCCGACAGCGGCGTCCGCGCGATCGCGAGCGCCGCCCCTGCGAGCAGTCCGGCGCCGTGCGTGAGCGTCGAGTAGTACGCCGTCGAGGCGGCAGCCGGATCCACTGCCGGGTCGCCCGCGACGACCGCCATGGCGACGGCCGAGGCGGCCGCGAGGCCGACGACGATGAGAGCGCGCGGGGCGCGGCGCGGGATGAGCAGCAGCGCGAGCAGGGCGAGGGGCCAGAGCAGGTAGAACTGCTCCTCGACCGCGAGCGACCACGCGTGGCGCAGCAGCTCGGGGCTCGACTGCTCGAGGTAGCTCGCGCCCTGCGCGATCGCGAGCCAGTTGCTCGAGAAGGTCGCGGCTCCGACGAGCTGCCAGCCGATCCCGACGAGCACGTCGCCGCCGATGAGCGCCGCGGCGGTGACGGAGACGCCGACGACGAGCGCGAGGGCCGGCACCAGCCGGCGCGCGCGGCGGCGCCAGAAGCGGCCGAGCGCGATGCGCCCGGATCTCTCGTGCTCGGCGAGCAGGAGGGCGGTGATGAGGTATCCGCTCACGACGAGGAAGACGTCGACGCCGACGAACCCGCCCGGGGCGAGGCCCGGGAAGAGGTGATAGGCGAGGACGAGCACGATCGCGAGGGCCCGCAGCCCGTCGAGCCCGGGGAGCCTGTCGCCCGCGCTCGACGTGACGGTCGAGGAGCTCATGGCCCCTCCAGGGTCGCCCGTCGACCCCGCGCCGTCAAAACGGACGCGCCGTAGACTTCTCGCTCGTGACCCCCGAGTCGCTCGTGACCCCCGAGCCCGTCGTGCGCCTGCGCCTCGACCTCGCGTACGACGGCACCGCGTTCTCCGGCTGGAGCCGGCAACCGGGCCTCCGCACCGTGCAGGGCGAGCTCGAGGCCGCGCTCGCGACCATCCTGGGTCGGGCCGTACCCGATCAGCCCGCCCCGACCCTCACCGTCGCGGGCCGCACCGACGCCGGCGTCCACGCGACCGGCCAGGTCGCGCACTTCGACGTCTCGCGCGAGCAGTGGGCGGCGCTCGACCGCGGGCGCCGCGGGTCGACGCGCGTCGACGACACCGCCGAGGCCTCGCTCGTCCGCCGACTCACCGGCATCGCGGGAGCCGAGGGCGATGTCGTCGTCCACCGCGCCTCGATCGCCCCTCCCGGGTTCGACGCGCGCTTCTCGCCCGTCTGGCGCCGCTACGAGTACCGGCTCGCCGACGCGACCGCCGAGCGCGACCCCCGCCGACGAGGGCACACGCTGTGGCTGCCGTCCCCGCTCGACGGCGAGGCGATGGATGCCGCGGCGCGCGCTCTCGTCGGACTCCACGACTTCGCCGCCTTCTGCCGACCGCGCGAGGGCGCGACGACGATCCGCACGCTGCTCGACTACTCGTGGACCCGCGGCGCCGACGGAGTGCTCGTCGCCGCCGTGCGGGCCGACGCCTTCTGCCACTCGATGGTGCGCGCGCTCGTGGGCGCCGCCGTGGCCGTCGGGCTCGGCAGGCTCGATGCCGAGCGCCTGGTCGCGGTCCGCGACGGCGCAGCCAGGACGAACGACTTCCCCGTCGTGGGCGCGAAGGGCCTCACGCTCGTGGAGGTCGGCTACCCCGACGACGCGGCGCTCGCCGTGCGGGCCGAGCAGACGCGGGCGAAGCGCGAATTGACCGCAGAACCTCGGTGATCTAGGCTTGCCCCTTGGTGTCCGTCGCCGACGGTCATCCAGTTGAGCCCTCCACCGGGACGTTCCCGTGCGATCCGCACGAAACCACCCACCGGAGCGGGATTCACGAACACCTCGACAAGAAAGCACGTACTGTGACGCGCACGTTCAGCCCCACGCCCGCTGACGTCAAGCGCGACTGGGTCATCATCGACGCAACCGATGTCGTCCTGGGTCGCCTTGCCAGCCACGCCGCCGCCCTCCTCCGCGGCAAGCACAAGCCCACCTTCGCCCAGCACATGGACATGGGCGACTTCGTCATCATCGTGAACGCCGACAAGGTCGCGCTCACGGGGTCGAAGCTCGCGCAGAAGAAGGCCTACCGCCACTCCGGCTACCCGGGCGGCCTCACGGCCACCTCGTACTCCGAGCTGCTCGAGAAGAACCCCGAGCGCGCCGTCGAGAAGGCGATCCGCGGCATGCTGCCGAAGAACAGCCTCGGCCGCGCCCAGCTCAAGAAGCTCAAGGTCTACCGCGGTGCCGAGCACCCGCACGCGGCGCAGCAGCCCAAGACCTTCACCCTCGACCAGGTCGCCCAGTAGCGACCGCCTGACGACTTCAAGGATCGATACCGTGGCGAACGACATCACCAACGACGCAGCTCCCGCTCCCGAGAGCTACACGACCGAGTCCACCGCGGCGCCGGCTGAGGCCGCGCCCCGCGCCGTCCTCTCCGTCTCCGGCGCAGCCGTGGGCCGCCGCAAGCAGGCCATCGCCCGCGTGCGCCTCGTCCCCGGCGCCGGCACCTACAAGGTGAACGGCCGCACCCTCGAGGACTACTTCCCGAACAAGCTGCACCAGCAGCTCATCAACGACCCGCTGACGATCCTGCAGCTCGGCGGCGCCTACGACGTCACCGCGCGCATCACCGGCGGCGGCCCCTCGGGCCAGGCGGGCGCGCTGCGCCTCGCGATCGCCCGCGCGCTCAACGAGATCGACCGCGAGAACAACCGCGCGACGCTCAAGAAGGCGGGCTTCCTCACGCGCGACGCCCGCGTCATCGAGCGCAAGAAGGCCGGTCTCAAGAAGGCTCGCAAGGCGCCCCAGTACTCGAAGCGCTAACGCGCTCCGGCTGCTCGCGCCTCGATCGACATGGGTCGACTCTTCGGCACGGACGGGGTCCGGGGGCTGGCCAACGGTGATCTCACCGCTGACCTGGCCCTCGGCCTCGCCCAGGCCGCCGCTCTCGTCCTCACGCAGGGCCGTCACGCCGACGAGCTCCGCGCTCAGGGCAAGCGACCGCGCGCGGTCGTGGCGCGCGATCCGCGCGTCTCCGGCGAGTTCCTGACCGCCGCGGTCGCGGCGGGTCTCGCGTCGTCGGGCATCGACGTCCTCGACGCGGGCGTGATCCCGACGCCCGCGGCCGCGTTCCTCGTGAGCGACATCCGCGCCGACTTCGGCGTCATGATCTCGGCCTCGCACAATCCTGCGCCCGACAACGGCATCAAGTTCTTCTCCTACGGCGGCGTCAAGCTGCCCGACGAGGTGGAGGACCGCATCGAGGCCGCGATGGCCGGCGACAAGCTCGCACCGACGGGCGGCGGCGTGGGGCGCATCCGCCGGTTCGCCGACGCGGAGGACCGCTACGTCCTGCACCTGCTCGGCACGCTCGACGTGCGCCTCGACGGCCTGCACGTCGTCATCGACTGCGCCCACGGCGCGGCGGCCGGCATCTCGCCGCAGGTCTTCGCCGACGCGGGCGCGAAGGTCACGGTCATCGGCTCCGACCCCGACGGCCTCAACATCAACGACGGCGTCGGCTCGACCCACCTCGAGCTCCTGCAGCGGACGGTCATCGAGACGGGCGCCGATCTCGGCATCGCCCACGACGGCGACGCCGACCGCTGCCTCGCCGTGGATGCCCGTGGCCAGGTCGTCGACGGCGACATGATCATGGCGATCCTCGCGGTCGCCGAGCACGGGCGCGGGCTGCTCGTCGACGACACGCTCGTCGTCACCGTCATGAGCAACCTCGGCCTCAAGCGCGCGATGGCCGAGCGGGGCATCCGCATCATCGAGACCGGGGTCGGCGACCGCTACGTCCTCGAGGCTCTCGCCGAGCACCAGCTGAGCCTCGGCGGCGAGCAGTCGGGCCACATCATCTTCAGCCGGCACGCCACGACGGGCGACGGCATCCTCACGGGCATCCAGCTCGCCGCCGAGATGGCGCGCACGGGCAAGAGCCTCGCCGAGCTCGCGAGCGTCATGACGGTGTTCCCGCAGGTGCTGATCAACGTGCGCGGCGTCGACCGCACCGGGCTCGCGGGCCACGCGGGCATCGCGGCCGCCGTCGCCGAGGTCGAGGCCGAGCTCGGCGACACCGGCCGCGTGCTGCTGCGCGCGAGCGGCACCGAGCAGATGGTGCGCGTGATGGTCGAGGCCGCGACGGAGGAGACGGCGCAGGCGATGGCCGACCGCCTCGCCGAGGTCGTCCGCGAGCAGCTCGCCGTCTGAGTCGCGCCTCCCGCGGCGGCGCTGCCGTCAGATCTTGCGGAGGAGCACCGTCGAGACGGCGTGATCGCTCTCCTTGCGGAGGACGAGCGACGCGCGCGCCCGCGTCGGCAGGATGTTCTGCACGAGGTTCGGCTCGTTGATCTCGCGCCAGATCTCGCGCGCCTTCGCGACCGCCTGCTCGTGCGACAGCGCCGCGTAGCGGTGGAAGTAGCTGCGCGGATCGACGAAGGCTCCGCGCTGCAGGGCGAGGAAGCGATCCTCGTACCACTGCGCGATGTCGCTCGTGCGGGCATCCACGTAGATCGTGAAGTCGAAGAGGTCGCTCACCGCGAGCGCGGCGCCCGGCCCGGGCGGCTGCAGCACGTTGAGCCCCTCGACGATGAGGATGTCGGGGCGCCGCACGATGATCTCGGCATCGGGCACGATGTCGTAGCTCAGGTGCGAGTAGACGGGGGCGCGCACCTCGTCGGCGCCGGCCTTGATGCGCGAGACGAACCGCAGGAGGGCCCGACGGTCGTACGACTCGGGGAACCCCTTCCGGTGCAGGATGCCTCGGCGCCCGAGCTCAGCGGTGGGGAGGAGGAAGCCGTCCGTCGTGACGAGCTCGACCCGGGGGGTGTCCGGCCAGCGCGAGAGGAGCTCGCGCAGCAGGCGCGCGATCGTCGACTTGCCGACCGCGACGGAGCCCGCGACTCCGATCACGAAGGGCGTGCTCGACCCGGGCGCCCCGAGGAACTCGCGGGTCGAGTCGTGCAGGCGGCGCGCTCCGACGGCGTAGAGCGAGATGAGCCGGCTGAGCGGCACGTAGACCTCGGCGACCTCCTGGAGGTCGAGCTGATCGCCGAGACCGCGGAGCTGGACGAGCTCGGTCTCGCTCAGGGGCTGCGGCGTGGCGGGTGCGAGCGCGGCCCAGCGGCGTCGATCGAGCTCGACGAAGGGGGAGTTGTCGCGCGCTGCGCTCGCCTCGGACATCGGCTCCACAGTAGTGCCCGGCCACCCCGCCTCCCGCCGGGCAATAGACTCGACCTCATGTGCGGAATCGTGGGCTATGTCGGATCCCGGGGGAGCGTCGACGTTCTGATCGGCGGGCTCAAGCGGCTGGAGTACCGGGGCTACGACTCCGCGGGCGTCGCCGTGATCGACGCGGACGGCCACCTGGGCACGCGCAAGCACGCGGGCAAGCTCGCGGTCCTCACGGACGACCTCGGGGCCACGCCCCTCGCCGACGGCGCGACGGGCATCGGCCACACGCGCTGGGCGACGCACGGCGGCCCCACCGACGAGAACGCGCATCCGCACCTGGGCGATGGCGGGAAGCTCGCCCTCATCCACAACGGCATCATCGAGAACTTCGGCGAGCTCAAGGACGAGCTGCTCGCGAGCGGCCACGAGTTCAGCTCGCAGACCGACTCCGAGGTCGCCGCGCTGCTCGTCGGCGACGCCTACCGCGCGACGGGCGATCTGACGACCGCGATGCTGCAGGTCGTCAATCGGTTCGAGGGCGCATTCACGCTCCTCGCCGTGCACGCCGACCAGCCGGGCGTCGTCGTCGGCGCGCGCCGCAACTCGCCTCTCGTGATCGGGCTCGGCGAGGGCGAGAACTTCCTCGGCTCCGACGTCGCGGCCTTCGTCGCCTACACCAAGCAGGCGATGGAGATCGGCCAGGACCAGCTCGTCACGATCCGACCCGACAGCGTCGAGGTCGTCGACTTCCACGGCGCGCCCGTCGAGGCGAAGACCTTCGAGGTCGACTGGGACGCGTCCGCCGCCGACAAGGGCGGTTGGTCGAGCTTCATGGCGAAGGAGATCAGCGAGGAGCCCGAGGCGGTCGCGAAGACGATCATCGGCCGGATCGAGGACGGCCTCGTGCGGATCCCCGAGCTCGAGGGCCTCGACGCCGACACCCTCCGCGACATCGACCGCGTCGTCGTCATCGCGTGCGGCACGGCCGCCTATGCGGGCATGGTCGGCAAGTACGCGATCGAGCAGTGGGCGCGCGTCCCCGTCGACGTCGAGCTCGCTCACGAGTTCCGCTATCGCGAGCCGGTGCTGAGCGAGCGCACCCTCGTCGTGTCGATCAGCCAGTCGGGCGAGACGATGGACACGCTCATGGCGGTCAAGTACGCCCGCGAGCAGGGCGCCCGCACCCTCTCGATCTGCAACACGCAGGGCGCGACGATCCCGCGCGAGTCCGATGCCGTCGTCTACACGCACGCCGGCCCCGAGGTCGCCGTCGCCTCGACGAAGGCGTTCGTCGCGCAGATCACCGCGATGTACCTCTTCGGCATCCAGCTCGGGCAGGTCCGCGGCACGCTCGACGACGCCCGCGCTCGCGGCCTCGTGCGCGAGCTGCAGGCCGTTCCGGACAAGCTCGCGTCCGTCCTCGCATCGGGCGAGCGCATCCGCGAGATGGCGAAGTGGATGGCCGACACGCAGTCCGTCCTCTTCCTCGGCCGCCACGTGGGCTACCCGGTCGCGCTCGAGGGCGCGCTCAAGCTCAAGGAGCTCGCGTACATCCACGCCGAGGGCTTCGCCGCGGGCGAGCTCAAGCACGGGCCGATCGCCCTCATCGAGCCCGGCCAGATCGTCTTCGTGATCGTGCCGAGCCCGCGCGACCCGAACTCGCTCCACGCGAAGGTCGTCTCGAACATCCAGGAGATCCGCGCGCGCGGCGCCCGCGTCATCGCGATCGCCGAGCAGGGCGACGCCGCGGTGCTCCCGCACGCCGACGAGGTCATCCGCATCCCGCTCGCCTCGCCGTTCTTCGAGCCGCTGCTCGCCGTCGTCCCCCTGCACATCTTCGGCATGGAGCTCGCGGCCGCGAAGGGCCTCGACGTCGACCAGCCCCGCAACCTCGCCAAGTCGGTCACGGTCGAGTAGCCGGGGCTGCGCGGTGCGGTCGTGATCGTGGGCATCGGTGTCGACGTCGTCGACCTCGCGCGCTTCGAGCGGGCGCTGAGTCGCACGCCCGGCCTTCTCGAGCGCCTCTTCGCGGAGGGCGAGCGCGCGCTGCCGCTGCGCTCCCTCGCCGGCCGCTTCGCCGCGAAGGAGGCCCTCATGAAGGCCCTCGGCGAGACCGACGGCATCCGCTGGGTCGAGATGGCGATCGAGACGGATGCCGACGGCAATCCCGATTTCGCCCTCGCCGGGCGGGTGGCCGAGATCGCCGCGCAGCGCGGCATCGGCCGCATCCACGTATCGATGTCGCACGACGGCGGCATCGCGACGGCGTTCGTCGTGGCGGAGTCGGTGTGAGCGCCCGACCGTTCCGCGAGGCGCGCATCGCGATCGACGCGATCGCGCACAACGTCGAGCTCCTGCGCCGCCTCGCGCCGAGCCGGCACCTCATGGCGGTCGTGAAGGCCGACGGCTACGGGCATGGCGCCGTGACCGCCGCCCGGGTGGCCCTCGAGGCGGGCGCCGACCACCTCGGCGTCGCCGACGTGACCGAGGCGCTCGAGCTGCGGAACGCCGGCATCGACGCCCCGGTGCTCGCCTGGCTGCACGACCCCGCCGCCGACCTCGCGGTCGCGACGGAGGCGGGCATCGCGCTCGGCGTGAGCTCGCTCGCCGAGCTCGAGCGGGCCGCCGCGGCCGGCCACCGCCCCGTCGTGCACGTCAAGGTCGACACGGGCCTCTCCCGCAACGGCGTCGTCGAGCCGGAGTGGGGCCCTCTCCTCGAGCGTCTCGCCGAGCTCGTCGACGCGGGCGACGTGCGTCTCGACGGCGTCTTCAGTCACCTCTCGAACACGAGCCCCGACGACGACCGCGCGCAGCTCGCGGCCTTCGAGCGGTTCCTCGATGCGGTCGAGGCGGTCGGGCTCGAGCCGGGCATCCGTCACCTCGCCGCCTCGGCCGCCGCGATCGATCTGCCGGAGACCCGGCTCGACATGGTGCGCGCCGGCATCGCGGTGTACGGCGTCGCCCCGGCTCCGCAGCACCGCGCGATCGGACTGCGACCGGCGATGGAGCTCAGCGCCCCCGTCGTGAGCGTCAAGCGCGTGCCCGCGGGCAGCGGCGTCTCCTACGGCTACCTGCATCGCACCGAGGAGGCGTCGACGCTCGCGCTCGTGCCGCTCGGCTACGCCGACGGGGTCCCGAGGCACGCCCTCGGCGCGCGCGTGCTCATCGGCGACGAGACCTTCCCCGTCGCCGGGCGCATCGCGATGGATCAGCTGGTCGTCGACGTGGGCGACCGCCGGGTCGCCGTGGGCGATCGCGCGGTGCTCTTCGGCGACCCCGCCACGGGCGCGCCGACCGCCGACGACTGGGCCGATGCCGCCGGAACGATCGGCTACGAGATCGTGACGCGCCTCGGCCGCCGCGTGACGCGCACGACCGTGAGGGCCCACGCGTGAGCGCAAAGGAGCGCCTCGTCATCACCGACCCCGAGGCCATGGAGCGCTTCGGCGCGCGCGTCGCGGCCGAGCTGCGCGCGGGCGACGTCGTGGTGCTCACCGGCGAGCTCGGCGCCGGCAAGACGACCTTCACGCGCGGGCTCGGCGCGGCGCTCGGCGTGCGCGGCACCGTCACGAGCCCGACCTTCGTGCTCGCTCGCACCCACCCGCGCGAGAGTGGTGCGCCGCTCGTGCACGTCGACGCGTACCGACTCTCCGACGCGGCCGAGCTCGACGACCTCGACATCGACTTCGCGGGCTCGATCGTGGTGGTCGAGTGGGGCGCGGGCCTCGTCGAGCACCTCGTCGACGAGTGGCTGTCGATCACGATCGAGCGCCCGACGGGAGGCGGAGCATCCGCGCCCGACGGCCCGACGGAGACCGACCCGGACGACGCCCCCGTCGAGCCCCGCGCGGTCACGGTCGAGGGAACGGGCGAGCGCTGGGCCGACCTAGGCTGGATTCATGCTGCTCGCGATTGACACCTCCGCGGGCACGTCGGTCGCGATCGTCGCCGATGACGGCCGCGTGATCGCCGAGCGATCGAGCGCCGACACCCGCCGGCACGCCGAGGTCATCGGGCCGTTCCTCGCCGACGCGCTCGCCGCCGAGGTCGACGGCGCGCGCCTGACGCACGTCGTCGCCGGCATCGGCCCCGGCCCCTTCACGGGTCTGCGCGTCGGCATCGCCGCGGCGCGCGCCGTCGCGATCGCGCGCGGCATCCCGCTCCTGGCCGTCCCGAGCCACGAGGCCGTCGCGCTGAGCCTCGTCGAGGGCGGGGTCGCCGCCGGCCGCTTCGCCGTGATCACGGATGCCCGCCGTCGCGAGGTCGCCGTCACCGTCTTCGCCGCGCAGCTGCCCCTCCCTGCCGAGCTCGAGCCCGCGCACCTCGTCGCGCGCGCCGCGTTCGCGCCTGCCGAGGGCGTCACGCCGTTCGAGGTGCAGGAGATCCCCGCCGCCGCGCTCGCGCACGCCGCTCTCGCGCGACTCGCGACCGGAGCCGCGTTCCCCGAGCCGCAGCCGCTCTACCTGCGTGCTCCCGACGTGACGCTCTCGACGCCGAAGCGGGTGAGCTGATGAGCGCCCCCGGAATCCGCGTGCGCGACGCCGAGCTCGCCGATCTCGATGCGATCATGGCGCTCGAGACCGCGACCTTCCCCGGCGATGCGTGGAGCCGCGACCTCATGGCGGCCGAGCTCGCGAGCCCGCACACGATGTACGTCGTCGTCGAGTCGGGCGACGAGATCGTCGCGTACGCCGGGCTGAGCGCGCCGGCCGGGGCGGGGCAGGGCGACATCCAGACGATCGCGGTCGACCCGACCCACCGGCGGCTCGGCATCGGCACCGTCCTCATGCGCGAGCTGCTCGGCGCTGCCCGGGCGCGCGGGGCGAGCGAGGTGTTCCTCGAGGTGCGAGCCGACAACCCCGGCGCCGAGGAGCTCTACCGCCGGCACGGCTTCGCGCGCATCGGCGTGCGGCCGCACTACTACCAGCCCGACGACGTCGACGCGATCGTGATGCGATGGGGGAGCGAGTCGTGAGCGCACCATTGGTCCTCGGCATCGAGACGAGCTGCGACGAGACCGGCGTCGGCATCGTGCGCGGCACCGAGCTGCTCGCGAACGTCATCGCGAGCTCGATGGACGAGCACGCGCGCTTCGGCGGCGTCGTGCCCGAGATCGCGGCGCGCGCCCACCTCGAGGCGCTCGAGTCGACGCTGCACGCGGCCGTCGAGCAGGCGGGCATCGCGCTCACCGACCTCGACGCCGTCGCCGTCACGAGCGGCCCGGGGCTGAGCGGCGCGCTCATGGTCGGCGTCGGCGCGGCGAAGGCCCTCGCCCTCGCGCTCGACAAGCCCTTCTACGCCGTCAACCACCTCGTCGGGCACGTCGGCGCCGACATCCTCCACGACCCGGGCGCGGGCGACCGCGGCGAGCTCGAGCTGCCGACGATCGCGCTGCTCGTCTCGGGCGGACACACGAGCCTGCTGCTCGTGCGCAGCCTCACCGACGACGTCGAGCTCCTCGGCGAGACGATCGACGACGCCGCGGGCGAGGCGTTCGACAAGGTCGCGCGACTGCTCGGCCTGCCCTATCCGGGCGGACCGCAGATCGACCGGGCCGCCGCCGACGGCGACCCGACCGCGGTGCGCTTCCCCCGCGGCCTCACCCTGCCGAAGGATCTCGTCGCGCACCGCTACGACTTCTCGTTCTCCGGCCTCAAGACCGCGGTCGCGCGCCATGTCGAGAAGCTGCGGGACGCGGGCGAGCCCGTCCCGGTGGCGGATGTCGCGGCGAGCTTCCGCGAGGCCGTCGCCGACGTGCTCACCGCGAAGGCGATCGCGGCGTGCGTCGACCTCGGCGTGCCGCGGCTGCTGCTCGGCGGGGGAGTCGTCGCCAACGCGCGCGTCCGCACCCTCGCGGCCGAGCGTGCCGAGGCGGCGGGCGTGAGCCTGCGCATCCCGCCGCTCTCGCTCTGCACCGACAACGGAGCGATGATCGCCGCGATCGCCGCCCAGCGCATCATGGCCGGTCACGGCCCCTCCGACCTCGGCATCGGCGCCGACTCGACCCTCCCCGTGACGGTCGTGCAGGCCTGAGGCCGCGCGTCGATCGTTGACACCCCCTCAGCCCCCTGGCACAGTGGCGGTTGCGCGCGATCCGCGCCCGGCGGCCAGCACCGTCGCCTCACCACCCCACCAGGAGACCTCGATGACCGACGCCCCGCCGCCCCCCTCTCCCGACTACCCCTCGCAGCCGGCCCAGGCCGCGCAGCCGAACCCCTACGCGAGCCAGAACCCCTACGCCTCGTCGACGCCGTACGCGGCAGTCCCCGCGCAGAAGACGAACGTCCTCGCGATCGTGTCGCTCGTCCTGTCGATCCTCTGGATCTCCATCCCGGGCGTCGTCTGCGGCCACATCGCGCTCAACCAGATCAAGAAGACGGGCGAGAGCGGCCGCGGTCTCGCGATCGCGGGCCTCGTCGTCGGCTACATCGGCATCGTCGGCGGGCTCCTGCTCGTCGTGCTGTGGATCGGCCTCTTCGCGGTCGCGGGCGTCAACAGCTACTCCACGTACTGATCCGCGTCACTCGACGGCCCGCCCGCCCGCGCGCCCCGCGCCGGCGGGCCGTCGTGCGTACGCTGGAGGCACGACCAGCCCTGAGGAGCCGCATGTCCGCGTCCGTCGACGACCAGCCCGGCTCGACCGCCGAGTTCCCCGCCGTCGCTCCGCACCCCGCGCCGCCCGCGAGCACGCAGTCGCTCAGCGTGCTCGGCCTCGTCTTCGGCGTCGTCGGCCTCCTCGCGTCCTTCGCCGCGGTCGGCCTGGTCTTCGCGCTCGTCGGCGTGATCCTGAGCCATCTCGGACTCCGCCGCGAGCCGGCCGGCCGCTCGATGGCGATCGCCGGTCTCGCGAGCGGCTACGTCGGCCTCGGCATCTCCGTGGTCTGGGGCATCGTCCTGCTCGCGTCGCTGCTCGTCCCGCTCCTCGCGGTCGGGCTCTTCGCGTCGTTCACCGCGATCAGCGGATAGCGCCGAACCCCGATCGCGACGCTCTCGAGCGCGCCGGATCAGTCGACGCGCTCGACGAGCAGCGCGACGCGCTCGCCCGCGGCGCGCGTGAGCACGAGCGTCGCCGCGTTCGGCCCCTGGGGCTTGAGCTGCTTCCGGAAGACGGCCGGGTCGATGTCGACCCCGCGCTTCTTGATCTCGATCGTGCCGATGCCGCGCTCGCGCAGCGCCTTCGCGATCCGCTTCGCGTCGAGCGGCCATCGCTCGAGCACGCGGAAGGCGCGCGCGAAGGGGGTCGGCGCGAGCCGGTCGGCCGTGACCCACGCGATCGTCGCGTCGAGCATCCGCCCCTCGAGCGATCGGGCGAGGTCGCCGATGAGGCGGGCCCGGATGACCGCCCCATCGGGCTCGTAGAGGTACTCCCCGAGGGGGCCGGCCTCGACGTCGGGCGCATCCTCGGCCGCCACGAGCTCCGCGGCCCCCTGCGGGCCGAGCACGAGCGCCGCCCGCCGGGTTCCCGGGCGGGCGAGCGCGCCGCTCCACAGCACGACCTCGACGACCTCGCCGCCGTCGCTCACCCACTGCGCCTCGACGTCGTCCGGGATGAGCGCCCGGTCCATCCCGGGCGCGAGCTTGATGCCGCCGGGGCGGCGCCGCGCGATCGCGAGGGCGGCGTCGAGCGAGGGCGACCAGTCGTCGGGCGACGACAGCCGCCGCGCACCGGTGCGCCGAGCGGGGTCGAGCCACACGGCGTCGACGCGCGCGAGGTCGACGGCCTCGGCATCGCCGTGCTCGACGGTCGCGCGCTCCCACGGAGCCAGGTTGAAGGCGGCGATCGCCGCGGTCGGCTCGTCGCGCTCGACGGCGAGCACCTCGAGGTCGAGCGCCGCGAGAGCCATGGAGTCGCCGCCGATTCCGCAGCCGAGGTCGGCGACGCGCGTGAGGCCCGCCGCGACGAACCGTCCGGCGTGCTGCGCGGCGACCCCGAGCCGGGAGGCCTGCTCGAGCCCGGGCTCGGTGAAGAGCATCCGCTCGGCGAACGGGCCGAACTTCGCGACGGCCCTCCTGCGCAGCCGGTACTGGGTGAGCACGGCGGCGACGCGAGCGGGCGGATGCCCGGCGCGACGGAGACCGGCCACGAGCGAGACCGCATCGGTCGTCGAGTCGCTCGGCGGGAGGCTCGCGAGCAGGTCGAGCGCCTCCGCCGTCAGCAGCTCCCGCACCTCGCTCGCGTCCATCGTCCGATCCTCCCACGGGCTCCGGCGCCGGGCGCTGGCACTCGGATTGCATGAGTGCTAACCGCTTCGGTACAGTTGTCCTTGGCACTCGCAGGGCGAGTGTGCCAATCCCCTCAACGTCTTAGGAAAGAAGAGGTCAACCGTGTCGGTCTCCATCAAGCCGCTCGAAGATCGCATCGTCATCAAGCAGGTCGAGGCGGAGCAGACCACCGCTTCGGGTCTCGTGATCCCCGACACCGCCAAGGAGAAGCCCCAGGAGGGCGAGGTCGTGGCGGTCGGCCCCGGCCGCATCGACGACAACGGCAACCGCGTCCCGCTCGACGTCGCTGTCGGCGACAAGGTCATCTACTCGAAGTACGGCGGCACCGAGGTCAAGTACGACGGCCAGGAGTACCTGGTGCTCTCGGCCCGCGACATCCTCGCGGTCATCGTCCGCTAGTCGGTCGCTGCGCTCCGGCCCCCTCCCGCCTCGGCGGGCGGGGGCCGTTCGCGTCCGAACGGGTCGGAGCGCAGGCGTACACTGACCCGGTGCCCGACTCCCGCGCCTCCCGCAGCGGTCTGCTGCTCGCGATCGGGGCCTACGGGCTGTGGGGCTTCCTCCCCGCCTACTTCCTGCTCCTGACGCCGAGCGGCGCGGTCGAGATCGTCGCCTGGCGCGTCGTCCTGTCGCTCGTGTTCTGCATCGCGCTGCTCGCGGTGACGAGGGCGTTCCGACCCTTCGCCGTCATGCTGCGCGACCGGCGCATCATGGTGCTGAGCCTCGCGGCCGGCATCCTCATCGCCGTCAACTGGACGGTCTACGTCTACGCCTCGACCACCGGCTTCATCGTCGAGGCGGCCCTCGGGTACTTCATCAACCCGATCGTCACGGTCGCGCTCGGCGTGCTCGTGCTGCGCGAGCGCCTGCGGCCCTGGCAGTGGATCGCCGTCGGCATCAGCGTCGTCGCGGTGCTCGTGCTCGCGATCGGCTACGGCCAGCCGCCGTGGATCGCCCTCACCCTCGCCCTCTCGTTCGGCGTCTACGGCCTGCTCAAGAACCGCATGGGCCCACGCGTGACCGCGGTCGCGGGGCTCACCCTCGAGACCGCGTGGCTCACGCCGCTCGCCGTCGTGGTGCTCGCCCTGCTCGCGAGCGCGGGCACGCTCACGATGGGGCGCGAGGGCCTCGGCCACGCCGCCCTGCTCGGGCTCGCGGGGGTCGTGACCGCCGTCCCGCTCCTGCTCTTCGCCGCGGCAGCGCGTCGGCTGCCGCTCACGGTCATGGGGTTCATCCAGTACCTCGCGCCCCTCCTGCAGTTCGCCTTCGGCGTCGCCGTCATGGGCGAGCCGATGCCCCCCGAGCGCTGGCTCGGCTTCGCCCTCGTCTGGCTCGCGCTCGTCGTGCTCACGGTCGACGCGCTGCGGCACCGGCGGCGCACCGGAGCGGTGCGCGTGCCGGAGGTCGCAGCCGGGTAGGGTGCCGCCGAGCCCTGCACCTCGGAAGGACCCCATGCGCCCCGCCGCCGCGACCGCCCTCGCCACCGCCTTCGCTCTCGTGGCGCTCTCCGGCTGCACGGCGATGGAGCCCGTCGCCACCCCGACCCCGACCCCGGCGCCGACGACCGCGACCGCGACGCCCATCCCGCCGAGCGGCGACGGCGTGCTGCGCATCGGCACGCTCGCGCCGCTCACGGGTCCGAACTCCTCGCGCGGGCCCGTCCAGGTCGCCGCCGTCGAGATCGCTGCGCGCGACCTCGCGGCCGCGGGCGGAGTCCTGGGTGCTCCCGTCGAGGTCGTCCACCGCGACGTCGGAGACCCCGCGACCCCGAAGGCCGAGGAGTCGCTCGCGGACCTCGTCGCGCGCGGCGTCGACGTGGTCATCGGCCCCTCCGACCCGGGTCTCGTCCTCCGCCTCGCGCCGCTCGCCGCCGAGGCCGGCGTGACCATGCTCGTCCCGAGCTCCGGCACGGCCGCGGTCGGCGCGGCCGACCCTGCCGACGTCGTGTTCCGCATCGCGCCGCCCCTGACCGCTCAGATCGCCGCGGTCGGCCACGCCCTCGCCGCCGACGGCGTCGAGTCGATCGCGCTGCTGACGGCCGAGGGCGAGGAGGGCCTCGCGCTCGGCGAGGCGCTGAGCGCCGCGCTCGAGGGAGCCGACGTCGACCTCGTCGTCCCCGAGCCCGTCTCCCCGTCCACGCGCGCCTCCGCTCTCGCCCGCGAACTGCTCGAGCCCGACGAGGGCGACGGCGAGGAGCCCGCCCCCCGCCCCGTCGAGGCCGTCATCGTCGCCACGAGCGCCGACCTCGCGCCCGCGACCGGGGTCGTGCTCGAGGCCCTGATCGACGCGGGCCTCAACGCCGACGGGCTCTGGATGCTCGGCGACAGCCTCGTCGACTACGCGGAGATCGTCGGCGCCGGCGCGCTCGAGGGCGCGCACGGCGTTCGCGCGGGCGCCGACGCGAGCGACCGCTTCCGCACGATCCTGCGCCAGTCCGATCCGGGCATCCCCACCTTCGCCCTCGCCGCCGAGGTGTACGACGCCGTCATGCTCGCGGCGCTCGCCGCCGAGCTCGCGGGCGACGACGGCGGCCCGTCGATCGCCGGCTCCCTGCGCGCGGCCGCCGCCGACGGCGTGCCGTGCACGAGCTTCGGCGCGTGCCTCGACGTCATCGCGCAGGATCGCGAGCCCGACTACGACGGACTCAGCGGCCTCCTGACGATCGACGCGGCGGGCGATGTGGCGGATGCCCGGCTCGCGCTCTTCCGCTACTCGGCCACGGGCTCGCTCGAGCGCGACGGGGTGCTCGGCGACTGAGCCGCACTCGGGTTCTGTTGACCTGCGGAATCCGTCGTCGAAAAGCGCGCCTTCTGCGAAAACCGCTGTCGAGCATCCACCGTGAATTCGTTTCGGGGCGTTACAGGGCTGTAACCCCAATGTATTGTGCGCGCCCGCTGAGTCACCTACCGTGGCAGGACGGGCGAAGGCGCATGCGCGCTGTCGTCATCCTGAACACATTCGAACTACGCAAGGAGCAACATGGGCGTATTCACCACGGCCTCGGCCGGCCGCTCGCGGTCCTTCTCGGCGACGCTGGGCGGCCTCTCGCTGCTCGGCGCCAGCGCGCTCATCCTGAGCGGCTGCGCAGCCCCCGCCGCAGAGGAGCCCGCGGAGTCGGAGGGTCCCCGCGAGGACCTCACTCTCACGATCGGCACCATCCTTCCCCAGTCCGGCGCTCTCGCCTTCCTCGGCCCGCCCGAGATCGCGGGCGTCGACCTCGCCGCGCAGGAGATCAACGAGGCTGATCTCGGCATCCAGGTCGAGGTCATCCACCGCGACTCCGGCGACACCACGACCGACACCGCGACCGTCTCGGTCACCGACCTCCTCTCGCAGGACGTCTCGGCGATCGTCGGCGCCGCCTCGTCGGGCGTCTCGTTCACGGTCATCGACCAGATCACGGGCGCCGGCGTCGTGCACTTCTCGCCGGCGAACACCTCGCCCGACTTCACCACCTACGAGGACGACGGGCTCTACTGGCGCACCGCCCCCTCCGACCTGCTTCAGGGCGAGGTCCTCGGCAACGTCATCGCCGGTGACGCGAAGTCGACCCTCGGCCTCCTCGTCCTCAACGACGCCTACGGCACCGGCCTCGCGGCCGCGCTGACCGAGTCGTTCGAGGCCGCCGGCGGCGAGGTCGTCGAGGAGCAGCTGTTCAACGAGGGCGACACGAGCTTCGATGCTCAGATCTCCGCGCTGACGGCCGCCGCTCCCGACGCGATCGCGGTCATCACGTTCGACCAGGCCAAGGTCGTCGTCCCCGCCCTCGTGGGCGCGGGCTACCCGGGTGAGAACCTGTACTTCGTCGATGGAAACCTCGCCGACTACAGCGCCGACTTCGAGGCGGGCCTCATCGAGGGCGCCAAGGGCACCCTCCCCGGCCCGGCCATCGAGGACGACTTCCGCGAGCGCCTGCTCGAGGTCGACCCCGCGCTGACCGACTTCTCCTACGCAGCGGAGTCGTACGACACCGTCATCCTCCTCGCGCTCGCCGCTCTCGCGGCGAACTCGACCGAGGGTGCCGACATCGCGTCGTTCCTCCAGGAGGTCTCCGGTGGTTCAGGCGAGGGCGAGAAGGCGACCGACTTCGCGTCGGCCGCGCAGATCATCCTCGACGGCGGCACGGTCGACTTCGACGGTGCGTCCGGTCCGATCACGTTCGATGAGAACGGCGACCCGACCGAGGCCACGATCGGCGTCTACCAGTACGGTGCCGACAACACCTACAGCCGCGTCAACTAGCTCTCGCTAGTGCGGTGACGGAAGGGCCCCGGCTTCGCGCCGGGGCCCTTTCCCGTGCGCCGGGATGCCCGTGGCTCGCCAGGCGCGCGGCGGATCCATACGCCTCGAACCCGAGTCGAGCCGAGTCGAGCCGAGCCCAGCCGAGCCGAGCCGAGCCGAGCCGAGCCGTCGCCGAGCCGAGCCGTCGCCGAGCCGAGCCGAGTCGAGCCTGCGCCACCACCGCATCCGAGTGCAGGAAGCGCCCGCTGATCCTCCGGCGTGTCACGTCGGCGCGCCCTCCATCGGCAGTCGGATTCCTGCACTCGGTGGGAAGACGTCTGGTCATGGATGCGGAACGGCCCCCGAGCGCCGGAGCGCTCGAGGGCCGTCCTGCAGTGCTGCGGGGCTACTCCTGGCCGAGGGTGCCCAGGTAGAGCCCGATGACCTTCGGATCGTTGAGCAGGTCGCGGCCCGTGCCCTCGTAGGCGTCGGTGCCCTGGTCGAGCACGTAGCCGCGATCGCAGATCTGGAGGCAGCGGCGCGCGTTCTGCTCGACCATGATCGTCGTCACACCGGCCTTGTTGATCTCCTTCACGCGGATGAACGCCTCGTCCTGCCGAACCGGCGAGAGGCCCGCGCTCGGCTCGTCGAGCAGGATCACCTCAGGGCTCATCATGAGCGCCCGGCTCATCGCGACCATCTGCCGCTCGCCGCCCGACAGCGAGCCCGCCCGCTGCGGGAGCCGCTTGCCGAGCTCGGGGAAGATGCTCGTGACGAACTCCAGACGGTGCTGGAACTCCTTGGGCTTCAGGTAGATGCCCATCTCGAGGTTCTCCTGGATCGTCAGCGTCGGGAAGACGTTGTTCGTCTGCGGCACGAAGCCCACGCCCTTGGCGACGAGCTTGTTCGCCTTCAGGTTCGTGATGTCCTCGCCGTAGAGCGAGATCGACCCCTCGCGCACCTTCACGAGGCCGAAGATCGCCTTCAGCAGCGTCGACTTGCCGGCGCCGTTCGGGCCGATGATGCCGATGAGCTCGCCCTGGCGCACCGTCATCGAGCACGCGTTGAGGATGTTGATGCCGGGCAGATAGCCCGCCGTGACGGTGTCGACGTGGACGACGACGTCGCGGGTCTCCGCCGCCGGCGCACCGGCGGCGCCGGCCTCAGTGCTTGGACTCGTCGGCATCGTCATCTGCCAGCTCCTTGATCGCGGTCACCACGCCGGTGTCGGGGTCGCCGAGGTCCTGGTCGTGGTGCGAGCCCAGGTAGGCGTCGATCACGGCGGGGTTCGCCATGACCTCGTGGGGGTCTCCCTCGGCGACGACGCGGCCCTCCGCCATGACGACCACCCAGTCGGCGATGTGCCGGACCATGTGCATGTCGTGCTCGACGAAGAGCACGGTCATGCCCTCCTTCTTGAGGTTGAGGATGTGATCGAGCAGCGACTGCGTGAGCGCCGGGTTCACGCCGGCCATCGGCTCGTCGAGCATGACGAGGGTCGGCTCGCTCATGAGGGCGCGCGCCATCTCGAGGAGCTTGCGCTGGCCGCCGGACAGGCTCGCGGCGTAGTCGTCCTTCTTCGCGTCGAGCTTGAAGCGAGCGAGCAGGTCGAGCGCGCGCGCCTCGATCGCCTCCTCCTCCTTGCGCCAGAACCACGGGAAGATCGCGCGGGCGAGGCTCTCGCCCGACTGCCCCTTCGCCCCGAGCTTCATGTTGTCGACAACCGTGAGCAGGCCGAGCGCCTTCGTGAGCTGGAAGGTGCGGACCTGCCCCCTGCGGGCGACGCGGAAGGCCGGGACGCCCGAGATGGACTGGCCGTCGAACGTCCACGTCCCCTCGTTCGGCTTGTCGAACCCGGTCAGCAGGTTGAAGAGCGTGGTCTTGCCGGCGCCGTTCGGCCCGATGAGCGCCGTGATGGCACCGCGCGGGATCTCCAGGTGCTCGACGTCGACCGCGGTGAGGCCGCCGAACTGCCGCTTGATGTGGTCGGCGACGATGATCGGATCGACCTTCTTGACGCCGGGAGCGGGCTCGCCGACGTGCAGGCCGGTGGACTTGACGGGGGCGCCGTTGGCGCCGGCGCTACTTGACAAAGGCCAGCTCCTTCTTGTTGCCGAGGATGCCCTGTGGTCGATAGATGACTATGACCATGATCGCGACACCCACCAGGATGAATCGAAGCTGACCTGCCTGGACGCTCGACATGAACGGCAGCCAGCCCGCCTCGACCGCCCGGGCGATGAAGCCCGAGAAGAACGACAGCAGCACCCAGAAGATGACCGAGCCGAGGATCGGCCCGAGGACCGTCGCCGCGCCGCCGAGCAGCAGGATCGCGTAGATGAAGAACGTCAGCGAGGTCTGGTAGTTCGAGGGCACCACGGCGCGCGGCAGGATGAAGATCATGCCGGCGAGGGAGCCGAAGACGCCGCCGATGATGAGCGACTGCATCTTGTAGAAGTAGACGTTCTTGCCGAGCGCGCGCACGGCATCCTCGTCCTCGCGGATCCCCTTGATCACGCGGCCCCAGGGGCTCTTCATGAGGCGCCAGGTGATGAGCGCCGCGAGGGCCACGAGGCCCCAGCCGAAGATGCGGACCCACCAGTCGTACTCGTTGTAGACCCACGGCCCGAAGCCGTACGTGCCCTCGGGGATGGGGTTGAGCTCCTCGAAGCCGCCCTTGTAGCCCTGGAGGCCGTTCGCCGAACCGGTGACGGGCTCGAACGTGTTCGTCGTGAACAGCAGGCGCAGGATCTCGGCGGCCGCGATCGTGACGATGGCGAGGTAGTCGGCCCGCAGGCGGAGCGTCGGCACGCCGAGTATCAGCGCGAAGACGATGGAGGCGCCGATGCCGAAGAGGATCGCGCCCCAGACCGGGAACCCGAACGTCAGCGTCGCGATCGCGTAGCCGTAGGCGCCGAGGGCCATGAAGCCGGCCTGACCGAAGTTCAGCAGGCCCGTGAATCCGAAGTGGATCGCGAGGCCGAGAGCGGCGAGCGCGTACGCGGCCGTCGTGGGAGAGATGATCTCCTGCGCGGCGTTGGAGAAGAGAAGAAGCCAGTCGATCATGGTGCGCTCCTAGCCGATCCGCTCTTTGCGGCCGAGGATTCCCTGAGGCCGGATGAGCAGGACGATGATGAGGATGACGAGGGCGCCGACGTACTTCATGTCCGACGGGATCCACAGCGTGGAGATCTCGACGAACATGCCGACGACGAGCGAGCCGACGAGCGCGCCGAACGCGGTGCCGAGACCGCCCAGGGTGACGGCCGCGAAGGTCAGGAGGAGGATCTGGAAGCCCATGTCCCAGCTGACGCCCGGGCGGAAGTACGCCCACAGGATGCCGGAGAGGCCGGCGAGCGCGCCCGACATGACCCACACGATGCGGATCACGCGGTCGACGTCGATGCCGCTCGCAGCCGCGAGCGCGGGATTGTCGGAGACCGCGCGGGTCGCCTTGCCGATGCGCGTCCGGAGGAGGAAGAACGCTACCCCGAGCAGCACGACGACCGAGAGCGCCATGCTTCCGACATCGACCCAGGTGAGGCCGAAGAGGCCGATCGACCCGCTCGTGTCGGTCGCTCCTGGCAGCTGCGAGGTGCCGCCGCCGATGAAGTACTGGTAGACGTACCGCACCGCGAGCGAGAGGCCGATGCTCACGATCATGAGCGGGATGAGCCCCACGCCCTTCTTGCGCAGCGGCTTCCACAGCGCGGCGTCGTTGAGCCAGCCGAACGCGCCGCTCAGCACGAGCGCGATCGGGATGGCGAGCCAGATCGGCACGTTCAGGAAGACGCTGAACAGCAGCGTCATGAGGCCGCCGAAGGTGATGAGCTCCGCGTGCGCGAAGTTGCTCAGACCCGTCGTGCCGAAGATCAGCGAGAGCCCGATCGCCGCGAGCGCGAGCAGGAGTCCGAAGTTCAGACCATTGAAGACGCGGTCCAGAACCTGATCGATGTAGCTCGTCGTGTTGCGCTCGCCCTGTCCGATGAAGAAGTTCGCGACCGTGCTGCCGCTCTGGCCCACGGTGACCTCGCGGACGTTGGGCGTCTCGTCCTCCTCGTCGATGACCGCGATGCCCTCGGGCAGCGACTCCTCATCGAGGGTGACGTTGTAGTCCGTCTTCTCCGGCACGCCGACCGCCCAGCGGCCCTCGGCATCCGTTTCGACCTCGACCTCGAAGCCACTGCCGGTGATGACGAGTCGGACGTCCTCCAGGGGCTCGTCGGCGAGCTCGACGATGCCGAAGATGCGGAAGTCGTACTCGTCGAGTCCGACTTCGTCCGCCATCGCGGGGGATGCCATCGAGAGTGAGAGTGCAGCCAATCCCGCGGCGAAGAGGCCGGCGAGGAATCGCGGGGCCTTTCGCGCGCGTGGTCTGCTAGCAGCGTGAGCCACGAAACCTCCAGGTCGTTTCGGGTGAGGCGCTCTGCCCCGCGGGCGGGTAGCCCGAGTTCGTCCACGGTGACGATACGGACGGGATGTTGCACGCGTGTTTCCGCGCCCAGCCTCCCGGCCGTCCCCCATTATGACCGCGGAATACTCGACGGCCTAACTCGTTAAGATGGATCACCGGTATTCGCCGCCGCATCCGGGAATCTTCGGCTCTCGACCTCTCTCTCGACCAAGGGGACTCATGGACCAGCCCGACCCGTTCGGCTTCATCGGACTCACCTACGACGACGTGATGCTCCTTCCGGCGCACACCGACGTCATCCCCTCGGAGGCCGACACGAGCTCGCGGCTCTCGCGGCGCATCCGCGTGCACGCCCCGCTGCTGTCCGCCGCGATGGACACCGTGACCGAGGGCCGCATGGCCATCGCCATGGCGCGGCAGGGCGGAATGGGCATCCTGCACCGCAACCTCTCGATCGACGAGCAGGCCGAGCAGGTCGACAAGGTCAAGCGCTCCGAGTCGGGCATGATCTCGAATCCCGTCACGACGACGCCCGATGCGACGGTCGCCGAGGTGGATGCCCTGTGCGGCCAGTTCCGCGTGTCGGGTCTGCCCGTGGTCGAGGGCGACGGGCGCCTCGTCGGCATCATCACCAATCGCGACATGCGTTTCGTCTCGCCGTTCGAAGCCGCGACGACCCTCGTTCGCGACGTCATGACCCCCGCGCCGCTCATCACCGGGCCGGTCGGCATCTCGCAGGGCGAGGTGCTCGCCCTGTTCGCCCAGCACAAGATCGAGAAGCTGCCCCTCGTCGACGACTCCGGCCGCCTTCACGGACTCATCACCGTCAAGGACTTCGACAAGAGCGAGCAGTACCCCAACGCCACGAAGGACGAGGAGGGCCGCCTGCGCGTCGGCGCCGCGATCGGCTTCTTCGGCGACGCGTGGGATCGCGCGGGCAGGCTCCGCGACGCCGGCGTCGACGTCATTGTCGTCGACACGGCGAACGGCGACAGCCGGGGCGTGCTCGAGGTCATCGCGCGCCTCAAGGCCGACCCCGCCTTCGCCCACATCGACGTCATCGGCGGCAACGTCGCGACGCGATCGGGGGCCCAGGCGCTCGTGGATGCCGGCGCCGACGCCGTCAAGGTGGGCGTCGGTCCCGGATCGATCTGCACCACTCGCGTCGTCGCGGGCGTCGGCGTCCCCCAGGTCACCGCCGTCTACGAGGCGTCGCTCGCCGCGCGGCCCGCGGGCGTGCCCGTCATCGCCGACGGCGGCCTGCAGTACTCCGGCGACATCGCCAAGGCGATCGTCGCGGGCGCCGACACCGTGATGCTCGGCTCGCTCCTCGCCGGCGCCGACGAGAGCCCCGGCGACCTCATCTTCGTCAACGGCAAGCAGTTCAAGTCGTACCGCGGCATGGGCTCGCTCGGCGCGCTGCAGACCCGCGGCAAGAAGACCTCCTACTCGCGCGACCGGTACTTCCAGGCCGACGTGCCGAGCGACGAGCAGCTCATCGCCGAGGGCATCGAGGGCCAGGTTCCCTACCGCGGGCCCGTCGGCTCAGTCGTGTACCAGCTGCTCGGCGGCCTGCGGCAGTCGATGTTCTACACGGGCGCGCGCACGATCGACGACCTCAAGGTGCGCGGCAAGTTCGTGCGCATCACGGCCGCCGGCCTCAAGGAGTCGCACCCGCACGACATCCAGATGGTCGTCGAGGCGCCCAACTACCGCCGCTAGCCGCTCGGCGGGCGCCCGGCTGCGCGCCGGTAGGCTGGACGCGTGACGGACATCGAGATCGGGCGGGCCAAGCGCGCCCGGAGGGCCTACTCCTTCGACGACATCGCGGTGGTGCCCAGCCGGCGCACGCGCGATCCCGAGGTCGTGTCGCTCGGGTGGAGCATCGACGCCCTCAAGTTCGACATCCCGGTCATCGCGGCGCCCATGGACTCGGTCGTGAGCCCCGAGACGGCGATCGCGATCGGGCGGCTCGGCGGCCTCGGAGTCCTCGACCTCGAGGGCCTCTGGACCCGGTACGAGGATGCCGCGGCGCAGCTCGAGCGGATCCGCGAGCTCGACGAGGCCGACGCCACCGCCGAGATGCAGCGCATCTACGCCGAGCCGATCAAGCCCGAGCTCATCAGCGCGCGCCTGGCCGAGATCCGCGCGGCCGGCGTCCCCGTCGCCGCCGCGCTCAGCCCCCAGCGCACGCAGGAGCACCACGAGGCCGTCGTCGACGCGGGCGTCGACCTCTTCGTCATCCGCGGCACGACCGTGAGCGCCGAGCACGTCTCGAAGTCGAGCGAGCCCCTCAACCTCAAGAAGTTCATCTACGAGCTCGACGTGCCCGTCATCGTGGGCGGCGCCGCGACCTACACCGCGGCGCTGCACCTCATGCGCACGGGTGCCGCCGGGGTGCTCGTCGGCTTCGGCGGCGGGGCCGCGTCCACGACCCGCTTGAGCCTGGGCATCCAAGCCCCGATGGCGACCGCAGTGAGCGACGTCGCCGCCGCCCGTCGCGACTACCTCGACGAGTCGGGCGGTCGGTACGTGCACGTGATCGCCGACGGCGGCCTCGGCACGAGCGGCGACATCGTCAAGGCCGTCGCGATGGGCGCCGACGCGGTCATGCTGGGCTCGACGCTCGCTCGGGCCGACGAGGCTCCCGGCGGCGGCTGGCACTGGGGCGCCGAGGCGCACCACCCCGAGCTCCCGCGCGGCAACCGCGTGCACGTCGGCCAGCTCGCGCCGCTCGAGCAGCTGCTGTTCGGCCCGAGCGCGCACGCCGACGGCCGGGTCAACCTCATGGGCGCCCTCCGGCGCTCGATGGCGACGACGGGCTACTCCGACCTCAAGGAGTTCCAGCGGGTCGACGTCGTCGTGGCGCCCTACCAGGGGCATTAGCCGACCGTGTGGCGCATCGCCCGCCGCCCGAAGTGGATCGCCGCGCTCCTCCTCGCCCTCGGCGTCGCCGCGGCCTTCGCGGCGCTCGGCCAGTGGCAGCTCGAGCGGTCGATCGAGGCGGCGACGGTCGTCGAGCGCGACACCGAGACGCCCGTGCCGCTGCAGTCGGTCGCCGAGCCGCAGGAGCTGATGACCTCCGACGCGAGCGGCCGCACCGTGACGGTCGAGGGCACGTGGGTCGAAGGCGATGAGGTCGTCGTCACGGGCCGCGAAAGCGGGGGAGAGCCGGGCGACTGGGTCGTCCGCCACCTCGTGACGAGCGATGGGGCGAGCCTCGCGGTCGTCGTGGGGTTCGTCGCTCCCGGAGCGGGCATCCCCGACCTGCCCCTCGGCGAGGCGAGCCTCGTCGGCCGATACGTGCCGAGCGAGTCGCCGCAGCAGTCCGACTTCGAGGCGGGCGAGCGGCGCGCGATCGCGGTGGCCGAGCTCATCAACCTGTGGCGCGACGTCGACCTCGTCTACTCGGGCTATCTGGCGGTCACGGATGCTCCGCCGGGGCTCGAGGAGATCGCGGCCCCGCCCCCCGAGGCCGACGTCGAGCTCAACCTGCTGAACCTCTTCTACGCGATCGAGTGGGCCCTCTTCGGCGGCTTCGCCGTGTACCTCTGGTGGCGCCTCGTGAAGGACGAGTTCGAGAAGGAGCAGGCGGCGCTCGCCGAGGCGAGCACCCCCAGCGAGCCCGCCTAGACTGGGAGCATGGCGCTCGGCCCCCAGTCCTCGGACATCCCGCTCATCCGTCGCACGCTCGCCGTCTTCAAGGTCTCGTCGATCGTCACCGGCATCTTCCTGCTCGGCCTCGTCGTGATGATGGTCACGCGCTACGGCTTCAGCCGCGACATCGAGCTGATGGGCGCCGACGGCTTCCTCGCCCTCACGCCG
>JBKHYA010000016.1:0-27888 GCA_046565745.1 Actinomycetes bacterium
CCTGCTGAGCTTCGAGCGCCGCGAGGAGTTCGCCGACATCGCGCGCGGCAACGCCTCGGCCTTCCTCGGTGAGGCCCCGCAGAACTGGACCATCACGATCGGCGACCTCCAGGCCGCCCTGCCCGAGACGTGCGCCGACGGCACCGTCGACCGCGTCGTGCTCGACATGCTCGCCCCGTGGGAGTGCCTCGAGGCCGTCGGCGACACCCTCACCCCGGGCGGCGTGCTCGTCGTCTACGTCGCGACCGCGACCCAGTTGAGCCGCGTCGCCGAGGCGATCCGCGCTGCCGAGCGCTTCACCGAGCCGCTCTCGAGCGAGACGATGGTCCGCGGCTGGAACGTCGACGGCCTCTCCGTCCGCCCCGACCACCGCATGGTCGCCCACACGGGCTTCCTCCTCACCGCCCGCCGGCTCGCCGACGGCACCGCGCGCTTCGTGAAGGCCAAGCGCGGCTCGAAGACCGAGCACGGCGATGAGGATGTCGAGATCTGGACCCCGGGCGCCCTCGGCGACCGCGTCGCGAGCCCCAAGCGCCTGCGCAAGGCCGTCCGCGAGGCCCAGTCCCTCGCCGAGCGCTCCGCGAAGCGCGCCGGCGACGCCCCGGTAGAGTTCTGACGGCCGCACCCGATCCGAGAAGAGGTTCCGTGCGCACTTCCGCACCCGCCATCATCCTGACCGCCGTCGTGCTGGGCACGCTCACCGCGTGCGCCCAGTCGGGCGCCGAGGCGTGCGCGCCCGTCGTCCCGACCGGCGACCAGCCGAGCTTCGTCGACGCATCGGGCGAGCTCCTCTCGCCGCCCGAGGTCGACTTCCCGACGCCGCTCACGAGCGACGGCCCCGAGCAGGCCGTGCTCGAGTCCGGCGACGGCGAGACCGCGGGCGCCGGGCAGATCGTCGACATCCAGGTGAGCCTCTTCGACGGCGAGACCGGCGAGCTCATCACGGCCTCCGAGTACGACCCCGAGGCCGCCCCCCTGCGCCGCACCGCGGGCGCCGAGATCGACGTCATGGCCCAGGCGGTCCAGTGCGCCGAGGTCGGCTCGCGCATCGCCGTGACGGCGACGATCGCCGACGTGTTCGGCGCGGGAGCCCTCGACCCGCAGACCGGGCTCGAGGACGGCGACCCCGTGGTCCTCGTGATCGACGTCCAGGACGCGTACCTCGCGAAGGCCGACGGCGCGCCGCAGCTCGGCGCCTCCGGCGTCCCCGCCGTCGTGACGACCCCCGAGGGCGTCCCCGGCATCACGATCCCCGACGAGGACCCGTCGGAGGAGCTCATCGACCACGTGCTCGTGCTCGGCGACGGCGCCGCACTCGAGGCCGGCGACCGCGCGGTGCTCCACTACACGGGCGTGGTGTGGGAGACGGGCGAGGTGTTCGACTCCAGCTGGGAGCGCGGCGCCGCCTCGACCTTCCCCGTCGTCAGCTTCGAGGAGGACCCGCAGGGCGTCGTCCCCGGTCTCGCGGAGGCGCTCGAGGGGAAGACCGTCGGCTCGCAGCTCGTCGTCGTGATCCCGCCCGACCTCGGCTACCCCGAGGGTCAGGCGCCCGCGTCGATCCCCGCGGGGTCGACCATGGTCTTCGTCGTCGACGTCCTCGGCATCGAGGAGTAGCCGCCGCATGGCTGGGCGACGCGCGACCGGCGACACGGCCGGGCCCGCGCGTCGGCGCGTGCCTCCCGAGCAGCGGCAGTTCAACCTGATCCTCGCCCTCATGGCGACCGAGCAGGGCCTCACGAAGCAGGACATCCTCTCGACGGTCGCGGGCTACGCCGAGCGCGCCGACGACGCCTCCGACCGCGCGAGCCTCGAGCGCCAGTTCGAGCGCGACAAGGAGGACGTCCGCGAGCTCGGGGTCCCGCTCGAGACGGTCGACCAGCCGGGCGCCGAGGGCGACACGCGGCTGCAGCGGTACCGCATCCCGAAGTCGCTCTACCAGCTGCCCGACGACATCGAGTTCTCAGCCGAGGAGGTCGCGCTGCTCGGCCTCGCGGCGCAGGTGTGGCGCGAGAGCTCGCTCTCCGAGCAGTCGCGTCGCGCTCTCACGAAGCTCAAGTCGTTCGGCCACGCGGTCGAGCAGAGCGTCATCGGCTTCGCCCCGTCGATCCGCGCGCGCGAGTCGGCGCACGATCCGCTCGCCGAGGCGATCGATCGCCGCCGTCGGGTCTCCTTCCCGTACCTCAAGCCGGGCGCCACCGAGCCCGAGCTGCGCCGCGTCTCGCCGCTCGCGCTCGTCAATCACGAGGGCCGCTGGCACCTCCACGCCCACGACGAGGGGGTGGATGCCCCGCGCACCTTCCTGCTGCGCCGCATCGTCGGCGCCGTCCGCATCGACGACGTCGAGGCGCGCGCCCCTCGCCCCGACGAGGCCGCGCGCGTGCAGCGCGAGCTGCAGGACGTCTTCGAGCGGACGACCGCGACGGTCGTCGCCCGGCCCGGCAGCGAGGCGGATGTCGTGCTGCGCAATCGCGCCGGCACCGTCGTCGAGGGCGAGGCCCTCATCGTCCGCACGACCGACCTCGCCGTGCTCGCCGAGGAGCTCGCGGCCTTCGGCGCCGACATCCGCGTCGTCGGCCCGGACGCGGTGCGCGACGCCGTCATCGAGCGCTGGCGCCGGGTGGTGAGCGCGCATGGCTGAGCGCCGACCGCCCCAGCGCGCGGGCGACAAGCTCGCCCTCCTGCTCGGCCTCGTGCCGTACCTCATCGACGAGGTGCGCGTGAGCGTCGCCGACGCCGCCGCGCAGTTCGACGTCACCCCCGAGCAGATGCGCGCCCTCGTCGGCTACCTCACCGGAACGGGCGACCCCGGCCCCGACGGCCTGTACCTCCCGCAGGGGCTCTTCGACATCGACTGGGACGACTTCGACGAGCGCGACATCATCCGCTTCCGCAACGCCCCGCTCGACCAGAGGCCCCGCCTGTCCTCCCGCGAGGCCGCAGCCCTGCTCGCGGGCCTGCAGGCCGTCTCGGCGATGCCCGGGTTCAGCGAGCGCGCCGACGTCGAGCGGCTCATGACGAAGCTCGCGCGCGGCGCGAGCGGCGAGGTGGCTCCCGTCTCGGTGCAGTCGCGCACCTCGGACGCCCTGCGCGACGCCGTCGCCGCCGCCGTCACGGCGGGGGAGCGCCTGCGCATCGACTACGTTACGACGCGCGGCGATCGCGAGGAGCGCGACGTCGACCCCATCCGCCTCGAGTCGGTCGACGACGTCTGGTACCTGCGGGGCTGGTGCCTCACCCGCGACGCGGAGCGCACGTTCCGGCTCGACCGCATGGCGAGCGCCGAGGCGATCGGCCCGGCCGAGGAGCACGCGCCGAGCACGACCGACGCGGGCGAGCTGTTCCGCGGCGACGCGGGAGACCTCCTCGTGACCGTCGAGCTGCCCGCGAGCGCGCTGCCGCTGCTATCGGACTACCTCGGAGCCGACGACGCCGTCGAGTACGAGGGCGATCGGGCGATCGCGCGCATCCCCCTCGCCCATGAGGGCGTGATCGGGCGTCTCGCGGCCCGCATCGCGGGCGTCGGCGCGATTACGGCGCCGCCGGAGGCACGGCGGGCGGCGGCCGCGTGGGCGCGGGCCGCGCTCGGCGACGGGGAGTAGACTGCAACCCCCTGCACGACGAGCGTAAGGAAGACTCATGCCGGCGAACCTCGGAGGCTGGACGGGCCTCATCCTGCTCCTGGTCGTCATCCTGCTGTTCGCCGCGCCGAAGCTCCCGCAGCTCGCGAAGAGCCTCGGCCAGTCGGCGACGATCTTCAAGAAGGAGATCCGCAAGAAGGACGACGACGAGCCCACCACTCCCGCGGCCGGGTCGACGACCCCCGCGACCGGTGAGGCGTCGGACTCGACCACCGCCCCGTAGTCGGTGACCGACCGCACCGCGCGGTCCCGGAATCCCGAGGGCCGCATGAGCCTCGGGCAGCACCTGGTCGAGCTCCGGAAGCGCCTCACGCGCGCCGCGCTCGCCGTGCTCCTCGGCACGATCGCGAGCTTCTGGCTCGTCGCCCCCGTGTGGGAGTCGCTGAGCGCTCCCGTGCTCGCCGTCGGCCTCGCCGATGACCGCGAGACGGCCATCCAGTACACGCGCGTGACCGAGGCGTTCGACACGACGATGCTCATCGCGATCACGCTCGGGATCGTCATGTCGTCGCCGATCTGGCTCTATCAACTGTGGGCGTTCATCGTCCCCGCCCTGCATCGCACCGAGAAGCGCTACGCGATCGGTTTCATCGGCGCGGCGGTGCCGCTCTTCCTCGCCGGCTGCGCGGCCGGCTGGTTCCTGCTGCCGAACATCGTCACGATCATGGCGAGCTTCGCCGCCGCCGACACCTTCACGCTCTTCACCGCGCAGGGCTACCTCGACTTCTCGCTCAAGCTGATCCTCGCGATCGGCGTCGGCTTCGTCCTGCCGGTCGTGCTCGTGATGCTCAACTTCGCCCGCGTGATGAGCGCCTCGACGATCATCCGCGGCTGGCGCTGGGCGATCCTCGCGATCACGGCGTTCACCGCGATCGCGACCCCCGCGGCCGACGTGCTGTCGATGATCCTGCTCGCGCTGCCCATGATCGGTCTCTACTTCCTCGCCGCGGCGATCGCGGTGCTGCACGACAAGCGCGTCGCCAAGCGCGAGTCGGCCCTCGCCGCGGAGTACGGCATCGACGCGGCCCCCGCATGAGCCCGACCTCCGCGAGCGGCGCCGGCGGGGTCGCCCCCGAGCCCAGCCCGGCCGAGCGCTTCGCCGCCGCGCGGGCGCTGCGCGAGCATCCGCGCCTGAAGGCGTTCCGCGACCAGCTCGCCTTCGACCTCGACCCCTTCCAGCAGGCCGCCTGCGCGGTGCTGGAGGAGGGGCGCAGCGTGCTCGTCGCCGCCCCGACGGGCGCGGGGAAGACGGTCGTCGCCGAGTTCGCCGTCTTCCTCGCGATGTTCGACCCGCGGGCGAAGATCTTCTACACCGCGCCGATGAAGGCGCTCAGCAACCAGAAGTACAACGAGCTCGTCGCTCAGTACGGCGCGAGCGAGGTCGGGCTGCTCACGGGCGACACCAACATCAACGCCTCTGCACGGATCGTCGTCATGACGACCGAGGTGCTGCGCAACATGCTCTACGCCGACTCGGCGATCCTCACCGACCTGCGCTACGTCGTCATGGACGAGGTGCACTACCTCGCCGACCGGTTCCGCGGGGCGGTATGGGAGGAGGTGATCATCCACCTCCCGCTGCCGGTGCGACTCATCTCGCTCAGCGCGACGGTGTCGAACGCGGAAGAGTTCGGCGACTGGCTGCAGGCCGTGCGCGGCGACACCGACGTCATCGTCTCCGAGACGCGGCCCGTCCCGCTCGAGCAGCACGTGCTCGTGCGCTCCAAGCTCGTCGACCTCTTCGACTCGAGCGGGCAGGCGGCGACCAACCGCGTCAACCCCGAGCTCGTGCAGCTCGCGAAGGCCGGCGGGCACGCGCCGCACCGCGGCCGCCAGCATCACCCGCGGCGGTGGGAGAAGCGTCCGGGCGCCGAGGGCAAGGCCGATCGCGCCGAGATCGCGGCGATCCTCGCGCAGCGCAACCTGCTCCCCGCGATCTTCTTCATCTTCTCCCGCGCGGGGTGCGACGGTGCCGTGCGCCAGCTCCTCCGCGCCGGACTCAAGCTCACCGAGTCGTGGGAGCGCGAGGAGATCCGCCAGATCGTCGAGGAGCGCTGCCGCACGCTGCGCGACGACGACCTCGCCGTGCTCGGCTACTGGGAGTGGCTCGACGGCCTGCAGCGCGGCGTCGCCGCGCACCACGCCGGCCTGCTGCCCGCCTTCAAGGAGGTCGTCGAGGAGCTCTTCCAGAAGAAGCTGCTCAAGGTCGTCTTCGCGACCGAGACCCTCGCGCTCGGCATCAACATGCCCGCGCGCACGGTCGTGCTCGAGAAGCTCGAGAAGTTCAACGGCGAGGCGCGCGTGCCCATCACGCCGGGGGAGTACACCCAGCTCACCGGCCGAGCCGGGCGCCGCGGCATCGACACGGAGGGCCACTCGGTCATCCAGTGGACGGGCGGTCTCGACCCTCAGGCCGTCGCGAGCCTCGCCTCCCGCCGCACCTACCCGCTCAACTCGAGCTTCCGGCCGACCTACAACATGGCCGTCAACCTCATCGAGCAGTTCGGCCGGCAGCGCACGCGCGAGATCCTCGAGAGCTCGTTCGCGCAGTTCCAGGCCGACCGCGCCGTCGTCGATCTCGCCCGCACGGTCCGCAAGCAGCAGGAGTCGCTCGCCGGGTACGAGAAGAGCATGCAGTGCCACCTCGGCGACTTCGGCGAGTACGCGGCGCTGCGCCGCGAGCTCAGCGACCTCGAGCGCGAGCGCGCCCGCACGGGCGAGCAGGGCGGCCGGGGCGAGCGAGATCGCCGCCAGCGCCAGATCGAGGGCGTGCGCTCGCGCATGCGCAAGCACCCCTGCCACGGCTGCGCCGACCGCGAGGCCCACTCGCGCTGGGCCGAGCGCTGGTGGCGTCTGAAGCGCGACAGCGACAAGGTGAGCCGCCAGATCCGCGGGCGCACGGGCGCCGTCGCGCAGGTGTTCGACCGCGTCACCGAAGTGCTCGGCGAGCTCGGCTACCTCGTGAAGGACGAGCACGGCCGACTCGGGCTCAGCGCCGACGGCCGGGCGCTGCGCCGCATCTACGGCGAGCGCGACCTCCTCGTCGCCGAGAGCCTGCGACGCGGGCTGTGGGAGGATCTCGACGCCCCCGCCCTCGCGGCCATGGCGTGCGCGATCGTCTTCGAGGCCCGCCGCGACGACGGACAGGCGCCCGAGTACGCCCTGCCGCGCGGGCCGTTCCGCGTCGCGCTCGAGCGCACGCAGCTCCTGTGGGCCGACCTCGACGACCTCGAGCACGCGCACAGGCTTCCGGGCTCGAACCCGCTCGCGACGACGCTCGCGCTGCCCATGCACAAGTGGGCGAGCGGCGCCCAGCTCGAGGTCGTCCTGCGCGACGCCGACCTCGCCGCGGGCGACTTCGTGCGCTGGTGCAAGCAGACGATCGACCTCCTCGACCAGATGTCGCTCGTCGCCGACGGGCAGGTCGGGCGCACCGCGTGCGCGGCCCTCGACCGGGTGCGGCGCGGCATCGTCGCCTACAGCTCGGTGGCGTGAGCATCCGCCCCTCGCCGCTCTCTATGATCGAATCGTGATGGATATTCCCGACGGCCCGCGCGCCGCCGCATCGTCGCTCGTCACCCCGCCGCTCGCACACGCTGCACTCACCCCGGGCACCCCGCGCCTCGGCGTCGCCGTGCTCGCCGCCGCCCTCGGCGGCTGGACGATGGATCTCGGCTTCCCCGATCTCGGCTGGTGGCCGTTCACCATCCTGGGCACTGCCCTCGTGCTCTGGAGCCTCCGCGGCCGCTCGATCGGCGGCGCCCTCCTCGTCGGCGCCGTCGCGGGCTTCATGTACTACGGCGTGCTCATCGAGTGGCTCACCGTCTACCTCGGGGTCGTGCCGTGGCTCGCCCTCACGCTCGCCCAGGTCTTCTTCGTCGCGCTCGGCGCGATCCCGATCGCGCTCGCCTGGCGATGGATGCCCGTGGCCTTCCCCGGCGTCGCCGGACGTCTGCTGCTCCTCCCGATCGTCCTCGCCGGGCTGTGGACGGCGCGCGAGGGCATCTCGAACGTGTGGCCGTGGGGCGGCTTCGCGTGGGGGAGGCTCGCGATCTCGCACTCCGAGGGCCCGCTCGCGCACTGGGTCGCGTGGATCGGCATGTCCGGCCTGAGCTTCCTCCTCGCCCTCCTCGCTGCGGTGCTCGCGGCCGTCGCGATCGAGCGGCGCACTCCCGTCGCGTCGCGCGCCGTGCTCGTCTCGGGCCTCGCGGCGACGATGCTCGTCTGGCCGGCGTTCCCGACGGTCACGAGCGGCACCGTGCGCGTGGGCGCGGTGCAGGGCAACTCCGAGACGGGGCTGTTCGCGCAGTACGAGCCGGGCGACATCCTGCAGGACCACCTCGACGCGACGCTGCCGCTCTACGAGCTCGACGAGCCGCTCGACGTCGTGGTGTGGCCCGAGAACAGCTCCGACCTCGACCCGCTGCGATCCGACTACGCGGCAGCGGCGCTCGACTCGGTGTCGACCCGACTGGGCGCGCCGGTCGTGGTCGGCACGATCACCGCCGACGGCGACGAGACGTTCAACTCGGTGCTGCTGTGGCGGGAGGGCGAGGGCGCGGTCGACCAGTACGACAAGATCCATCCCGTGCCGTTCGCCGAGTACCTGCCCGAGCGCGAGTTCTTCTACCCGCTCGCCCCCGATCTCTTCGACCTCGTGCCGCGCGACTACTCGATCGGCCAGCGCGACACCGTGCTCGAGCTCGACGGAGTGATCGCGGGCGTCGCGATCTGCTACGACATCGTCGACGACGACCTCCTCGCGCGCATGATCGACGAGAACGCGAACGTGCTCTTCGCCCCGACCAACAACGCCGACTTCGGCCGCACCGATCAGAGCGTGCAGCAGCTCGCGATCGCCCGGCTGCGCGCGATCGAGTCCGGCCGCAGCGTCGTGCAGGCCTCGACGGTCGGCGCGAGCGCGATCATCGCGCCCGACGGCTCGACGATCGACGACCTGCCGCTCTTCACCGCGGGCGTCATGGTGCAGGAAGTGCCGCTGAGCGACGTCATCACGCCCGCGCACGCCCTCGGCCGCACCCTCGAGTGGTTCGTGTGCCTGCTCGCGGCCGGCGCCCTCGCGATCGCCGGGTTCGCCGCTCGACGCGCGAGCGCGCCGAGGAGGGACGCGTGACCGCCGATCGACCGCCGCTCGACCGGTTCGCGAGCGGCGCGAGCCGCTCGGGCGCGAGCACGCTCATCGTGCTGCCGACGTACAACGAGGCCGAGAGCATCCGCGGCGTCCTCGCGCGCATCCGCGTCGCCGTGCCCGAGGCCGACGTCCTCATCGTCGACGACGCCTCACCGGACGGCACCGGCCGCATCGCCGACGAGCTCGCCGCTGACGACCCCGGCGTGCGCGTGCTCCACCGCCCGGGGAAGAACGGCCTCGGCTCGGCCTACCTCGCCGGCTTCGCCCGCGCCGCGGGGGAGGGCTACCGCTTCGTCGTCGAGATCGACGCCGACGGCTCACACGACCCCGCCGAGCTCCCGTCGATGATCGCCCTCGCCGACGCCGAGTCCGCCGACCTCGTGATCGGCTCGCGCTGGGTCCCCGGCGGCGCCATCGTGAACTGGCCGGGGGTGCGGCGGGCGATCTCCCGCGGCGGCAACCGCTACGCACGGGGGATGCTGCGCTCGCGCATCCAGGACCTCACGGCCGGATTCCGCGTCTACCGCACCGCCGCGCTCACGGGCCTCGACGGATCCGTGGTGTCGTCGCACGGCTACTGCTTCCAGGTCGAGCTCGCCTGGCGCATCGAGCGCCGCGGCGGTCGCGTGCTCGAGCACCCCATCGCCTTCGTCGAGCGCGCCACGGGCCGCTCGAAGATGCACGCGGGCATCGTGGGGGAGGCGCTGTGGCGCGTCACCGCGTGGGGAGTGGCGCTCCGGCTCGGCCGCGGACCTCTCCCGAGCGCCTGACGCCGATCGCGCTCAGGCCATCCGCGCGGTCGTCGTCATGAGGAGCTCGATCGCGCCGTCGACGTCGGACCGCTCGAGCACGACCTCGATGCCCGCGAACGCGGAGAGGTCGTCGACGTGCGTGCCTCCGCACGGGATGCGCACCTCGCCGTCGGGCAGCGCGCACACCCACGTGCGTCGCGCGGTGATCGCGTCGTGATCGCGCTCGATGCGCACGCGTCCGCCGCGCGACACCCAGTCGGCGAGCAGCGCGTTCGCCCGCGCCGCGACAGCGTCGAGGTCGTCGAGCCCGGCGGGCGCGAAGCCCTTCCGGCGCAGCGACTTGCCGATGCGGTAGGTGTCGATCGACCCGTGCTCGTGGATGCGCGAGGTCACGATCGCGAGCTGGTCGAACGCGGGATGTCCGAGCGCGTCGACCGGCGTCTCCTTCGTCCACGAGTCCGCGAGCGCGCCGTCGAGCGCGAGCGAGGCGAGGTGGCAGGCCGTGTGCCCCGCGCAGAGCGCCGCACGCAGCTCGGCGTCGGCGACGACCTCGACGCTCTCGCCCTCCGCCGGTGCCGCGCCGTCGACGAGGTGCGCGACGACGAAGGTCCAGCCCTCGGTGCCGGTGCGGACGGGCAGCTCGCGGCCGAGGTGCAGCGCGCCGTCGCGGATGCCGCCCATGACGGCCCGCTCGATCCGAGCCTCACCGGACGGGCCGCGCAGGACGCCGCGGTCGGAGGGCTGGTCGGGCCAGGCGGTGTCCACGGGGTGGAAGCCGGTCGTGTCGAGGACGACGGCACTCAAGCCGTCATCGAGAGGCTCGACGTGGAGGACGGTGCCGGTGGAGACGGTCGCGCCGTCGGGGTAGCTGACGAGGGTGTCGTGCGAGGGGAGCGCCATGATGATCGAGCCTAGGGGCTCGATTCGGGAGGCCGGCGCGGGCTAGGCGCCGAGGCGCTCGTCGGTGCCGCGACGCTGGCGCAGGAGCTGGAGTCGCTCCTCGAGGAGCTCCTCGAGCTCGGCGATCGAGCGGCGCTCGAGCAGCATGTCCCAGTGCGTGCGGGCGGCCTTCACGTCGGCCTGGACGATGTCGATCGGAGTGCCGTCGGGGGCGAGGAGGACCCCCTCGCGGCCGGACTTCGGCGATTCCCACGTGTCGGGGAGCTCGGCATCGGAGGAGAAGACGACCTCGAAGAGCTCGCCGTCGGTGGTGCGGTACTGAGCCCGCTGGCGGGAGGCGAACTCGACGCCTTCCTCGCTCTGCATGCTCTGCGAACCGAGGCGCATGCCGCGCAGAGTCCGATCGGCCATCGTGCTCTCCTGTCCCGTCGCGTTCCCGAATCCATGTAAAGGTATAGACCCGTCGGGGGTGCGCGGTCGAGTCGGGGGGCGCCTTTCCCAGATCATTGCCAGTGTCACGCGCCCCTCCATCGACGCTCGGGGGAGGGGCGTCAGCGGTCGGGGTCGCGCTCCCGGACGAGGGCCATCGCGAGGTCGGCGCGGTCGGTGACGATGCCGTCGACGCCGCGATCGAGCAGGCTCGCCATGACGGCGGGGTCGTTGATCGTCCACACGTGGACCTCCACGCCCGCGGCATGAAAGGCGCGCAGCGGCGGGGGAGCGGTGGTCTCGAGCCCTGCGGCGCGGAGCGGGATCTGCACCGCGTGGATGCCGTCGAGCGCCCGCCGCACGAGCGGGACGAGACCGAGGCGCGCGGCGAGCAGGGCGGCCGCGAAGCGCGGGCCCGAGGCGCTCGTCGCGACGTCGGGCAGGAGCCGCAGGGCCGCCGCACGGCGACGCTCGCTGAACGAGGTGAGGAGGACGCGATCGTGAGCGCGCGTCTGCCGGACGGCGTCCACTGCCGGGGCCACGGCATCCATGCTCTTCAGGTCAATGTTGAACCGCGCGTCGGGGAACGCCTCGAGGGCCTCGGCGAGCGTCGCGAAGCCCTGGCCCTCGCCGAGGTCGATGCCCTGCAGCTGGGCGGTCGTGAGCTCGGAGACCCGGCCGGCGAGCCCCGCGACGCGATCGAGCTCGGGGTCGTGCGAGACGATCGCGACCCCGTCGCTCGAGGCGTGGACGTCGGTCTCGACGTGATCGACGCCGAGCGCGAGGGCGTGCGCGAACGCGAGCAGGGTGTTCTCCGGCGCCTCGACCGCGAGCCCCCGGTGCGCGAGCACGCGAGGGCGCGCGGGCGAGAAGTACGCCTGAGCCGACTCCGACCGCACCTACGACGTCGCACCCGGGGGAACGGGATCCGTGTGCGGAGCGCTCGCGCGCGGTGCGCCGCCGCCCATGCCGAAGCCGTTCGTCACGCCCTTGAGCGCCTCGGTGAGCTCGCTCGGGATGATCCACATCTTGTTCGAGGCGCCCTCGGCGAGCTTCGGCAGCGTCTGCAGGTACTGGTACGCGAGGAGCTTCGGGTCGGGGTCGCCGACGTGGATCGCCGCGAAGACCGTCTTGATCGCCTCGGCCTCGGCCTCGGCGCGGAGGATCTGCGCCTTCGCGTCGCCCTCGGCCTTGAGGATGGCCGACTGCCGGGCGCCCTCCGCCTCCAGGATCTGCGACTGCTTGGTGCCCTCGGCGGTGAGGATGACGGCGCGGCGGTCGCGCTCGGCGCGCATCTGCTTCTCCATCGAGTCCTGGATGCTCGCGGGCGGGTCGATGGCCTTGAGCTCGACGCGGTTGACGCGCAGGCCCCACTTGCCCGTGGCCTCGTCGAGGACGACGCGGAGCTGGCCGTTGATGTTGTCGCGGCTCGTCAGCGCCTCCTCGAGGTTGAGGCCGCCGACGACGTTGCGGAGGGTCGTGACGGTCAGCTGCTCGACGCCGGCGAGGTAGTTGGCGATCTCGTAGGTCGCGGCGCGCGCGTCGGTCACCTGGAAATAGATGACCGTGTCGATCGAGACGACGAGGTTGTCCTCGGTGATGACGGGCTGGGGCGGGAAGGAGACGACCTGCTCGCGCATGTCGACGAGGGGCCGGAGCCGGTCGATGAAGGGCACGAGCAGGTTGAGGCCCGGGTTGAGCGTCTTGTGGTACCGGCCGAGCCGCTCGACGACGCCCGCGTACGCCTGCGGCACGATGCGGATGGACCGCAGCAGCACGACGACGACGAAGATGCCGAGGACGACCAGGAGGGCGACCACGAAGAGCTGCCCGACGAACTCGGAGGGACTGATCACGCGGTGGTGCTCCTTTCCTCGGGCGCGACCTCGGCGGTCGCCCCGTCGATCCGGGTGACGAACACGCGGTCGCCCTCGGTGAGGGTGATGGTCTCGTGCGCGGCGTCGAGCCGGGAGGTCCAGGTCTCGCCGTTGCTGAGGCGGACGTAGCCCGTGCCGTCGCGGAAGTCGGTCGTGACGCGTCCGCGCATCCCGCGCAGGGCATCCACGTTGGTCAGCGCCCCGCGCTCATCGCCGCCCCGTCGCAGGGTCTTCAGCAGCAGCGGTCTGATCGTGAACAGCAGCAGGGCCGAGATCACCGCGGCGAGGCCGATCTGCAGCCACCACTCTCCGCCGGCGAGATTGGTGCCGAGCCCGCCGATGAGGCTGCCCGCCGCGATCATGAGGAAGGTGAACTCGAGCGTCAGCAGCTCGATGATCACGCAGACGAGCGCGAACACGATCCAGATGATCCAGAGGTACTGAACGATGTCGGGCAACGGCGCCTCTTCCACGGTCGATTGTTCCTCACGCTATCACCGCCCTCCGACGCTCCTCCGGGCCCGACACGGCGCGGGAAGACCGGTAGTGTCGAGACTCGTGAACAGCCCCCTCGCCGCCGGCTCGCTCGCCGGCATGACCGCTCTCGTCACCGGCTCCTCCCGCGGCATCGGCGCCGACACCGTGCGCTACTTCGCCGCCGCGGGAGCCAACGTCGTCATCAACTACCGCTCGAAGGCACCGCGCGCCGAGAAGCTGCTCGCCGAGCTCGAGGCCGGTGGCACCGAGGGCCTCGCCGTCGGCGCCGACCTCACCGATCCGGCCTCCGTCGAGGCGATGATGCAGCAGGTGCAGGATCGCTTCGGGCGGATCGACATCCTCGTGCTCAACGCCTCCGGCGGCATGGAGTCCGGCATGGGCGAGGACTACGCGCTGCGCCTCAACCGCGACGCGCAGGTCAACGTGCTCACGAAGGCCCTCCCGCTGCTCCACGAGGGCGCCCGCATCGTGTTCGTCACGAGCCACCAGGCGCACTTCATCCGCACCGTGCCGACGATGCCCGAGTACGAGCCCGTCGCACTGTCCAAGAGAGCAGGTGAGGATGCTCTGCGCGAGTTCATCCCGCAGCTCGAGGCCGCGGGCATCGGCTTCACGGTCGTCTCCGGCGACATGATCGAGGGCACGGTCACCGCGACGCTCCTCGACCGCGCCAACCCGGGCGCCATCGAGGCCCGCAAGGAGGCGGTCGGCAAGCTCTACAACGTGAGCGAGTTCGCCGCCGAGGTGGCACAGGCCGCCGTCGATCCGGTCCCCGCGGACAACACGCGGCTCGTCGGCGACGTCGCCTACTTCACCTAGTACGCGCCGACCTCGGGCGAGTAGCACGGTGGCCCCGACGCCGGGCCTGCGCCGGACATCCCGCATTCTGCTCGTCGACCCGTCGGGAGCCGCGCTGCTGCTCTTCACGGCCTCGCCCGACTCGACGCGCTTCGCCCGCTGGATCACGCCGGGCGGGGGAGTGGACCCGGGGGAGTCGCACGAGCAGGCCGCGATCCGCGAGCTGTTCGAGGAGACCGGGCTCGTGGTCGAGAGCGTCGGCGAGCCGGTGTGGAGCCTCGACTTCGAGGTGACGTGGGATGCCGCGGATCACGACCGCGGTCACGCCGAGTACTACCTGGTGCGCTGCGAGCGCTTCGAGCCGGTGTCGACGAACTGGACCGATGACGAGCACGTCGACGTGACCGCCCACGGGTGGTTCACCGCGGACGAGCTGCTCGCCACCGGCCAGCCCTTCGAGCCCTACGACCTACCGCGGCTGCTGCGCTCGATCTCCGCCTCCTGATCGACGCGGGCCGATCGCCGCCACACCGGCTCGGCCTCGGCCATCTCCTCCTCGGTCGCGATGCGGAACGGGGGAGCGTTCTCGACGACGATCTCGTGACGGCTCTGACCGCGCGTCGCCCGGAGGCTCGCGACGATCGAGACGGTGATGATGAGCGCGACGACCGCGAGCGAGACGCTCGTGGGGATCTTGTAGACGTCGAGCAGCAGCATCTTGATGCCGACCCAGATGAGCACGACGGCGAGCCCGAGCTTGAGGTAGATGAAGCGGTGCATGAGGTCGGCGAGCAGGAAGTACATCGCCCGCAGCCCCAGGATCGCGAAGGCGTTCGCGGTGAAGACGATGAACGGCTCGCTCGTAACGCCGAAGATGGCGGGGATCGAGTCGACGGCGAAGATGATGTCGGTCACCTCGACGAGCACGAGCACCGCGAGCAGGGGAGTGGCGACGAGGACCCCGGCCTTGCGGATGAGGAACTTCTGCCCGTGGTACGCATCGGTCATCGGGATGACCCGCTTGAAGGCCCTGAGGATCTTCGAGTTCGCGACGTCTATGTGCTCGTTGCGCTTCCGGATCATCATCCAGCCCGTGTACAGCAGGAACGCCGCGAACAGGTAGAGGATCCATGAGAACTGATCGATCAGCACGGCGCCGAGGGCGATGAAGATGCCGCGGAAGACGAGCGCACCGAGCACGCCGAGGAAGAGCACGCGGTGCTGGTACTCGCGGGGCACGTGGAAGAAGGCGAAGATGATCGCCCACACGAAGACGTTGTCGACCGCGAGCGACTTCTCGATGAGGTAGCCGGCGTAGTACTGCTGGCCCAGCTCGGCGCCGTACTCGGCCCAGATGTAGCCGCCGAAGGCGACGCCGAGCGTCACCCAGATGATCGACCACACGGCGGCCTCGCGCACGCCGATGACGTGGGCCTTCCGGTGGGCGAAGAGGTCGATCGCGAGCATGGCGATGATGACGCCGAGAACGGCGAACCACAGCCAGAGGGGTACGTCCATGACGGAGCTCCTGAATGGTCGGTGAGGCGATTCAGGAGGTCTTTCCCGGCCAGAACGTTCAGATTCGGCCCGTGGCGCCGGATCCGTGCGGACGGAACGTAATGACGACGCGACGCGGGTCGGGGATACTCCCCTCCGTGAATAAGTGAACCACACTTCATGCTTTACCCGCGCATCCGGCGGAATCCTCTCGGCGGATTCTCGCCGTCGGGATCCGGTCGATCCAGCTCCAGGAGGAGCGTCTGGGCGTCGGGGGAGCCACGGCCTGGATGGTCGTCGTCATCATCGGCGGTCCGCTCGGCGTCCTGGCGCGGTTCTCACTCGGACATCAACCGGGATCCCCGCCCTCGGCGCAGGGGCCGTCGCCCTTCTCCTGAGCACAGCGAAGATTTGCTCGCTTTTTCCGGGGGAGCGGCGCTAGTCTCGGCCCATGCCCGATGGTGAGCTCGTGAATCCCGTTCTGCCGGCCTTCTTCGACGTCGTCTTCTCGCTCGTTCCGCTGGTCATCATCCTGCCGCTCGCGGTGCTGCTCGTGGGCGCGCTCGTGTCGATCAACCGACGCAGGGCGACGATGACCGGTCTGGAGGAACTCGGCTGGTACGCCTTCGTCGTGTTCGCGCAGCTCATCGGGCCGCTGGTCTGGTTCCTGCTCGCGCGGGATCGCTACGAGAGCCTCAACGCACCTGGGCGGGCTTCGCTGTCGATCGAGTCCAGTCTCCGATAATCATCATTATGTCAGCTCGCCATCGAAGCGCAGAGGAACTCAGCGCGCGATCGTGACGTGGATGACGCCGCTCTCGGCGACCTCGGTCGTCACCGTGCGGCCCTCCTCGAGCCTGCGCAGGTCATCCCAGAGCCGCCCGCCGCGGCCGAGCACGATCGGCGCGATGCCGACGTGCAGTCGGTCGATGAGATCCGCGGCGAGGAACGCGCGGGCGACGCCGAGCCCTCCGCCGATCCGGATGTCGGCGTCTCCCGCGAGCTCCCGCGCTCGCGCGAGCGCGTCCCCCGGGCTCGCCGCCAGGAACTCGAACCGCGTCCCGTTCTCGAACTCGATCGGCGCGCGCTCGCGATGCGTCAGCACGAGCACGGGAACGCGGAACGGCGGCTCGTCGCCCCACCATCCGCGCCAGTCCGGGTCGTCCGGGAAGGCGTGGAGGCCGAACATGCCCGCGCCCATGATCTCGGCGCCGACCTCCTCGAAGTAGGCGGACGCGTAGCGGTCGTCGACTCCGGTCGTGCCCTCGCCCGAGGTGTCGTGCAGGACCCGTTCGCGGAAGGTCCGGGTGGCGGCGTAGTCCGCGACGAGCCTCCCCCAGTCCTCGCCCATCGGGTTCTCCGGGCTCGGGTCGGCGGGCATCGCGACGCCGTCGGGCGAGACGTTGAGATCGAGTCGGACCACCATGACGCCGCTCCCCTCAGCGAGCGAGCCCGAGAAGCGGCCGCAGCTCCACGCGCCGATTGCACGCGCGGGATCCCCTGGTCGCGAGCGCGAGAGCGGCATCCCGGTCCCGCGCCTCGATGATCCAGAACCCGGCGACGTAGTCGCGCGTGTCGTGGAGCGGCCCAGGCCGGACCTCCGCCTGTCCCCCGCGCCCGTCGATGACGACCGCCTCCGCGGGCGCGGTGATCCCGCCGGCGACGACCCAGTGGCCGCCCGCCTCGAGCGCCTCGTTGAAGGCGTCGATCGCCGCGGCCTCGTCGCCGGTGGCCGATCCGCTCGTGTCGTCGATGACCGAGATCAGGAAGTGCACGTCAGACTCCTTCGTCGTCGCGCTCGTCGGGCTCCCAGCGAAGCAGATCCCCCGGCTGGCAGTCGAGCACCGCGCACAGGGCGTCGAGCGTGCTGAACCGCACGGCCTTGGCGCGCCCGTTCTTGAGCACCGCGAGGTTGGCGGGCGTGATCCCGACCCGCTCCGCGAGCACTCCGACGGGCATCTTGCGTCGCGCGAGCATGACGTCGATGTCGACGATGATCGCCATCAGATCACCTCGTCGAGCTCGGAGCGCAGCTCGCGCGCCTCCCGCTCCCGAGCGATCGCCTGGGCGAGCAGGGCTCGCATGACGACGACGACGAGCGCGACGCCCGCGATCACGAGCGACGCCCCGCACAGCAGCGCGACGACCCCCGGCGCGACCTCCCCCGGGGCGAGGGCGACCGCGAGCACGAGCACGAGCGCCGAGAGCATGACGATCGCGCCGATGATCAGGTCCACCCACCGGAAGGCCGCGTCGCTGAATACGGAGCCCCGGCGCACGAGGCCCAGCAGTCGCCAGACCCCGATCGCACCGACCTGCAGGCACAGGATGCTCAGCGCGGCGATCGCGACGAGCAGGATCCTCCCCCACAGCGCCTCCCCCTCGAGATCGATCCAGACCAGCGGCAGGATGACGACCTGCACGAGGACGGACCCGAGCAGGGACAGCGCGATGATCACGCGGGTCACGACGATCAGTGCCGGGCTCATGAGGGCTCCTATCGATCAACACCCGTAATCTATTGTTTTTCGATAGATCAGTCAAGCCCCAGCCCGCTCCGCTCCCCCGGCGGCGACATCCGGATGAGCTTCTAGGCTCGAAGCGTGCCCGCCGACCCGACCCCGCCGCGCCGCTGCCCCTGCACCTCGGGCCTGCTCTACGACGAGTGCTGCGGCCCGCTCCATCGAGGTGAGCGCTCCGCGCCCACCGCCGAGCAGCTCATGCGCTCGCGATTCTCCGCGTTCGCGCTCGGCGACGCCGCCTACCTGCTCGCGACGTGGCATGCCTCGACCAGACCCGCGACGCTCGAGCTCGACGCGACGACGCGCTGGTACCGGCTCGACGTCCTGCGCACCGAGCGCGGTGGCCCGCTCGATCGCGACGGCGTCGTCGCCTTCGACGCCTACTACCGCTCCCCCGACGGCGCCGGCGTCCAGCACGAGGTGAGCACCTTCCGTCGCGACGACGGCCGCTGGTTCTACGTCGCCGAGAACTGACCCCCATCCGGGGGCCCGACCGCTCCGAAGAGAGGGAGCCAGCACCATCCGCTCCCCACACTCTCGGAGGTTTCAATGAAGAAGGTCCTCTCCACCGCGTTCGCGACGGCCCTCGTCGCGACCGGGCTCGTCCTCGGCGGCGCGAGCACCGCATCCGCCGCCCACTGCATCGACTCGACCGGCACCTCGCCCGGCTTCTCCTGGTTCGGCGACCACGCCCGCGCCACGACCGACGCCGAGGGCAGCAAGGCCGGCCCGCACATGGGCACATCGGGCGCCTCGAACTGCAACGAGACCACCGGCAACCCGTCCGAGCGGTCCTCGAACCGCTAGCGGCACCGACTGCTCGCGCGGCCTCGACGACCGGCGCGAGCGGAGCGACGCCCCGACCGTCCGGTGGTCGGGGCGTCGTCGCGTCCGGGTGGGGCGGGACCGCACTCTAGCGGCGAGCCGGCAGCGGCCGACACCCCCACGACAGGCCGAGCGGTGGGGGTCAGCCTGGACGGATGACAATGACGGAAATCATCGACTGGGTCGGCCGCGGGATCGACGCGGTGGGCGTCGCCGTGATCGTCGTCGGCGCCGCAGTGACGGCGATCCTCGCGATACGCGACGCCCGCGCTGGCCTCGGCAACGTCTACGGACGAGCACGACGAAGGCTCGGGCGCGCGATCCTCCTGGGGCTCGAGTTGCTCGTTGCGGCCGACATCGTCCGCACGGTCGCGATCGAGCCGACGTTCGAGTCGCTCGGAGTCCTCGCAGTGCTCGTCCTGATCAGAACGTTCCTGAGCCTTGCGCTCGAAGTCGAGCTGGACGGTCGGTGGCCATGGCAGCCACCTCGTCCGGGCGAGCCGCCCGAGGTCACCGCCCCCGGCTAGCGCCCGGCGTGCGCGCTCGAGCCCGCCATCCCGAAGGACGCGACGGGGATGCCCGCGGCCGTTCCGCCGGCCCTCTCCGCCGTCGAGAGCGCGCGATCGAGGTCGAGCCAGAGATCCTCGACGTTCTCGAGCCCGATCGACAGGCGCAGGATGCCCGCGCCCGGTCGGGCCTCCGGCGCGACGGGCCGGTGGGTGAGCGAGGCCGGGTGCTGCACGAGCGAGTCGACGCCGCCGAGCGAGACGGCGTGGGTGAAGAGCCCGAGGCCCGCGATGGTCGATTCCGCCGCGGCGAGCCCGCCGGCGAGCTCGATCGCGAGCATCGCACCCGGGCCACGCATCTGACGGCTGATGAGGCCGGTCGGGTCGCTGTCGCCGAGGCCGGGGTAGTGGACGCGCGCGACCGCGCCGTGGTCGGCGAGGCGATCGGCGAGGATGCGGGCCGACTCCTGCTGCGCGCGCACGCGCAGCGCGAGGGTCGGCAGCCCGCGGTGGAGCAGGTACGCGCCGAGCGGGTGCAGCAGCCCGCCCGTAATCGCGCGCACGGGACGGATCGCCGTGGCCCACTCCTCCGAGCACGCGATGACGCCGCCGATGACGTCACCGTGCCCACCGAGGTACTTCGTCGCGCTGTGCAGCACGAGCGCGGCGCCCTGGTCGGCGGGGTTCTGCAGCACGGGGGTCGCGAAGGTGTTGTCGACGAGCACGGGAGCGTCGCCCGCCGCCGCGACGACCGAGGCGATGTCGACGAGCTCGAGCGTGGGGTTCGCGGGAGTCTCGACGACCACGAGGCACGTGTCGGGGCGCATCGCGGCGGCGACGCCCTCGGCGGTCGTGAAGGTCGTCTCCACGCTCAGCAGGCCAGAGGCGAGCAGGTGGTCGGTGCCGCCGTAGAGGGGTCGCACGGCGACGACGTGCCGACCGCGCCCGCGGTTCGCGGCGGCCATGACGGCCGAGGTGAACGCCGCCATGCCTGAAGCGAACGCGACGGAGGCGTCCGTCCGCTCGAGCTGCGCGAGCGCCTCCTCGAAGCGCGCGACGGTGGGGTTCCAGAGCCGCGCGTAGACGTTGCCGCCCTCGGTCGGGTGGTGGCCCGTCGCCATCGACTCGTACGAACCGCCGCCGAGCTCGACGTCGGGCAGCGGATTCGTGGTCGAGAGATCGATCGGCAGGGCGTGGACGCCCATCGCGGCGAGGTCCTCCCGCCCGGCGTGCACGGCAAGGGTCTCGAAAGCGACGGCATCGTCCATGGCCTCAGGGTTCCCTCTTCTGCGGCGAGAGGCAAGATCTCCCGAGTCTTCCGCGGAACATCCCTTTCATGTCGAATTTCCTGCATGATGGGGGCATGGATGCTCCTCCCGCGCCGAAGTTCCCGCGAGCCGCGCCGCTCGATGCGATCGACCTCGCGATGCTCGCCGAGCTCGATGCGAACGGGCGCCTCACGAACGCCGCGCTCGCCGAGCGCGTCGGGGTCGCCGAGTCGACTTGCAGCCAGCGCCTGCGCGCCCTGCGCGAGTCGGGCGTCATCCGCCGCTTCCGTGCCGAGATCGATCCGGCCGCTCTGGGCCTGGGCCTCGAGGCCGTCATCACGGTCCGCCTCGCGAGCCACTCGCGCGACCAGGTGCAGGCGTTCCAGTCGCGCCTGCGCGACATCCCGAACGTCGTGCGCATCTTCCACGTCGCCGGGGCCGACGACTACCTCCTGCACGTCGCCGTCGAGTCGGCCGCTGCCCTGCGCGACCTCGTGCTCGAGCACCTGCAGGTGCACCCGGGGGTGCGGCACACCGAGACGCAGCTGATCTTCGAGGTCATCGACGGGGCAGGCCTGCTCCCCCGGGCCTGACCTCCCGCTGAGACTCGGCCGTCAGGAGCGACCGGCGGCGGCCTGCGTCGCCGCGGCCCACTCCTCGAGCTTGCGCGCGGCGCGGCCCGAGTCGATGAGATCGGCGGCGACCTGCAGCTGCTCGCCGAGTCGCTCGACGATCGGGCGCGTGATCTGCGCGGGGTCCTGAGCGAGTCGGAAAGAGACGAGGCCCGCGGCGGCGTTGAGCAGGACGATGTCGCGCACGGGACCCTCGTCGCCGGCGAGGACGCCGCGGGCGAGGTCGGCGTTGTGCTCCGGGCCCGCACCGAGGATGCCCTCGATCGCGCTGTAGGAGATCCCCAGTTCGCGCGGATCGATATCGTGCTCCGTCACCGAGCCGCGCGAGACCTCCCACATGTGCGAGTGGCCCGTCGTCGTGAGCTTGTCGATGCCGTCGTCCCCGCGGTAGACGAGGGCGGTCGCGCCGCGCGTCCGGAACACGCCGACCACGAGCGGGACGCGATCGAGGTTCGCGACACCGACGGCGGAGGCCTCGGGGCGAGCCGGGTTCACGAGCGGCCCGAGGATGTTGAAGAGCGTCGCGACTCCGAGCTCCCGACGGACCGGACCGGCGTGCCGGAACCCGGGATGGAAGGTCTGCGCGTGGAGGAAGGTGAGACCGACCTCCCGGAAGACCCGCGCCACCTCCTCGGGAGTGAGATCGAGAGAGATCCCGAGCTCGCTCAGGACGTCGGAGGCGCCCGAGGCGCTGCTCGCCCCGCGGTTGCCGTGCTTGGCCACGGGCACATCGCCCGCGGCGACGACGATCGACGCGATCGATGAGACGTTGACGACGGCGCCGAACGGGTCGCCGCCGGTGCCGACGATGTCGAGCGCCATCGGGTCGATGTCGATCGGGCGCGCGTGCGCGAGCGCCGCGTCGCGGAATCCGACGAACTCGTCGACGGTCTCGCCCTTCGCCCGCAGCGCCATCAGGAAGCCCGCGAGCTGCGCCGGCGTCGCCTCCCCCGCCATGACCTGCTCCATGGCCCACGCGGCCTCCGCGATGCTGAGGTCCTGCCTCTCGAGCACGCGGGTGAGCAGGGCGGGCCAGGTCGGGGCTGCGGACATGGGTAAAGGCTAGTGAATCGCCGCGAGAAGGCATGTCGAGGGGCAAGAAACGCCCCGGGCATCCGTCATAATGAATGAGTGACCAGCACCTCTCTGTCGAGATCTCTCACCGCCCCCACGGTCAACCGGCCCAACATCGTTGCTGTCGGCACGATCGTCTGGCTCGGCAGCGAAGTCATGTTCTTCGCCGGCCTCTTCGCGATCTACTTCACGCTCCGGTCGACGTCGCCCGAGCTGTGGGAGGCCGGGACGGAGGTGTTCAACGTCCCGTTCGCGGCCGTCAACACCACGATCCTCGTGCTGTCGAGCGTCACCGCCCAGTTCGGCGTGTTCGCGGCGGAGCGACTGCAGGCCCGCCGCACCGGCTGGAAGCCGACGCAGTGGGGAATGGTCGAGTGGTTCTTCCTGACCTACGTGATGGGCGCGATCTTCGTCGTCGGTCAGGTCTACGAGTACGCCATCCTCGTCAGCGAGTACGTGTCGCTCACCTCGGACGCCTTCGGCTCGGCGTTCTACCTCACGACCGGCTTCCACGGCCTCCACGTCACGGGCGGTCTCATCGCCTTCCTGCTGGTCATCGGCCGCGCCTACGCGGTCAAGGTCTTCACCCACCGCGACGCCACGAGCGCCATCGTCGTGTCGTACTACTGGCACTTCGTCGACGTCGTGTGGATCGGCCTCTTCCTCGTCATCTACGTCCTCCAATGAGCAATCGAATCGAGACGCAGCACATCATGGCATCCACCTCCCCCGTCTCCGCCCGTCGCACCGGCCGCCGGCACCCGCTGGCGACTGCCGCTCTGCTGGTCGTCGGCCTCCTCGCGACCGGCGGCGCCTACGCGCTCGCCACGACCTCGGCCACGGCCGAGACCACGGCCGCGAGCGAGCAGCTGGTCGAGGATGGCGGCAAGCTCTTCGCCGCGAACTGCGCGACCTGCCACGGCCTCCAGGGCGCGGGCACCGCGGCAGGTCCGTCCGTGATCGGGGTCGGCGCGCTCGCCGTCGACTTCCAGGTCGGCACCGGCCGGATGCCGGCGGCCGCCTCCGGCCCGCAGGCCGAGGTCAAGCCGGTCCAGTTCACGCAGGAGCAGATCGACGCGATGGGCGCCTGGGTCGCCTCACTCGCCCCCGGCCCGGCGGTTCCGCCGGAGCGCTACCTCGCCGGAGACGGCGACGCTGCGATCGGCGCCGAGCTGTTCCGCATCAACTGCGCCATGTGCCACAACGTGGCAGGCGCCGGCGGCGCTCTCACTGAGGGCAAGTACGCGCCCAGTCTGGCAGGCGTCGACCCGGTCCATGTCTACGGCGCGATGGCGACGGGTCCGCAGAACATGCCGGTGTTCAGCGACCTCAACCTCACTCCCGAAGAGAAGAACGACATCATCACCTACCTGCAGTACATCGAGGAGAACCCGTCCGTCGGCGGCTTCGATCTCGGCGCTCTCGGCCCGGTGTCGGAGGGTCTCTTCATCTGGATCTTCGGCCTCGGCGGACTCGTCGCAGTGACCATCTGGCTCACCGCGAAGTCCAACTGACGGCCGTGCAGCAGGCTAGGAAAGGACGATAATGGCGGACGTTCACGACGGCGCGACGAGCGGCGAGACCGCGGAGACGGCTGTCGAGAAGCACGCGAGCACCAGCTCCCCCGGGGTGGCCGTCGAGCGCGCCGACCGGATCCCCAACCCGGGCTTCCCGCCGGAGCGCCAGCGCGTCACCGACCTGGACCCCGCGAAGGAGCGCTCCGCGGAGCGCACGGTCTCCGGGCTGTTCCTCCTCTCGGTCGTCGGCAGCATCGTCGCCGTCGTCGCCTACTTCGCCTTCCCGATCGTCGAGGGCGATCCGAGCACGATCCGCTTGAACAACCTGTTCCTCGGCCTCGGCATCACGCTCGGCCTGCTCGGCATCGGCATCGGCGCGGTCCACTGGTCGAAGGCCCTCATGCACGGGCACGAGCTCGTGGAGGAGCGCCACCGCACGCGCGGCTCCGACGAGACGCGCGTCAAGGCCGTCGAGATCTTCCAGGCCGGCAACGCCGAGTCGGGCTTCACCCGCCGTAGCCTCGTCCGCAACACGCTCATCGGCGCGCTCGTCGCGACTCCCATCCCGGCCATCGCGATCTTCCGCGACCTGGCCCCGGCGGAGGACCCGATCGCGCTGCTCAAGCACACGATGTGGGAGGAGGGCGTCCGCCTCACGCGCGACCCCTCCGGCACCCCGATCAAGGCCTCCGAGGTCACGATCGGCTCCGCCTTCCACGTCATCCCCCAGGGGCTCACCGAGCTCGAGTCGCACAAGCTGGAGGAGAAGGCCAAGGCCGCCGTCCTCCTCATGCGCCTCCCCCCCGACCGGCTCAACGAGCGCGAGGACCGCAAAGGCTGGTCCTACGACGGCATCGTTGCCTACTCCAAGATCTGTACGCACGTCGGGTGCCCCGTCGCGCTGTACGAGCAGCAGACCCACCACCTGCTGTGCCCTTGCCACCAGTCCGAGTTCGACGTGGCCAACCACGCCGAAGTCATCTTCGGACCGGCGGCGCGCCCCCTTCCCCAGCTCCCGATCACTGTGGACGAAGAGGGTTACCTCGTCGCGAAGAGCGACTTCACCGAACCTGTGGGTCCGAGCTTCTGGGAGCGTGCACTGTGAGTACCGCAACTGAGCCCGTCGCCCCGGCCGCTGTTGCGCCGTCGCGCGGCATGCGTTTCACCGGGTGGGCGGCGAACTACATCGACGAGCGCACGAGCGCCTCGACGGCCGTCAAGACGCTGGGTCGCAAGATCTTCCCCGACCACTGGTCGTTCATGCTCGGTGAGGTGGCGCTCTACAGCTTCGTCGTCATCCTGCTCAGCGGCACGTTCCTGACCTTCTTCTTCGACCCGTCCATGACGGAGGTCGAGTACGAGGGCTCGTACGTCCCCCTCCAGGGCATCCCGATGTCGGTCGCGTACCACTCGTCGCTCGACATCTCGTTCGAGATCCGCGGCGGCCTGCTCATGCGTCAGATCCACCACTGGGCAGCGCTGCTGTTCGTCGCCTCGATCGGCCTGCACATGCTCCGCGTGTTCTTCACCGGCGCGTTCCGCAAGCCGCGCGAGCTCAACTGGGTCATCGGCTTCCTGCTCTTCGTCCTCGCGATGGCGCTCGGCTTCACGGGCTACTCGCTCCCCGACGACCTGCTCTCCGGCAACGGCCTCCGCATCATCGACGGCATGATCAAGGCCGTGCCGCTCGCCGGCGGCTGGATCTCCTACCTGCTCTTCGGAAACGAGTTCCCGGGCACCGACATCATCCCGCGTCTCTACGTGCTGCACATCCTGCTGCTGCCGGCCATCCTGGTGGCTCTCATCGGTGCGCACATGGTGCTGCTGATCGTCAACAAGCACACGCAGTTCGCCGGCCCCGGCCGCACGAACGACAATGTCGTCGGCGCCCCGGTCATGCCGGTGTTCGCCGCGAAGGCCGGTGGCTTCTTCTTCATCGTCTTCGGCGTCATCGTCCTCATCGCTTCGCTGTTCACGATCAACCCGATCTGGAACTACGGCCCGTACGACCCCTCCCCGGTGTCCGCAGGAACGCAGCCCGACTGGTACATCGGCTTCGCCGACGGCGCGCTGCGCCTGATCCCGCCGCACCTCGAGTCGGTCATCTTCGGCTACACGTGGTCGTGGAACATCCTGATCCCGCTCGTCGGCCTCCTGGTGTTCCTCGCCGCCGCCGCTCTGTACCCGTTCCTCGAGGCGTGGGTCACGGGCGACAAGCGCGAGCACCACATCGCCGAGCGCCCGCGCAACAATCCGACCCGCACCGCCATCGGTGCAGCCGGCGTGACGTTCTACGCGGGTCTCTGGGCCGCTGCGAGCTCCGACCTGATCGCGACGCACTTCCGCCTGTCGATCGAGGGCGTTATCAACGCCCTGCAGTTCGTCACGGTCGTCGGCCCGTTCATCGCCTACTTCGTCACGAAGCGCGTCTGCCTCGCGCTCATGCGCAAGGACCGCGAGATCGCGCTCCACGGCTTCGAGTCGGGCCGCATCGTGCGCCTCCCTGGCGGCGAGTACATCGAGGTCCACGAGCAGCTCGACGACTACGAGCGCTGGAAGCTCGTGAGCTACGAGGAGTACCAGCCGCTCATGGTGCGCCCCGACGCTCGCGGCCGCATCACGGCCCGGCAGCGGGTGCGCGCGAGCATGTCGCGCTGGTTCTTCGAGGACCGCATCTCGCCCGTGACGCAGCGCGAGCTCGAGTCGCAGCGCCACTAGCACCGGCCGATCGACGGCCCCGCTCCTCCTCCGGGAGGACGGGGCCGTCGCGGTTTCCGCCGACGACCGCGTAGCGTGTGATCATGACCGGCGCGCCCCTCACCACCGTCCTGCTCGACGTCAACGAGACCCTCACCGACCTCGGCCCCCTGGAGGGGTGGATGCGCGAGCACGGTCTGCCCGCCGGCTCCGCGAGCGCGTGGCTCGCCGCGGTCCTCCGCGACGGCTTCGCGGCCTCGCTCGTCGGGCTGCCCATCGGCTTCGGGCCGCTCGGCGCGGCCGCGCTGCGGGACATCGCCGCGAGCGTCCACGACCCGGCGTCGCTCGACGCAACCGCGGTCGACGCGATGCTCGAGCAGCTCCCGACCGCGGTCGGCGCTCTGCCCGCCCACGACGACGTCGAGCCGGGCATCCGCCGCATGATCGACGCCGGTCTCGGAGTCTCGACGCTCACGAACGGCGCATCACGCGTCGCGCAGGGGCTCCTCGAGCGCCTCGGCCTCGCCGGCGAGGGCATCGGCACGCTGAGCGTCGACGGCACGCGCACGTGGAAGCCGCACGCGGAGTCGTACCTGGGCGCCTGCGACCGCCTGGGCTCGATGCCCGAGCAGACCGCCCTCGTCGCGTGTCACCCGTGGGACATCCTCGGTGCGCAGCGCGCGGGCCTCGTGGGCGTGTGGATCCCGCGCGGCCGCCAGTGGCCGACGGGCTACCCCGAGCCCGACCGCACGATCACCGCGCTCACAGAGTTCGTCGACACCCTCTGATCGGGCGCCCGCATCCACGGCGGCTCAGGTCACGGCGGTTCAGCGCACGCGCCACTCGTGGTCGAGCAGCGCGAAGCGCTCGAGGGTCGTCCACTCGTCCTTGAACCAGTCGCCCTCGAGGATCGTGCCCTCGTGACGGAGGCCGAGGCGGCGCATGAGCGCGAGCACGGGAGCGTTGCGCGCGTCGCCCTGCATGACGACCCGGTGCGCGCCCCGCTCGTCCATGAGCCGCGCGAGCACGACTTCGAGCGCCTCGCGCGCGTACCCCTGACCCTGATGCGCCGACGCGAGCGTCACGCCGAGCTCGAAGGTGGCAGGCTGCTCGGCGTCGGCTCCGACCGCGACGTCGCCGATGAGGACGTCGGTGCCGTCGGCGAGGTGCAGGCCGAGCTGCACCCACTCCCCCGGCTCCGGCCATCCCGAGCCGGGCTGACCGGCGACGAGCGCCTCCGCCTCCGCGACCAAGTAGTCGGCGCTCCACGACTGATAGCGCGCAACCTCCAGCTCGCGGCGGTACG
>JBKHYA010000017.1:0-27566 GCA_046565745.1 Actinomycetes bacterium
CGACCTGGGCGACCTGGATCGCGAGGATGCCCGGCACGCGGTAGGTCGCCGACGACACGAGCGTGCCGAGCCGCAGCCGCGAGGTCTCGCGGGCGAGGCCGGCGAGCGTCGTCCACGCGTCGGTGGGCCCGGGCAGCCCGTCGCCGTCTCCCATCACGTGGTAGTGGTCCGAGCGGAACCACCCGTCGAAGCCGAGCGCCTCGGCGCGCTGCGCGTGGGCGAGCTGCGTCTCGTAGTCGGCGCCCTGCTGGGGCTCGGTGAACGCGCAGAACTGCATGGATGCTCCTCCCGGAGGTCGCGGCGGTGCGTCGAGCCTAGGCGCTCGGCCCGACGGCCCCGTCGCGACGACCACCACAGCGCCGCGACGGGGTCGCCCCGGGTCAGCCGAGCGGGATGAGCCGCTGCAGCTGGGTCACGTGGCGGGGCTCGAGCTCGTCGAGCGAGCTCACGCCCAGCAGGCGCATGGTGCGGGCGATCTGGTCGCCGAGGATCTGGATGGCGCGGTCGACGCCCTCGCGCCCGCCGGCCATGAGGCCGTAGAGGTAGGCGCGGCCGATGAGGGTGAAGCGCGCGCCGAGCGCGATCGAGGCGACGATGTCGGCGCCCGACATGATGCCCGTGTCGAGGTGCACCTCGGTGTGGTGCCCGACCACGCGGGCGACCTCGGGCAGCAGGTGGAACGGGATCGGGGCGCGGTCGAGCTGACGGCCGCCGTGGTTCGAGAGCGTGATGCCGTCCACGCCGAGGTCGGTGAGTCGCTTGGCGTCGTCGAGGGTCTGCACGCCCTTGACGACGAGCTTGCCGGGCCACTGCTCCTTGATCCAGGCGAGGTCGTCGTAGGTCACTGTGGGGTCGAACATGAAGTCGAGCAGCTCGGCGACGGTGCCGTCCCAGCTCGACAGGCTCGCGAAGCTCAGCGGCTCGGTGGTCAGGAAGTCCCACCACCACCAGGGGCGGGGGATGGCGTTGACGATCGTGCCGGCGGTGAGCGCGGGCGGGATCGAGAAGCCGTTGCGCTTGTCTCGCAGCCGCGCGCCCGCGACGGGCACGTCGACGGTGACGAGCAGGGTGTCGAAGCCCGCGGCGGCGGCGCGCTCGACGAGCTGCATCGATTTCTCGCGGTCCTTCCACATGTAGAGCTGGAACCAGTTGCGACCGTTCGGCGCGGCATCCCGCACGCCCTCGATGCTCGTCGTGCCCATCGTCGACAGCGAGAACGGGATGCCCGCCGCGGCCGCCGCGGTCGCCCCGGCGACCTCGCCCTCGGTGTGCATCATGCGCGTGAAACCGGTCGGTGCGATGCCGAACGGCAGCTCGACGCGCTGGCCGAGCACCTCCCACCCGGTGTCGACGCGGCTGACGTCGCGCAGGATCGCGGGGTGGAACTGCACGTCCTCGAACGCCTGGCGGGCGCGGGCGAGCGAGATCTCGCCCTCGGCGGCGCCCTCGGTGTAGTCGAAGGGTGCCTTGGGGGTGCGGCGCTGCGCGATCGCGCGCAGGTCGTTGATCGTGAGGGCGCTCTGCAGGCGGCGCTTCTTGGCGTCGAGCTCAGGGGTCTTGAACTTCATGAGCGGCGCGAGGTCGCGCGGGTTGGGGATACGGCGCTTCATGGTGTCGTCTCTCTCGTGGCGTCTGACGAAATGAAGGGGGCGGCGGCGCTCGACCCGGCGTGTCGCGAGTGCGACACGCGAGTGCGGGCGCTCGCTCCCTTCATTCGGTTCGGGCGGGTTCGGGGTCTGCCGAGCGGGCGGCGTCGTAGCGGGCGAGCAGACGATCGCGGGCGCCCTCGATGTGGGCGCGCGTGAGCCGGCCGGCCGCGTCGACGTCGCCCGCGGCGACCGCGGCGAGGATGCCGCGGTGCTGCGCGATGACGTCGTCGAGCGCGAGCAGCCGGTGCGCCTGCACCTGCCCGGTGCACAGCTCGATCTCGCCCATGAGCAGGGCGTGCAGTCGGGCGAGGCGTGGCGAGGGCTGGCCCTCAACGAGCGCGCGGTGCAAGGCGATGTCGGCGCGGGCGAGCGGCCCCGAGTCAGCGGCGGTCGCGCTCTCGAGCTCGCGCTGCGCCGCCTCGGCCGCCGCGGGTACCTCGCCGACGCCGGCGAGCGCGCGCAGCGCCGCCTCTTCGACGATCGCGCGGTTGGCGTACAGATCGACGATGTCGTCGCGCGTGAGCTCGGGCACGCGCGCGGTCTTGTGCGCGGTGCGGCGCAGCAGGCCCTCGGCGACGAGGCGCTCGAGGGCGACCTTCGCGGTGGGCCTGGCGACGCCGAACCGGTCGGCGACGGCCTGCTCGGTCACGGCGCTGCCGGGCGTCTCGCGCTGCGTGAGGATGCTCTCACGCAGCGCCTCGTAGACCGCGTCGGGCATCGACGTGACGGCGAGGGCTGCGCTGCTCATGATCGCAAGCGTAATGGATTGTTAGACAAGTACACAATGCGCGCGTCAGGTGCTCGCGCGCGCATCGGGGCGACACGGCTGCGCCCCGCCCCCTACGCTCGGAAGCATGACGACGCCGCGACGCCGCGCCCGCCGGGGCTCCCGCTGATGGGCTTCGCGCTGCCCGATCGCGGCGTCGTGCTCGGCGTCGCCTCCCTCGTGCTCAAGGAGGGGGCGACCGTGGATGCGGCGCTCGCCGTCGTGCGCGCGGCCGTCGGCGCCGGGGTGCTCGCGATCGACACCGCGCGCGCGTACGCCACGGTCGACGACGATGCCGCGGGAGAGCGCATCGCGCAGGCGGCGCGCGCGCAGCGCCCGGGCATCCCCATCATCACGAAGGCCGGCCATTTCAGGGTCGCGCGCGCCGCGTGGGACGTTGACGGCAGCGCCGAGCGCGTGCGCGCCGACGCGCTGCGCAGCCGCGAGGTGCTCGGAGCGCCGCCGAGCCTGCTGCTGCTGCACCGCGCCGACCGGGTCGACGATCTCGACGCCTCGGTGCGCGAGCTCGCGGCGCTGCGCGACGAGGGCGTCGTCGAGGCGATCGGCCTGTCGAACGCGAGCGTCGAGGTTCTCGACCGGGCGCGCGCGATCACGACGATCGACGCCGTCGAGAACCGCTACGCCTTCGGGCTCGACCCCGCCGACGAGTACCGCTACTGCCGCGAGGCGGGCATCCCCTTCCTCGCCTACGCGCCGTTCGGCGGGCCCAAGGCCGAGCCGCTCGCCACGCGGGTGCCGCGAGTGGCAGCGCTCGCCATGTCGCGGGGGGTCTCGGTGCACCGCTCGGCGCTCGCCGCGATGCTCGACGCGATGCCCGGCGCCTGGCCCGTCATCGGCTCGACGCGCGTGGAGTCGGTGCTCGACTCGATCGCCGCCGGGGCGCTCGCCGTCGACGATGAGCTGCGGGCCGCGTTCGCGGACGATCTGCGGTCGCGGGGCGTCGGGCTCTGACGGTCGGCACGCCTTCCAGAGCCGGCGTCAGCCGCGCCGGACGGTGCTCTCGCGAACGATCAGCTCGGGAGTGAACACAATCTCCTGGCCGGGAGCAGCACCGTGCTCCGCCTCCTCGAGCAGCATCTCGACGGCGGTTCGACCGATCTGGGCGGCAGGCTGGCGCACCGAGGTCAAGGGAACCACGGCCCCTCGCGCGAACTCGATGTCGTCGTAGCCCACGATTGCTATGTCGTCGGGCACGCGGAGCGAGCCGAGCATGACGAAAGCCTGCAGGGCTCCCAGTGCCATGAGGTCGTTGGCGGCGAAGACCGCATCCGGTCGGTCATCGGCGGGCCGCGCGGCGACGAGCTCGCCGAGCCGTCGCCCCTCGAGGATGCTCAGGCTCGCACCCGTGAGGATCTCGATGCGCACCTCGGGGTGCATCTGAGCCACGTGCTGGAGCCCCGCCAAGCGGTCCTGCACCTGACGGATGTCGAGCGGACCGCCGAGGAAGACGATGCGCCGGTGTCCGGTGGCGATGAGGTGCTCTGCCGCGAGCCGCCCGCCCGCGACATCGTCGACGGAGACGGAGCTGAACCCGCCCGATGCGGAGGACCGGTCGACGAGAACTGCAGGCGTGCCCCGATCTCGCAGCCTGCGCAAGCGCGACTCCACGTCGCCGAAGGGGCTGATGAGCACCCCCTGCATGCGCTGCTCCTCGAAGAGATCGAGGTAGGCGCCCTCTCGGTCGACCTTCTCGTCGCTGTTGCCGAGGATGATCGAGTAGCCCGACTCCCTCGCCCGATCCTCTGCTCCGATCGCCAGCTCGCTGAAGAAAGGATTGCGGATGTCGAGCACCACGAGACCGATCGCTCGACTGCTGCCGGCTCTGAGCTGGCGGGCGGCGTCGTTCCTGATGAAGCCGAGCTCCTGGATCGCGCGCAGCACGCGCTCCGCCGTGCCCGCGGACACCTTCTCCGGGCGGTTGAGCACGTTCGACACCGTGCCGATCGAGACGCCCGCGCGCTCGGCGACGTCACGCACGCTCGTGGGCGATCCCCTCATCACGCGATCAGTCTAGGGGCGCTTTATCGAAATGTGATTCGTTTCATTTGACGAGTTCAGCTTCACGGGTTATCTTCACGATGACCGAATGAAACGTTTTAGATGGGGAGAACGTCAGTGACGACGAACTCGGAGCTCGCGGCACCCGCGCTGGAGCTCGTTGCGGTCGCCAAGTCGTTCGGGGCGGTCGTCGCCCTCAGCGACGGTCGGCTGACGCTCCATTCCGGCTCCATCCACGCCCTGGTCGGCGAGAACGGGGCAGGCAAGTCCACTCTGGTGAAGATCATCGCCGGTCTCTACCGGCCCGACTCCGGCGAGTACCGGCTCGGCGGCGCCCGCCAGGACTTCCATTCCACGGCCCAGGCGAAGGATGCCGGTGTCGCGGTCATCTATCAGGAGCCGACGCTCTTCCCGGATCTCACCGTCGCCGAGAACATCTTCATCGGTCGGCAGCCTCGAGGCCGACTCGGGCTGATCGACCGCGCCGCCATGCGGGCCCAGGCCCACGCGCTCTTCTCGCGGCTCGGCGTGCCGATCGACCCGGACCGGCTGGCCGAGGGCCTCTCGATCGCTGATCAGCAGATCATCGAGATCGCGAAGGCGATCTCGATGGAGGCACGGGTCCTCGTCATGGACGAGCCGACCGCGGCGCTCTCGGGCGTGGAGGTCGAGCGGCTGTTCGCCGTCGCCCGGGGTCTTCGAGACAAGGGTGCGGCGATCGTCTTCATCTCGCATCGCTTCGACGAGGTCTTCTCGCTCTGCGATCGCATCACGGTCATGCGCGATGGTCGTTACATCGCCACGCACGACACGTCCGAGACGACGGTCGCCACCATCGTGCGCGAGATGGTCGGCCGCGACATCGATCAGCTCTTCCCCAAGACCGTCGCCCCCTTCGGGGATGTCGTGCTTCGGGTCAAGGGGCTCTCCCGGGCAGGAGTGTTCCACGACGTGAGCTTCGACGTGAGGGCAGGTGAGGTCGTCGCCTTCGCGGGGCTCGTCGGGGCGGGTCGGACAGAGATCGCTCGCGCCATCTTCGGCGTCGACCGCTATGACGAGGGAACGGTCGAGCTCGGCGGTGAGCCGCTCCGGCCCGGCGACCCGATGTCGGCGATCGGTTCCGGCGTCGCGTTCGTTCCTGAGGACCGGCGCAAGCAGGGCCTCGTGATGGAGCTCTCCGTCGCCCAGAACGCGACTCTCACGCTCCGGCACTCCCTCGCGCGTCTCGGCATCATCAGCGGTGCCCGCGAGCACCGTGCCGCCGACGAATGGACCAGGCGCCTCCAGGTGAAGGGGTCGCTCGACGCCGAGGTGTCGACCCTGTCGGGCGGCAATCAGCAGAAGGTCGTCCTGGCGAAATGGCTGGCGACGGAGCCCCGCCTGCTCATCGTCGACGAGCCCACGCGCGGCATCGACATCGGCACCAAGGCGGAGGTCCACCGTCTTCTCTCCGACCTCGCCGGGCGCGGCATCGCGATCATCATGATCTCGTCAGAGCTTCCCGAGGTGCTCGGCATGGCCGACCGAGTGATCGTCGTCCGCGAGGGATCCGTGACGGCGCAGCTCGACCGCGCGGAGGCGACACCCGAGACGGTCATGAGGGCCGCGACCGCGGCAGAGGAGCACGCACGATGACCGTCATCAGCGAGAACCGCCTCGGAGCGCGAGGCCGCTGGGCCGCCGTCGCGAGACTCCGAGAGCTTCCCGTCGCTGTCGCCCTCGTCTCGCTCGTCGCCGTCACCACGTCGATCAATCCGCGCTTCCTCACGCCGCAGAGCACGAAGGATCTGCTGCTCAACGCGACCATCGTTCTGATCCTCGCCGTGGGCCAGGCGATCGTCATCATCACGCGCAACGTCGATCTCTCGGTGGGGTCGATCCTCGGGCTCACGGGCTTCCTGACGGGCACGCTCTTCGCCACCGTCCCGGGGATCCCGATCCCGATCGTCTTCCTCGCCGGCATTCTGCTCGGCACCCTGCTCGGCGCCGTCAACGGCCTGCTCGTGACGCTCGCCGGTGTTCCGGCTCTCGTGATCACGCTCGGAACGCTCTACGTCTATCGCGGGATCAACAACGCCTGGGCGGGCGGGCGGGAGTACTTCTCGGGTGACCGCCCGGTCGAGTTCGGAAACCTCTCCGTCGACACGGTGCTCGGGTTCCCGATCATCACGCTCATCGCGCTCGTGGTGCTCGTGATCCTGGCCATCTTCCTCGGAGGAACCCGCGCGGGCCGCGACCTCTACGCCATCGGATCCGACCCCACCGCTGCGCTGCTCTTCGGCATCCCCGTGCGTCGGCGTGTGTTCTCGGCGTTCCTCATCAACGGAGCGCTCGCCGGACTCGGCGGCGTGCTGTACGCCTCGCGATTCAGCTCCGTGGGTGCCACCACGGGCACCGGGATCGAGCTCGACGTCGTCGCTGCCGCGGTCGTCGGCGGCGTCGCCATCTTCGGCGGATCAGGAACCGTCGTGGGCGCGGCGATCGGCGCGGTGCTCCTCACCACGATCACGAGCTCGCTCACCGCGGTGCGCGTCGACAAGTTCTGGCAGCAGGCCATCGTCGGAGTGCTGATCCTGGCCGCCATCATCATCGACCGCGTGGCGAGTATCCGCACCGCCCGCCGACTTCGCGAGAGCGAGGCCCGCAATGTCTGACGCCACCGCCATGCCGACCCGCCGCACGCATCCGGTCGTCACCTGGGCGCGCAGCCGTGACGCCGTGCTCATCGGCACGCTGCTGCTCATCGTCATCGTCGCGAGCGTGGGGCTGCCGCGATTCGCGAGCCCCGTCACGGTTGGGTATCTGCTGCTCAACGCCGTGCCGATCCTGCTCGTCGCGCTGCCCATGACCCTGATCATCATCACGGGCGAGATCGACCTGTCGGTCGCCAGCATGGTCGGGATGAGCACCGCCACGATGGCGTCGCTCACTCTCGCCGGCTGGGAGGCCGGCCCGGCTGCGGGCGCCGCGGTGGTCGTCGGCGTGCTCGGTGGCGCCCTCAACGGAGCACTCGTGGCGTTCCTGGGGCTGCCATCGCTGGCGGTGACGATCGGAACGCTCGCCCTCTACCGCGGCCTCACGCTCGTCTTCATCGGCGACGACTCCGTGTCGAGTAGCGCGTATCCTCCTGAGCTGCCCGGCTTCATCAACCTCAAGCTCGGCACCACGGGCATCCCCGTCGTCATCCTGCTCGTGATCCTCGCCGTGGCGCTCTTCGCGGTCATCCTGCACCTGACTCCGTTCGGTCGAGGCCTCTACGCGCTCGGCTACTCGAGAGACGCCGCCGTGTTCGTCGGCGTAGGGGTCGCCCGTGCGAAGTTCATGCTGTTCGTCGCGAGCGGGTTCGTCGCGGGACTCGTGGGCGTCTACTGGGCCCTCTACTACAGCGCCCGCAGCGACAGCGCGACCGGTCTCGAGCTCACGGTGATCGCCGCCGTGCTGCTCGGCGGCGTCTCGATCTTCGGGGGGCGCGGCACGGTCATCGGAGCCATCACCGGCGTGCTGATCATCAGCGTCGTGAACTACGCGCTCAGGCTCCAGCGCGTCCCGGATGTCGTGCTCATCATCATCACCGGAACCCTGCTCATCGTCTCGGTCGTCGCGCCGAGCGCAGCAGAGGCGATCCGTCGCGGACGCGCCCGATCGCGTCACCCCCTGCGTCCCCGAGCGACCGCTCCGGGAGATCACGGCGCCGAAGCCCCGGCGACCGGCCACCAAGAGAAGGAATAACAATGGAGTTGCTTCGCACCGACCGCGGGGGCGCTCGTCGCCGCCTGCTCACCTTCGCCGCCGCCAGCACCGTTGCAGCCATCGCGCTGACCGGGTGCGCCGCCAGCGAGCCGACCTCCGGAGGAGGGGAGGGCTCCGCCGAGGGGGCCAGCATCACCTTCATCCCGAAGAACCTCAACAACCCGTACATCACGCTCGAGCTCTCGGGCGCGAAGGAGGCGGCTGAGGAGCTCGGCTTCACCTACAACGAGGCGGCGCCGCTCGACGCGGGTGCCGACAGCCAGATCCCCTTCATCCAGACCGAGGTGCAGAACGGCACCAACATCATCGCGGTCTCGCCCAACGACCCGAACGCTGTGTGCCCCGCCCTCGAGGACGCACGCGCCGGAGGAGCGAAGATCATCACCTTCGACTCCGACTCGGCCGTGGAGTGCCGCGACATCTTCATCAACCAGGTGTCGGTCGAGCTCGTCGCTCAGGGTCAGCTGAAGCAGCTCTTCGACCAGATCGGCGGCACCGGTGAGATCGCCATCCTGTCGGCGACGGCCGCCGCCCCGAACCAGAACGCGTGGATCGAGGCGATGATCGCGGAGATCGAGGCGAACCCCGAGTACGAATGGGATCTCGTCGCGACGGTCTACGGCGACGATGACGACACGAAGTCGTTCCAGGAGGCGCAGGGCCTGCTGCAGTCGTACCCGAACCTGGCCGGCATCATCTCGCCGACGACGGTCGGCATCGCCGCGACGGCCCGCTACCTCTCAACCTCGGAGTACAAGGGTGAGGTCGCGCTCGTCGGCCTCGGCCTGCCGGGCCAGATGAAGGAGTACCTGCTCGACGGCACCGTCGAGGGCTTCGCGCTATGGGACCCGTCGGAGGTCGGCTACCTGGCGGCGTACGCGGGCAAGGCTCTGCTCGACGGCACCATCACCGGCGCCGAGGGCGAGACCTTCGAGGCTGGCAAGCTCGGCACCTACACGATCGGCAAGGACGGCCTGATCATCGTCGGCGAGCTCCTCGAGTTCAACGCCGAGAACATCGACGAGTACGAGTACATCTCCTTCTAGTCGACCCGCGTGCGGGGGTCGGTCGCAGGTCGGCCCCCGCACCCCATCCCGCCCGTCACCGCACCTCAGGAGCAGCCCATGAGTCTCGACCGCACGCGCGTGTGCTTCATCCTCCAGGTTCGGCCCGATCGGCTCGGCGAGTACCGGGAGCGCCACGCGGCCGTCTGGCCCGAGATGCTGCGGGCTCTCGAGTCGACCGGCTGGCACAACTACTCGCTCTTCCTCGACGACGACGGACTTCTCGTCGGCTACCTCGAGACCGATGACTTCGCGGCGGCGCAGGCCGCCATGGCCGAGACCGACATCAATGCCCGGTGGCAGGCGGAGATGGCCCCGTTCTTCGTCGAGCTCGACGGCCGCCCCGACGAGAGCATGCGCGTGCTGCCCCTCGTCTTCCACCTCGAGACCCAGCTCGCGGCGGTCACTGCCGCCCCCGATCGAAAGACCACGTCATGACTTCCCGCTTCGCCCAGATCGCCCCCCAGCTCGATCGGCAGGCCATCGAGCTCCCGTCCTGGGCCTTCGGCAACTCCGGCACGCGCTTCCGGGTCTTCACGACGCCGGGCACGCCGCGCGATCCCTTCGAGAAGATCGCGGATGCCGCCCAGGTGCACAAGTACACGGGCCTCGCGCCGAGCGTCGCCCTGCACATCCCGTGGGATCGCGTCGACGACTACGCCGCCCTCCGCTCGCACGCCGAGGAGCACGGCGTCGCGCTCGGCACCATCAACTCCAATACGTTCCAGGACGAGGAGTACAAGTTCGGATCCCTCGCGGCCTCCGACCGCACGACGCGTCAGCGCGCGATCGACCACCACTTCGCCTGCATCGACATCATGCACGCGACCGGTTCGCGAGACCTCAAGATCTGGCTCGCCGACGGCACCAACTACCCCGGCCAGGACGACCTGCGCCGCCGGCAGGACAACCTCGCGGAGAGTCTCGCGACGATCTACGCGCGGCTCGGCGAGGAGCAGCGCCTCGTGCTCGAGTACAAATTCTTCGAGCCCGCGTTCTACCACACCGACGTCCCCGACTGGGGTACGGCCTATGCGCAGGTCGCCGCGCTCGGCGATCGCGCCATGGTCTGCCTCGACACTGGCCACCATGCTCCCGGCACGAACATCGAGTTCATCGTCATGCAGCTCGTGCGGCTCGGCCGGCTGGGGTCGTTCGACTTCAACTCCCGCTTCTACGCGGATGACGATCTGATCGTCGGTGCGGCCGACCCGTTCCAGCTCTTCCGCATCATGGTCGAGGTCGTGCGCGGCGGCGCCTACGACGAGGGCAGCGACGTCGGCTTCATGCTCGACCAGTGCCACAACATCGAGGAGAAGATCCCTGGGCAGATCCGCAGCGTGCTCAACGTGCAGGAGATGACCGCGCGCGCCCTCCTCGTCGATCGTCAGGCGCTCGACGCCGCTCAGCAGGCGAACGACGTGCTCGGAGCGAACGCGATCCTCATGGACGCCTTCTACACGGATGTCCGCGCCGATCTCGCCGAGTGGCGCGAGTCGCGCGGACTGGCTCCTGACCCGATGGAGGCCTTCGCCTCGAGCGGATACCGTGACCGCATCGTCGCCGAACGCATCGGCGGTACCCAAGCCGGATGGGGGGCATGATGACCGACATCTCCGCACTTCTGACGCCCAGAGCGCGTCGTCGAACGCGCATCGGCCTCGTCGCGGGCGGACTCGGGACGTACTGGCCCCAGTTCCCCGGGCTCCTGCCCCAGCTCCAGGAGAGCGCGCGATACGTGTCCGAGCGCTTCAAGCGGATGGACGCTGACGTCATCGACGTCGGCTTCATCTCCGACGCCCAGGAGGGCGCCGTCGCCGCCGAGCGCCTGCGCGCCGCGGACTGCGACCTCATCGTCATGTTCCTGACGACCTACCTGACCTCATCGATGGTCCTTCCGATCGCGCAGCGCTCCCAGACGCCGGTTCTCGTCATCGACCTGCAGCCCTCCGAGAAGATGGACCACGCGACCTTCGACACGGGCGCATGGCTCGCGTACTGCGGTCAGTGCTCGGTGCCGGAGGTCGGCAACGTGTTCCGCCGTGCGGGCATCCCGTTCCGCTCCGTGTCGGGCCATCTCGCGCACGAACCCGCCTGGCGCAGGATCGAGCAGTGGATCAACGCCGCCCACATCCGCGCCGCTCTTCGACACGCGCGGCACGGGCTCATGGGCCACGTGTACCCGGGCATGCTCGACGTGTCGACCGACCTGACGCTCCTTCCCGTGACCTTCGGCTCGCACGTCGAGGTGCTCGAGCTCGACGACCTGCGCGTGCGCGTCGAGAAGGTGACCGAGGCCGAGACGTCCGCTCGCATGGATCTCGCGCGCCAGGTCTTCACGCTCGATGACACCGTGGTCGAGGAGGATTTCGCGTGGGGCGCCCGAGTATCCGTGGGGCTCGACCGCCTCGTGGAGGACTTCGAGCTCGACAGCCTCGCGTACTACCACCGCGGTCTCGACGGCGAGCAGCACGAGCGACTCGGCGCCGGCATGATCCTCGGCGCCTCGCTGCTCACCGCTCGGGGCATTCCGGCCACGGGCGAGTACGAGCTGCGGACGACGGTCGCTCAGCTCGCCACGCAGGTCGTCGGCGCGGGTGGCTCGTTCTGCGAGATCCAGGCACTCAACTTCGAGGACGGCGTCGTGGAGATGGGGCACGACGGTCCTGCGCACCTCGCAGTCAGCTCGCGCGACCCGCTGCTTCGCGGACTCGGAGTGTTCCACGGCAAACGCGGGTGGGGAGTCAGCGTCGAGTTCGACGTGCAGCAGGGCCCCGTCACGCTGCTCGGGCTCGGACAGGACCGCGACGGCGGCCTTTCGTTCATCGCGTCGGAGGGCACGGTCGTGCCCGGACCGCTTCTCGCGATCGGCAACACCACGAGTCGCGTCGACTTCGGTCGTGACCCCGGGGAGTGGGTCGACGAGTGGAGCGCCACGGGCATCGGGCACCACTGGTCGCTCTCGATCGGCCACAGGGCAGCCGACTACCGTGCTGCCGCGAGCCTGCTCGGCATCGACTTCCGGCAGGTGTGAGCCGTGCCGATCGTCGTCGTCGCCGTTCTTTCGGCGAAGCCCGGCAGGGGTGCCGCCGTCATCGAGTCGTTCCGCGAAGTCTCCCCACTCGTCCACGACGAGGACGGCTGCGACTTGTACGCCGCGCACCTCGAGCAGAACGGCGACACGGTCGTCATGGTCGAGCGCTGGTCGAGTCGCGAAGCCCTCGACGCGCACGCGGCCGGACGGCCTCTCGCGCGCCTCAACGAGCTCAACGCCGACTTGCTCGAGCGGCCCTACGACGTGTGGCTCCTCGACGCGGTCGAACTCGGAGACCCCGCCAAGGGGCTCCTCCCCGTCGCAAGCTGACCCCGGGTCCCTCCCGATTCCAGAGAAGATGACATGACCGCGAAGCACGACCTCCTCGCCCGCAGCAACCGCCTCGGCGCCGAGCCGCACATCACCAACTACGCCGGTGGCAACACCTCGGCGAAGGGCGTGGACACCGACCCCGTGACGGGCGAGCCGGTCGAGCTGCTCTGGGTCAAGGGCTCCGGCGGCGACCTCGGCACCCTCACCGAGCAGGGCCTCGCGGTGCTGCGGCTCGACCGCATGCGCGCGCTCGTCGACGTCTACCCCGGGGTCGACCGCGAGGACGAGATGGTCGCCGCCTTCGACTACTGCACGCACGGCTCCGGTGGCGCCGCCCCCAGCATCGACACCGCCATGCACGGCCTGGTGGATGCGCCCCACGTCGACCACCTGCACCCAGACGCGGGTATCGCGATCGCGACCGCGGCCGACGGGCCCGCGCTCACGACCGAGATCTTCGGCGCCAGGGTCGTGTGGGTGCCGTGGCGTCGGCCGGGCTTCCAGCTCGGCCTCGACATCGCCGCGATCAAGCAGGCGAACCCGCAGGCGATCGGCTGCATCCTCGGCGGGCACGGCATCACCGCGTGGGGCGACACCTCCGACGAGTGCGAGGCGAACTCGCGCTGGATCATCGACACGGCACAGGCCCACATCGACGAGCACGGCGCGGCCGAGCCCTTCGGCGGTGTGCGCGCCGGCTTCGAGCCTCTCGCCCCGGCCGAGCGGCGGGCGAAGGCCGCGGCGCTGGCTCCCACGATCCGGGGTCTCGCGAGCCACGACCGGCCGATGGTCGGCCACTTCAGCGACGACGAGCGCGTGCTCGCCTTCCTCGCGAGCGAGAAGGCTCCCGCACTGGCCGAGCTCGGCACGAGCTGCCCCGACCACTTCCTGCGCACGAAGGTCAAGCCGATGCTGCTCGACCTGCCGGCCGACGCCGACATCGAGGCGAGCATCCAGCGCCTGCAGCAGCTGCACGAGCACTACCGCGCCGACTACGCGGCCTACTACGACGCCCACGCGACTCCTGAGTCACCGGCGATGCGCGGCGCCGACCCGCTCATCGTGCTCGTGCCGGGCGTGGGCATGTTCAGCTTCGGGGCGAACAAGCAGACCGCGCGCGTCGCGGGCGAGTTCTACCTCAACGCCATCAACGTCATGCGCGGCGCCGAGTCGGTCAGCACGTACACGCCGATCAGCGATGCCGAGAAGTTCCGCATCGAGTACTGGGCGCTCGAGGAGGCGAAGCTGCAGCGCATGCCGAAACCGAAGAGCCACGCCACGCGCGTAGCCTTCGTCACGGGTGCCGCGAGCGGCATCGGCAAGGCCATCGCGACGCGGCTCGCCGCCGAGGGCGCGTGCGTCGTCATCGCCGACCTCGACCTCGCGAAGGCGCAGGCGGCGGCGGCCGAGCTCGGCAGCACGGATGTCGCGATCGGCGTGCAGGTCGACGTGACCGATCAGGCGCAGATCGAGCGGGGCATCCAGGATGCCGTGCTCGCGTTCGGCGGCATCGACATCGTCGTCAACAACGCGGGGCTGTCGCTGAGCAAGCCGCTGCTCGAGACCACCGAGGCCGACTGGGATCTGCAGCACGACGTCATGGCCAAGGGCTCCTTCCTCGTGGCGAAGACGGCCGCGCGCGTGCTCATCGAGCAGGGCATGGGCGGCGACGTCATCTACATCTCGAGCAAGAACTCGGTGTTCGCCGGGCCCAACAACATCGCCTACTCGGCGACGAAGGCCGACCAGGCACACCAGGTGCGGCTGCTCGCGGTCGAGCTCGGCGAGCACGGCGTGAAGGTCAACGGCATCAACCCCGACGGGGTCGTGCGCGGCTCGGGCATCTTCGCGAGCGGGTGGGGCGCGAACCGCGCCGCGACCTACGGCGTGGCCGAAGGCGACCTCGGAAAGTTCTACGCCCAGCGCACCATCCTCAAGCGCGAGGTGCTGCCCGAGCACGTGGCCAATGCGGTCGCGGTGCTCACGGGCCCCGATCTCTCGCACACGACCGGCCTGCACATCCCCGTCGACGCGGGCGTCGCCGCGGCGTTCCTGCGGTAGCCGCCATGAGCATCCACGTCGCCGCGATCGATCTGGGCGCCACGAGCGGCCGGGTCATGCGCGCCGTCATCGGGCCCGACCAGCTCGAGCTCGTCGAGGTCGCGCGGTTCCCGAATGGGCCGGTGCAGCACGACGACGGCCTGCACTGGGACATCGAGGCGCTGCGCGGGCACATCCTCGCGGGGCTGCGCCAGGCCTTCGCCGCCGATCCGCTCATCACGTCGATCGGCATCGATTCGTGGGCCGTCGACTACGCGCTCATGGCGGGCGACCGGATGCTCGGCACCCCCTTCCACTACCGCGACGACCGCACCGCGCGCGGGGTCGCCGCCGTGCACGCGGTCGTGCCGCCCGACGAGCTCTACGCCGCCTCCGGGCTGCAGCACCTCTCGTTCAACACGGTCTTCCAGCTCGCGGCCGACGGCGACGCGCTCGCCGCGGCCGACCGCTTCCTGCTCATCCCCGACCTCGTGGCCTACTGGCTCACCGGCCGCTCGGTCGCCGAGGCCACGAACGCCTCGACGACGGCACTGCTCGACCCGCGCACGGGTCAGTGGAACGAGGCGCTCATCGAGCGGGTCGGGCTGCCTCGCCGCGTCTTCCCCGAGCTCGTGCGCCCCGGCGACGACCTCGGGCCGCTGACGCCCGCAATGGCCGTCGAGCTCGCCGCACCTGAGGGGGTGCGCGTCACGGCCGTCGGATCCCACGACACCGCCTCGGCAGTCGTCGGTGTGCCCATGACGCGGCCCGATGCCGCCTACATCAGCTGCGGCACCTGGGGGCTCGTGGGGCTCGAGCTCGAGCATCCGGTCATCACCGATGCCAGCCGCGAGGCCAACTTCACGAACGAGGGCGGCGTCGACGGCCGCGTGCGGTTCTTGCACAACGTCATGGGGCTGTGGCTGCTGAGCGAGACGATCCGCTCGTGGGAGGCCGAGTCGGGGCCCGTCGACCTCAGCCGGCTGCTCGTCGACGCCGCGGCGGTCACCGACGCTGTGCCGACGTTCGACGCCTCGGACGAGCGCTTCATGGCTCCCGGTGACATGCCCGCCCGCATCGCGGCGGCGCTCACCGAGCAGGGAGACGCGGTGCCGACCACGCGCGCGGCGATGGCCCGCTGCATCCTCGAGAGCCTCGCCGTAGCGTTCGCCGAGGCCGTGGCCGACGCCGGTCGACTCGCCGATCGCGAGGTCGGCGTCATCCACCTCGTCGGCGGCGGCGCCCTCAACACCCTGCTGTGCCAGCTGACGGCCGATCGATCCGGGATGCCCGTGCTCGCCGGCCCCGTCGAAGCCACGGCCCTCGGCAACGTGCTCGTGCAGGCGCGCGCCCTCGGGCTCGGCGGCACGCTCGAGCAGGCTCGCGCGCTCGTCGCGCAGGTTCACCCGCCCCAGCGGTTCGAGCCGCGGGGCAGCAGCGCCTCGTCGTAGGCGCCGCGACCCCCTACGCTCGACAGCGTGAGTCGTGCCACTGCGTACCCCGGAGTGATCGAGGGCCGCCCATGACCGGCGTGCTCGACCGCCCCGGCATCGTGCTCGGCATCGCCGCCCTCGTGCTCAACGAGGGCGCGACCGACGAGAACGCCCGCGCTGTCATCGCGGCGGCCGTCGACGCGGGCGCGGTCGCGCTCGACACGGCGCGCGCCTACGCCCGGCTCGACGACGACGGCGTGGGCGAGCGCCTCGCCGCCGAGGGCCGCGAGCGGCACCCAGGCCTGCCGATCATCACGAAGGCGGGGCACTACCGCGCGGCGGCCTCCGCGTGGGACACCGACGGCAGCGCCGAGCGGATGCGCGCTGATGCCGAGCGCAGCGTCGACTTGCTCGGCCGGCCCCTCGACCTCCTCCTGCTGCACCGCGCCGACCGCGTCGACGACCTCGAGGAGTCGGTGACGGTGCTCGCCGCGCTGCGGGAGGAGGGGCTCGCGCGCGCCGTCGGGCTGTCGAACGCCTCGATCGAGCTCATCGACCGCGCCCGCGCCGTCGCCCCGATCGATGCGGTGCAGAACCGGCTCGGTCTCGGGGTCGACAGCTTCGCCGAGTACCGGCACTGCCGCGAGGCCGGCATCGACTTCTTCGGCTACGCGCCCTTCGGCGGCCCCCGCGCGGCGCCGCTCGCCACGCGGGTGCCGCACGTGGCCGCGCTCGCGACGCAACGGGAGGCCTCGGTGCACCGGCTGACGCTCGCCGCTGTGCTCGACGTGCTGCCCGGCTACTGGCCGGTGATCGGCTCGACCCGCGTCGAGTCGGTGCACGACGCCGTTGCGGCCATGGGCGAGCCCGTCGACGACGAGCTGCGGCAGGCGCTGCTCGGCGACCTCGCCTCGCGCGGAGTTCCGGTCGGGGTCTAGCCGCGCTCGAGCCGCTACGCCGCGCGCGACAGCATCCGGGTGACCTGCTCGGCCTCGAGCCGCCCGGTCATCGTGGCGGCGGCGGTATCACCGCGCGGCGGACATGAGCAGAGCTCCCTGGGCAAAGGGTCCGAGCCGAAGGAGGAGTCGCCGGGGATTCCTGATGAAGGGGATGACGAAGGCGTGGAGCGGAAGTCGACAGGCCGACCAGGTGGGTTTCCCAGTGCGTCCATCGCTGCTAGGGATCCGGGACCCGGCAATGCTGTCGCGCCAGGTCTCGACAGACCACACGTCGAGGCGTGAAGGGAATCAATTGCCGACCCGACTGCGAAGGACCGTTAAGCTTGGGAAGTGACGAGCACAACGGAGCGCATCGAAAACGTGCGGCAGCGCAATCTCGCCGCGGTGCTCGAACTTGTTCACCGTGGGAGTTCTCCGTCTCGAGCCGAGATCACCGCTCGCACGGGTCTGAATCGATCGACGATTGGCGCGCTCGTTGCTGAACTCGAGGCCGTAGGCCTCGTGGTTGAGACCGATCCCACCGCGAGTAGCCGGGTCGGTCGGCCGTCGCCGCGCGTCGAACCGTCAAAAGACATTGCTGTCATTGCCGTCAACCCTGAAGTCGACGCCATCACGGCTGGGCTCGTAGGTCTCGGAGCCCGGGTGTTTCACCGTGTTCGTCGCGAGGTGAACCATACCCTCTCGCCCGAAGAAGCTAGCGCGGTCATTGCCGACCTCGTCGTCGAACTCCGCGCACGAGATGCTGGATCGACACGCAGGGTGCTCGCGGCAGGCTTAGCCGTTCCGGGACTCGTGCGGTCGAGCGACGGAACCGTTCGATGGGCGCCCCACCTGGAATGGCGCGAGGTTCCGTTGACACAATTGGTTCAAGATGCCATCGGCATTCCGACGTTCGCCGATAATGATGCATCCCTGGGAGCCCACGCGGAATGGCTTTTTGGAGCAGGCCGCGGGGTGAACGAGCTGATCTACCTCAATGGCGGCGCGAGTGGTATCGGCGGCGGCGTCATCGTGCGTGGTTTGCCGCTGAGCGGCGCGCACGGATACGCCGGAGAAATCGGGCAGAACCGACCAGGACACCATGACTCTGCCGACCGCGCGACACTCAACGGGACCCTCGAAGACGAGGTCAGCCGCTCACGGCTGTTGCGCAGCGTCGGGCTCGAGATCGCCGACGAGCCGAGCCTGAAGGCGGCCCTCCATCGCAGTGTCGACCCTGCGGTCACCCTCGAGATCGAACGGCAACAGCGCGTACTTGCTGTCGCCCTGGCCAACGCGATCAACGTGTTCAACCCCGAGCGCGTCGTGCTCGGCGGTTTTCTTGCGACCCTGCTTGAGTGGGGCTACCCACTACTGCCGCGCGAGATCGAAGCGTCCACCGTTCCCGCAGCGTGGGAAGGCGTCAGCATCTATCCCGCAGCACTGGGTGAAGACCGTTTGCTTATTGGCGCCGCCGAGCTGGCCTTCGCCCCGGTGCTGCGGGATCCGATGCGTATCGTGGAGAGTTAGGTTCGTCGCCCGCGTCGCTTGCTGAGCACGTCGAACGCCACGGCGAGAAGCAAGACAAGGCCCTTGATCGTTTGTTGCCATGCGGCGTCGACCGACAAGATCGACAGCCCCATGTTGAGCACACCCATGATGAGGCCACCGATGACGGCACCGATGACCGTGCCCACGCCGCCGGTAACGGCCGCGCCGCCGATGAAGACTGCCGCGATCGCATCGAGCTCGAAACTCTGACCCGCCGATGCGACCGCGCCGCCAGCCCGCGCCGTCGTCACGACACCCGCGAGGCCGGCGAGAACACCCATCGTCACGAAGATCAAGAAGTTGACTCGTGCTGTGCGTACGCCGCTCATCTGTGCCGCGAAGAGGTTGCCGCCCATGGCGTACACCTGACGCCCAAAGACGGTGCGCTCCAAGACGAAGCTGAAGGCGAGAATCAACAGCGCGACGATCACGAGAATGATGGGGGTGCCGCGGTAGGCCGAGAGCTGCCAGGTGAGCGCCACGATGACGAACACCGCAATGCCCGTCTTGATGCCCATCGAGAGAGCGGGTTCGATGACGAGGTCGAGTCGGCGCTGCTTGCGCCGTGCACGCACTTGCGTGGCGATGAGGCCGAGAGCCACAGCGATGCCCATGACCACCGTGAAGATGTCACGGGCGTCTCGACCCTCGCCGATAGTGCCCATGAGGGGCGGAATCCAACCGCCACCGATTGCATTGAATTCGTCGGGCAGGGCGTTGATCGTGCCGCCCGTGAGCAACACGAGGGTTAAGCCGCGAAAGAGCAACATGCCGGCGAGCGTGACGATGAAGGCGGGGATGCCCACGAAGGCGACCCAGAATCCTTGCCACGCTCCTACCGCAGCGCCAACAACGAGCGCAACAATGACGGCCGCCCACCACGGCAGGCCCCACTGGGTCATCGCGATCGCGGCGATCGCCCCCACCATCGCGACGATCGATCCGACCGAGAGGTCGATGTGCCCAGCGATGATGACGATCACCATGCCCACCGCGAGAATCAGCACGTAAGCGTTCTGCTGAATCAAGTTGTTGATGTTTCCGGGCAGGAGAAGTCGGCCGTCGGTGAGGACTTGAAAGAGCACCACGATGACCGCGAAGGCCGCCAAGATGCCGTACTGCCGCAGGTTGATCGGAATCGTCGGTAGCTTGAGCGTGGGTCGAACGGTGGTCATCGGGTTAGTCCTTTCCCGCGGTCATGAAGTGCATGAGATTCTCTTGGTTGGCATCGGCACGGGAGATTTCGCCTGTGATGCGGCCTTCGGATATTGCGTAGATGCGATCAGACATGCCGAGAAGCTCAGGAAGCTCTGACGAGATGAGAATGATCGCTTTACCCTGCGCGGCGAGCTCGTTGATGATCGTGTAGATCTCGTACTTGGCTCCCACATCGATTCCTCGTGTGGGCTCGTCGAGAATGAGCACGTCGGGTCCTGAGTAGACCCACTTGCTCAACACCACCTTCTGCTGGTTGCCGCCCGAGAGGTTGCCGGTGGGCACCGAGAGAGATGGTGCCTTGATGTTCATCTGCCGTCGGTAGCTGTCGGCGACGCCGTTCTCGGCGAATCTGTCGACGATTCCGAAGCGCGCAAGCTTTCCGAGCGCAGCCGCGGTGATGTTGACGGTGATGCCGCCCAGAAGATTGAGGCCGTACCTCTTGCGGTCTTCTGTCGCGTAGGCGAGCCCGTTGCGGATCGCCTCCGAGACTGTCTTCAGCGAAATGGGTGCACCGGCCTTGAACGCAGCGCCGCTGATGTGCGAGCCGTACGAGCGGCCGAAGATGCTCATGGCGAGCTCTGTACGCCCAGCACCCATGAGACCGGCGAACCCGACAATCTCGCCGGCGCGCACGGTAAAGCTCGCGTTGTCAATGACGACGCGCCCGTTGTCGACCGGGTGGTGCACCGTCCAGTTCTCGATGCGAAAGAGTTCATCGCCGATCGTGGGCGTTCTGGGCGGGAAGAGATTGTCGAGTTCGCGTCCGACCATCGACTTGATGATGCGCGACTCGGTGGCGTCACTCTCACTCATGGAGAAGGTCTCGATGGTCTTGCCGTCGCGCAGAATCGTCACGGTATCGGCAATCTTGCGAATTTCCTTCAGCTTGTGAGAAATGATGATCGACGTCACGCCCTGGCCGCGCAGGCTGCTGATGAGGTCAAGAAGGTGAGCCGAGTCGTCATCGTTCAAGGCGGCAGTGGGCTCGTCAAGAATCAGAAGCTTCACGCGTTTGGAGAGCGCTTTGGCGATCTCTACAAGCTGCTGTTTACCCACGCCCAGTTCGCGGATAGGCGTGGTCGGTTTCTCGTCGAGGCCCACACGAGCCAAGAGCTTGGTGGCCTCGAGGTTGGTCTTGTCCCAATCGATGACCCCGCGCGTAGCAACCTCATTGCCGAGGAAGATGTTCTCGGCGATCGAGAGGTACGGGCTCAGCGCGAGCTCTTGATGGATGATGACGATGCCCGCTGCTTCAGACTCGTTGATGGTCTTGAAGGTGGCTGGTGCGCCGTCGAAGTAAATCTCTCCCGCGAAGGTGCCGTGGGGGTAGACGCCGCTCAGTACCTTCATGAGCGTTGACTTACCGGCACCGTTCTCGCCGCAGATGGCGTGGACCTGACCACGCTCGACCTCTAGCGAGACGCTGTCAAGCGCTCGCACACCGTTGAAGTCTTTGGTGATGGTGCGCATGGCCAGGATGCTGGTCATTAGCGAGGCTCTCCTTCGAGCTGACGCGTGGTTGGCGCTCGCAGCGGAGCGCCAACCACGCGTTCATAGGGGTTACAGGCCGACGTCTGAGGCCTTGAGGAATCCGGAGTCGATGAGCTTCTCCTGAACCGAGTCCTTCACGACGACCTCGGGCGTGATCAGGAACGAGGGAACAACCTTGACGCCGTTGTTGTACGTCTCGGTGTCGTTGATCTCCGGCTCTTCACCGGCGAGGATCGCCTCGATGAAACCGAAGACGACCTCTCCGAGAACTCGGGTGTCCTTCCAGACGGTCATCGACTGCTTGCCGTCGAGAATGTTGACGACACTCGCCTTGTCACCGTCTTGGCCCGTGAGGATCGGCCAGTCAACACCAGGGGTGTAGCCAGCGCTGCTGAGCGAGGCCGCGATGCCCTGCGCGAGGCTGTCGTTGGGAGACAGAACCACGTCGATCTTCTCGCCTCCCGCGTAGAACGAGGCGATGCGGTTGTCCAGTTCTGCCTGGGCCGAGTCCGACTTCCAGCCCAAGATGCCGATGCTCGCCCAGTCGTCGTTCGACGCGGGCGACTTGCCCGACGGAACGACAAGCTGGCCGCTCTCGACGTAGGGGAGCAGAACATCCCACGCGCCTGCAAAGAAGAAGCGCGCGTTGTTGTCGTCCGGACTGCCCGCGAACGGCTCGAGGTTGAAGGGGCCAGCGCCGTCGGCGAGACCCAGCTGCTCCTCGATGAACTGACCCTGCAGCTGACCGACCTTGTAGTTGTCGAACGTCGCGTAGTAGTCCACGTTCTCCGTGCCGTTGATGAGGCGGTCGTAGGCGATGACCGTGATGCCCTGCTCGGCTGCGTCTTCGAGCGCCGGCGCCAGCAGCTCACCGTCGATGGCGGCGACGACGAGAATGTCCACGCCCGACGCGATCTGGTTCTGGATCTGGCTGATCTGCATGTCGGACTTGTCGTCTGCATACTGCAGGTCGGCCTGGTAACCAGCGTCTTCGAGGAGCGCCTTGAGGCCCTCGCCGTCGTTGATCCACCGCTCCAGAGAACGCGTGGGCATCGAGATGCCGACACTTCCTTCCGACTCGGTGGTCGCCCCGCCGCCGGTGGAGCATGCTGCGAGGCTCACCGCCACCGCGGCCGCGGTCGCAACCCCGATCAGTTTCTTGAGTGACATGTCGTCACCTGTCCTTTCGTGAGTGATTGCTGGACTTCGTTGTCCACAGCACTTCGAGAGAAGCGCACACCGACGACAGGAAGCGCGCATACAGGCTGGGGCGACGGGCGTCTCCGCCGTCGTGTCGCTACGCCTGTGTAGCACTCACCGTCGTATTGCCGACGCTATATGTTGACGTGCAGAACTTATAACAATGACTACTGCCACGCAACATCCCTGGCGCAACCTTTTCTGTGGGATGGCGCGCGAACGGGTGGCCTCGGATGCGTTTTCACGTCATCTCGGGTTGAATGTGCCCGAGAACCTCGTGGAGATCGCCCTTGTCGGGCAGTCCAGCCGATGATATGTTTCACACCACAACATTTGTTCGATGAAGAGCTCAGGAGCACCAATGACCGCCCCGACTCCCGCCGACCACTTCACCTTCGGGCTCTGGACCGTCGGCTACAACGGCGCCGACCCCTTCGGCGGGCCCACCCGCGACCCGCTCGACGTCGTGCACGTCGTCGAGAAGCTCACCGAGCTCGGCGCCTACGGCCTCACGCTGCACGACGACGACCTGTTCGCGTTCGGCTCGACGGATGCCGAGCGGCGCACGCAGATCGATCGGCTCATCGCGGCCACGGCATCCACGGGCCTCAAGGTGCCCATGATCACGACCAACCTGTTCAGCGCGCCCGTCTTCAAAGACGGCGGCTTCACCTCGAACGACCGGGCCGTGCGCCGCTTCGCGCTGCGCAAGGTGCTGCGCAACCTCGACCTCGCCGCCGAGCTCGGCGCGCACACCTTCGTCATGTGGGGCGGGCGCGAGGGCGCTGAGTACGACTCGGCCAAGAACGTCGGCGCCGCGATCGAGCGCTACCGCGAGGCCGTCAACCTGCTGACGCAGTACGTCACCGAGCAGGGCTACGGCATCCGCTTCGCGATCGAGCCGAAGCCCAACGAGCCGCGCGGCGACATCCTGCTGCCGACCCTCGGCCACGCGATGGCGTTCATCGAGACGCTCGAGCACCCCGAGCTCGTCGGACTCAACCCCGAGGTCGGGCACGAGCAGATGGCCGGCCTCAACTTCACCGCCGGCATCGCGCAGGCGCTCGAGGCGGGCAAGCTCTTCCACATCGACCTCAACGGCCAGCGCGGCATCAAGTACGACCAGGATCTCGTCTTCGGCCACGGCGACCTCCACAACGCGTTCTCGCTCGTCGACCTGCTCGAGAACGGCGGGCCGAACGGCGGCAGCGCCTACGACGGCCCCCGCCACTTCGACTACAAGCCGAGCCGCACCGAGGACGAGACCGGGGTGTGGGAGAGCGCGAAGGCCAACATGCGCACCTACCTCCTGCTGAAGGAGCGCGCGGCCGCGTTCCGCGCCGACCCGGAGGTGCAGGAGGCCCTCGCGGCGGCCCGCGTCGCCGAGCTGTCGCAGCCGACGCTCGGCGAGGGCGAGAGCATCCGCGACCTGCTCGACGACGCGACCGCGTTCGAGCAGTTCGATTCCGGCGCGTACTTCGATGGGCACGGCTTCGGATTCGTGCGCCTGCAGCAGCTCGCGACCGAGCACCTCATGGGCGCCCGCTAGCCCCACCCGCCCCCCGACCGGTCGGGGCGTGCGACGCCGTTTCGCCGCGCGCCTCGGCTGACCCCCCAGGAGCCGCCATGACCCTCGTCGCCGGAGTCGACTCGTCGACGCAGAGCTGCAAGGTCGTCGTCGTCGACGCCGAGACGGGCGCGATCGTCCGCGAAGGTCGCGCGCCGCACCCCGACGGCACCTCCGTCGACCCGACGGCGTGGTGGGATGCCCTCCTCGCCGCTATCGCGGACGCCGGCGGTCTCGACGACGTCGCCGCGATCGCGGTCGCGGGCCAGCAGCACGGCATGGTCGCCCTCGCCGCCGACGGCCGGGTCGTCCGCGACGCCCTCCTGTGGAACGACACCCGCTCGGCCGCCGCGGCCGCAGCCCTCGTCGACGAGGTCGGCGCCGACGAGTACGCGCTCCGCACGGGCGTCGTCCCCGTCGCGTCGTTCACCGCGACGAAGCTGCGCTGGCTGCGCGACCACGAGCCCGAGAACGCGGCCCGCGTCGCCGCCGTCTGCCTCCCGCACGACTGGCTCACGTGGCGGCTGCGCGGCTACGGGCCCGCCGGCGAGAGCCCGCTCGGCTCCGACCTCGATGCCCTCACGACCGATCGCTCGGATGCGAGCGGCACCGCGTACTGGTCGCCCACCACCGGGCAGTACGACCTCGGGCTGCTCGAGCGCGCGCTCGGCCGCCGCGTGCGGGTGCCCCGCGTGCTCGAGCCGCTCGAGGCGGCCGGCGCGACAGGCGCCGCGGGGCTCGCCGCGGGCATCCCGATCGGGGCGGGCGCGGGCGACAACGCCGCCGCCGCCCTCGGGCTCGGCGCGTCGGCGGGCGACGTCGTCATCTCGCTCGGCACGAGCGGCACGGTCTTCGCCGTCACGCCGGAGCCCGTGCGCGATGCGAGCGGCACGGTCGCGGGCTTCGCCTCCGCCGACGGCGCGTTCCTCCCGCTCGTCGCGACCCTCAACGCCGCGCGCGTGCTCGACGCGATCGCGGCCCTCCTCGGCGTCGACCACGACGGTCTCGCCGAGCTCGCCCTCGCGGCCGCGCCCGGCGCGGGCGGGCTCGTGCTGCTGCCCTACTTCGAGGGCGAGCGCACCCCCAACCTCCCCGACGCGACCGCTTCGCTCGGCGGCATGACGCTCGCCTCGACGACGCGCGAGAACCTCGCGCGCGCCGCGATCGAGGGGATGCTCTGCGGTCTCGCCGACGGCCTGGACGCGATCGTGCGCCAGGGCCTGCGACCGCGGCGGCTGCTCCTCGTCGGGGGCGCCGCGCGCTCGCGCGCGGTGCCCGGCATCGCCTCCGAGGTGCTCGGCCTCCCCGTCGTCGTGCCCGAGCCGGGGGAGTACGTCGCCCGCGGGGCCGCGCGACAGGCGGCGGGGCTGCTCGTCGGCGCGCTGCCCGAGTGGCCGCTCACGGTGCATGCCGCGGTCGAGCATCCCGCCGCCCCGCACGTGCGCGCCGCCTACGCGGCGGAGGCGGCGCGGCGGTTCCAGGCATGACCGACCCCGCGCCCGACTCCGCGACCGCCACGATCACCGTCGACGGCGCGCACCCGATCGGCCCCGTGAGCCGGCGCCTGTTCGGCGGCTTCGTCGAGCACATGGGCCGCGGCGTCTACGGCGGACTCTACGACCCCGCGCACCCCGCGGCTGACGCCGACGGATTCCGCGTCGACGTCATCGAGCTCGTGCGCGAGCTCGGCATGACCGTCTTCCGCTACCCGGGAGGCAACTTCGTCTCCGGCTACCGGTGGGAGGACGGCGTCGGCCCGCGCGACGCCCGCCCCCGTCGGCTGAACCTCGCCTGGCACAGCACCGAGTCGAACGCTGTCGGGCTGCACGAGTTCGCGGACTGGGTCGAGCGGGCCGGAGGCGAGCTCATGCTCGCGACGAATCTCGGAACCCGGGGCGTGCTCGAGGCGACCGACCTGCTCGAGTACGCGCGCATCCCGCATGGCACCGATCGTGCCGAGCAGCGTCGCCGCAACGGGCGCGAGGCGCCGTTCGACGTGCGCATGTGGTGCCTCGGCAACGAGCTCGACGGCCCGTGGCAGCTGGGCCAGCTGACCGCCGACGAGTACGGCAGCCTCGCCGCGCGCACCGCCAAGGCGATGCGCATGATCGAGCCCGACCTCGAGCTCGTCGCGTGCGGATCCTCCGGCCCGCTCATGCCGACCTTCGGCGAGTGGGAGCGCACGGTGCTGCGCCACGCCTATGACGACGTCGACGTCATCTCCGCCCACTTCTACGCCGAGCCGACGGGCGACGACCTCGCCTCCTTCCTCGCCTCCGGCGCCGTCATGGAGGCCTACCTCGGCGACGTCATCGAGCACGCGGATGCCGTGCGCGACGAGCGCGGAAGCGACAAGACCCTCGCGATCTCGGTCGACGAGTGGAACGTCTGGTACCAGTCGCGCATGGCCGCGACCCTGCCCACGGGCGACGACTGGCCCGAGGCGCCCCCGCTGAGCGAGGACGAGTACACGGTCGCCGACGCGGTCGTCGTCGGCGACCTGCTCATCGCGATGCTCGGCCGCGCCGACCGCGTGACGACCGCGTGCATGGCGCAGGTCGTCAACGTCATCGCGCCGATCGCGGCGCCCGCCGACGGCCCCGCTCGGCGCCGCACGACGTTCCACCCCTTCAGCCTCACGGCGCGGCACGCGCGCGGGACGAGCCTCGCGACGGTCATCGACGGGCCGGTCTCGGTCACCGCGCAGCACGGCGAGGTGCCCGCTCTCAGCGCCGCCGCGGTGCGCCGTGATGTCGGGGGAGTCGTCGTGTACGTCGTCAACCGCCTGCCCGATCGCGCGGTCGAGACGACGATCGACCTGCGCGGCGAGCTCGGCCGGGGGCTCGGCGGGCTGCGCGTGGTCGAGGCGGTCACGATGAGCGCGAGCGACTCCCTCGAGGATGCGGCCGCGGCCGCCGGCGACGTGCCGCCCCCGCGCGCCAACTCGACCGCTCGGGCGGACGGCGACGGCATCCGCCTCACCCTGCCCGCCGCGTCGTGGAGCATGATCCGGCTCGGGCGGTGATCCGCGATCGGGCGGCGACCGCGCAGGATCGCCCGCGGATTCCGGGACCTTCGCCCCGGGCATCCGCGAACACCGCTCATTAGGCTGAGGCCATGGAAGGCTTCGACGCGCCGTTCGACACCGCGTTCGGCCTGCCGCTCCCTCTCGCCGTCGGCCTCTTCTACGTCGTCGTGCTGCTGCGCGGCGGGGCGACCTACGCGCTCGGGCGGGGCGCGCGCGGCGGTGCCGGCCGCACACGGCTGAAGGCGCGGCTCGAGACGCCGCGCTTCCGCCGCGCCGAGCGCATCGTCGAGCGATGGGGCGCACCCGTCGTCGCCGCCTCCTTCCTGACGGTCGGCTTCCAGACGCTCGCCAACCTCGCCGCGGGCGTGCTGCGGATGCCCCTCCTCGCGTACCTCCCGGCCCTCGCGGTCGGCGGTCTCGCGTGGGCGCTCATCTGGGGAGTGGTCGGCGTCGCCACCTACGAGGCGATCGCCGAGCTCGCGACG
>JBKHYA010000018.1:0-26859 GCA_046565745.1 Actinomycetes bacterium
AGCCCTGATCCTTGATGATGAGGCTCAGCGGGTTGTAGGTGGCGAAGTCGAGCGTGAGCTCGGTCGACGACCACTCCGCACCCTCGGTCGGCTCGGGAGCGGCGGCGCCCTCCCCGGCGACGCAGCCGGTCATGACCATGGCCGCCGCGGCGAACGTCGCGGTGAGCAGGGTCAGACGGGAGCGGGAGGTCATCGTGGTGCCTTTCGTGTGGTGGCCGGTCGGCCGGAGGGGTGGGGTGGTGGTGCGGTCTAGCGGTCGTGGTGGCTCGGCACGCCGAGGGCGTCGAGCAGCTGCGCGCGCAGGCGGGCGAGCACGGTGGAGGCGCGGTCGCGCGGGCGGGCGCCCGGCACCTCGAGGATGCGGCTGATCGTGGCGCCCGGCCGGTCGAACCGGGTGCCGAGCAGCACGACGCGGTCGGCCAGCGCGAGGGCCTCGTCGACGTCGTGCGTGACGAGCACGATCGTCGCGGGCTCGGCGCGGTGGATGTCGACGAGGAGGTCCTGCATCGTCAGTCGAGTCAGGGCGTCCAGCGCGCCGAAGGGCTCGTCGAGCAGGAGGACCCCCGGGTTGCGGGCGAGGGCCCGGGCGAGGGAGACGCGCTGCGCCATGCCGCCCGAGATCTGGCGGGGCTTGAGGTCGGCGGCGTGCGTGAGCTGCACGAGCTCGAGCAGCTCGGCGACGCGCGCGCGACCGGCGGCGCGGTCGGTGCCGCGCGGGAGGCCCAGCTCGATGTTGCGGGCGACGGTGCGCCAGGGCAGCAGTCGGGGCTCCTGGAAGGCGACGGCGCAGCGCTGGTCGGCGGCCGCGATGCGCGTGCCGTCGATCGTGAGCGACCCCGCGGTCGGGCGGTCGAGGCCCGAGATCTGCCGGAGGAGCGTCGACTTGCCGCAGCCGGAGGGGCCCAGGAGGGCGACGATCTCGCCCGGAGCGATCTTGAGCTCGACGTCGCGGAGGACGAGCCGCTCGGGCTCGCCCGGCGCTCCCGGGAAGGCGCGGCCGACGCCGTTGAGCGACACCGGCAGGGCCGGGGTCGTCTGCGTCGGAGCGGGCGCGATCGAGGTCATGCTTCGACGGTACGGATCCGTCGGAGCGGCGACAAAAGCCCGCGCAACGCGACGAAACGCGACGACACACGACGTCACATTCCGTCGCGGAGCGGCCGCGGGCATCCGCCCGGATCGGCGGAGCCGCACGCGGGTCGAGCTGCGAGGAGGCCGGGCCGCTAGGAGGCCGAGCGGTGCAGGTCGTCGGCGATCGCGCCGAGCACGCCGTTGACGAAGCCGGAGGACTCGTCGGTCGAGAGGACCGTCGCGAACTCGACCGCCTCGTCGATCGCGACCGCGGCGGGGACATCGGGGTTGTGCACGAGCTCCCACACGGCGACGCGCAGGATGGCGCGGTCGACGGCGGGCATCCGGGCGAGGCTCCAGCCGACGGCGTGCGACTCGATCAGTCGGTCGATCGCGTCGCCGTTGTCGGCCACGCCGCGCACGATGTCGTGCGCGTACGGCCAGCTCGACGAGCGCTGCGGCTGGGCGGCGGCGCGCTCGCCCTCCTCGCGGAGGATCTCGTCGAGCGTCGACTGACGGACGTCGGCGATGAAGAGCATGTCGAGGGCCCGCTTGCGGGCCTTCGTGCGGGCGCCCACCTACTCGGTCACGCGGCCGAGGTAGTCCCCGGAGCGCGTGTCGACCTTGACCTTGGTGCCGGTCTCCAGGAAGAGGGGCACCTGGATCTCGTAGCCCGTCTCGACCGTCGCGGGCTTGGTGCCGCCGGTCGAGCGGTCGCCCTGCAGACCCGGCTCGGTGTAGGTGACCTCGAGCACGACGGAGGCGGGCAGCTCGACGTAGAGCGCCTCGCCCTCGTGCATCGCGATCGTGACCATCTGGTTCTCGAGCATGAAGTTCTTGGCGTCGCCGACGATCGCGGCCGGCACGGTGACCTGGTCGTAGTCGGTGGTGTCCATGAAGACGAAGTCGGCGCCGTCCTGGTACAGGTACTGGTAGTCGCCGCGGTCGACGGTCGCGAAGTCGACCTTGAGGCCGGCGTTGAAGGTCTTGTCGACGAGCTTGCCCGAGCGGACGTTGCGCATCTTGGTCCGGACGAACGCGCCGCCCTTGCCGGGCTTGACGTGCTGGAACTCGACGACGTTCCAGAGCTGCCCGTCGATGCTGAGAACGCTGCCGTTCTTGATGTCGTTCGTCGTGGCCATGAGCGTTGGGGTATCCGTTTCCGTGCTGGTCTCGACGTGGGTGCACGCCGACGAGGAAGTCTAGTCGAGTGCTAGAGCGCGCCGGTGATGCGGGCGAGGGCGAGACGGTACGAGCCGAAGCCGAAGCCGGCGATGACGCCCGTCGCGACGCCCGCGATGACGCTCGTGTGCCGGAACTCCTCGCGGGAGTGGGGGTTCGAGAGGTGCACCTCGATGAGGGTCAGCCCGGCCTTCGTGACGAGGGCGGCGGCGTCGCGCAGCGCGTACGAGTAGTGCGTGAAGGCCGCGGGGTTGAGGATGACGGCGCTGCCGGTGTCGACCGCCTCGTGCAGCCAGCCGATGAGCTCGGCCTCGTCGTTCGTCTGCCGCAGCTCGATGGCCACGCCCTCGGGCGCGGCGCCGGCGAGCTCGGCGCGCAGGTCGTCGAGCGTCCCCGTTCCGTACACGTCGGGCTCGCGCGTGCCGAGCCGATTGAGGTTCGGTCCGTTGAGCACGAGCACGCGGGCCGGTGCCGGGCGATCGGGGTCGGTCATGCGCTCACTGTACCGACGCGGTGCGCGGTGGCGAGGGAGGTCACTCCCCCACCTCCTGGTAGGCGGCGAAGAGCATCGACTCGTCGGTGCCGTTGAGCACGCGCGGGCGCCCGATGTCGTCGAGGATGATGAACCGCAGCATCCCCGCGCGCGCCTTCTTGTCGCGCTGCATCGTCGCGAGCAGGGTCTTCCATCGCCCGAGCGGGTAGCTCGTGGGCAGGGTGAGCGAGGCGAGGATGCGCCGCGTGCGGTCGACGGCCTCGGCGGGGAGCGACCCGGCGAGGTGCGAGAGCTCGGCCGCGAACACCATGCCGATCGCGATCGCGGCCCCGTGGCGCCAGCGGTACCGCTCGGCGTGCTCGATCGCGTGGCCGAGCGTGTGGCCGTAGTTCAGGATCTCGCGCAGCCCCTGCTCGGTGAAGTCGTCGCTCACGACGTGCGCCTTGACGCGGATGCTGCGCTCGATCAGTTCGCGGAAGACGGGCGTCGTCGGGTCGGTCGCGATCGTGACATCGGCCTCGAGCAGATCGAGGATGACGGGGTCGGCGATGAACCCCGCCTTCACGACCTCCGCGAACCCGGCGAGGATCTCGTTCTGCGGCAGGCCGTCGAGCAGGTCGAGGTCGACGATGACGGCCTTCGGCGCGTAGAAGGCGCCGACGAGGTTCTTGCCCTCCGCGGTGTTGATGCCGGTCTTCCCGCCGACGGCGGCGTCGACCATGCCGAGCACCGTCGTCGGGACCTGGATGAGCGGCACGCCGCGCAGCCACGTGGCGGCCACGAACCCGGCGAGGTCGGTCGTCGCGCCCCCGCCGAGCCCGAGCACGGCATCCGTTCTCGTGAAATCGGTCTGGCCCATGATCTGCCAGCAGAAGGCGGCGACCTCGACGCGCTTCGCGCCCTCGGCGTCGGGCACCTCGGCGAGGAGGACCTCGATGCGGCCGGCGAGCTGCTCGCGCAGGCGCTCGGCGACGGGGGCGAGCGGCGGCGCGTGCACGACCAGCATCTTCGCGACGGTCGGCGGCAGGTGGGCGTCGATCGACGCGAGGAGCCCGCGGCCGACGGTGATCGCGTACGGGTCGGCGCCGGTGACCTCGATGACGGTCGGCGCGGTCGAGTCGCTCATGCGCGGTCTCCTTCGGTGGTGCGGGCGGGGGTCTCGCGCACGGTCGCCCACTCGGCGATCTCGGCGGCGATGCGGTCGATGGGGCGGGTGGAGGTCTCCCACGTCGCTGCGGCGAGGCGCTCGTAGACGGGCATGCGTCGGGCGACGAGCGCGCTCCACGCCTCGACGCTCGCGCTCAGCGGGCGGGTGCCCTTCTCGAGGCGCGTCGCGACGGCCTCGGGCGTCGCCGTGAGCAGCACGACGGGCAGCCCCGCGAGCTGCGCCTGCGTGTCGGGGTCGAGCACCGCGCCGCCGCCGAGCGAGACGACCGCGCGCTGGCGCAGGGCATCGGCGACCGCGGCGCGCTCGAGGGCGCGGAAGTGCGGCTCGCCGTGCTCGGCGAAGATGTCGGGGATCGGGCCGTGCTCGGCCGCGATCACCTTGTCGGTGTCGATGACGGGCAGATCGAGGATGCGCGCGACGCGCTTGCCGACGCGCGACTTGCCGGCGGCCGGCGGCCCGATGAGCACGACGACCGGCCCGCTCGATGCGGCGCCGGCGTCACTCACCGGTGCTGACCGCGGTCGCGAGGTTCGCGGGCATCGCCGCGAGGTAGCCCTCGAGGTTGCGGCGCGTCTCCGCGACCGAGTCGCCGCCGAACTTCTCGAGCATCGCCTCGGCGACGACGAGCGCGACCATCGCCTCGGCGACGACGCCGGCGGCGGGCACGGCGCAGACGTCGGAGCGCTGGTGGTGCGCGGGAGCGGCGTCGCCTGTCGCGACATCGATCGTGCGGAGCGCGTGAGGCACGGTCGCGATCGGCTTCATCCCCGCGCGGACGCGGAGGACGGTTCCCGTGGACATGCCGCCCTCGGTGCCGCCGGCGCGGTCGCTCAGCCGCTCGATGCGGCCCTCATCGGTGACGAGCTCGTCGTGCGCGGCCGAGCCGCGGCGGCGGGTGGTCTCGAAGCCGTCGCCGACCTCGACGCCCTTGATGGCCTGGATTCCCATGAGCGCGGCGGCGAGCTTCGCGTCGAGCCGGCGGTCCCAGTGAACGTACGAGCCGAGCCCCGGCGGCACGCCGTAGGCGAGCACCTCGACGACGCCGCCGAGGGTGTCGCCGGTCTTGTGCGCGTCGTCGACCTCGGCGACCATGCGCTCGCTCGTCTCGGCGTGCAGGCAGCGCAGCGGGTCGGCGTCGAGGCGCTCGACGTCGTCGGGCCGTGGCAGCGGCGCGTCGTCGGGCACGCGGACGGAGCCGATCGAGAGCGTGTGGCTCACGAGCCGGATGCCGAGCTCGCCGAGGAAGGCCCGCGCGACGGCGCCGAGGGCGACGCGCGCGGCGGTCTCGCGGGCGCTCGCCCGCTCGAGGACGGGGCGGGCCTCGTCGAAGCCGTACTTCTGCATGCCGACGAGGTCGGCGTGGCCGGGCCGCGGGCGCGTGAGCGGCGCGCCGCGCCCGCCCGAGAGCTCGGCGGGGTCGACCGGGTCGGGGCTCATGACGGTGGTCCACTTGGGCCACTCGGTGTTGCCGATGCGCAGCGCGACGGGGCTACCCATCGTGCGGCCGTGGCGCACGCCGCCCGAGATCGAGAGCTCGTCCTGCTCGAACTTCATGCGCGCGCCGCGCCCGTAGCCGAGCTTGCGACGCTGCAGATCGGCCTGGATGGCCTCGCGGGTCACCGGCACGTCGGCGGGCAGGCCCTCGATGACGGCGATGAGCTCGGGTCCGTGGGATTCTCCGGCGGTCAACCAGCGCAGCATGCGTCCATCCTCCCACGCAGCGGATGGGGGTTCGGTCACGCGAGCGCGGCCGCCATGCCGACCTCGACCTCCGCTTCGCGGGGCAGCGGATGCTCGGTCTGACCCGAGACGAAGAATCGCACCTGGCGCACCGCCTGATGCAGCAGCATGTCGCGGCCGGAGGCGACGCGGCCGCCGACGGCGAGCCACTGCGCGGCGAGCGGGCCCGGCCACGGGTGGTAGGTGACGTCGAGGGCGACCGACTCGCGCCGGGCATCCGTCGGCAGCTCGCGATCGAGCGCGACGCCGTTCGGGAGGGTCCAGGCGACGACGTCGGCGCCGTCGACGACGTGGACGAGGTCGTCGAGCGCGACCAGATCGAATTCGAGCATGAGCTCATCGGCGAGGGCGACGAGCCCTGCGGCCCGACTTGCGTCGCGCACGGCGACGGTGACCGATCTCAGACCCATGCCGTCGAGGGCGACGAGCACCGACCTCGCGGTCGCCCCGGCCCCCGCGACCACGGCGTGCTCCGCGCGCTCGAGGCCCGCGTCGCGGAGGGCGCGCTCGACCCCGGCGACGTCGGTGTTGCGCACGATGCGGCGCCCGTCGTCGGCGAGGAGCAGCGTGTTGGCCGCGCCCGTGAGCGCGACGGTGCGATCGGACTCGTCGGCGAGCCGGACGAGCTCCTCCTTGAGCGGCATGGTCGCCGAGAGCCCCCTCCACGAGCGGTCGAGCCCGTCGACGAAGCCGCGCAGCTCGTGCTCGCGCAGCTCGTGGCGCTCGTAGACCCAGTCGAGCCCGAGCGCCGCGTAGGCGGCGGCGTGCAGCGCCGGCGAGAGCGAGTGCGCGATCGGCGAGCCGACGACCGCGAGGCGGCGGATGCTCATGCCGTCAGTCGCAGTACACGGTGCGGTTCTCCTCCGAGGAGTTGCACCACTCCTGCAGCTGACGCACGGCGGCCTCGTGCTCGGCGAGCGTCTCGGAGAACACCGTCTCGCCGGTAGCGAGATTGACGGTGACGAAGTAGAGCCAGTCCCCCTCGGGCGGCGCGACGGAGGCCTCGATCGCGACCTGGCCGGGCAGTCCGATCGGTCCGACCGGCAGACCGGGGTTCGCGTACGTGTTGTACGGGTTCGACGCGTCGCCGCGCTCGGCGTCGGTCGTGAAGACCGAGTCGAAGTTGCCGGTGCCGTAGTGGACGGTCGCATCGCTCTGGAGGAGCATCCCCTCATCGATGCGGTTCACGAAGACGCGCGCGACCCGCCCGAAGTCGTCGAGATCGCTGCCCGCCTCGCGCTGCACCACGGAGGCGAGGGTGAGGACGCGGTAGCGGTCCTCCGGGGCGACGCCGAGCTCGTCGAGGCGCGTCGTCATCTCGTTCGCGAGTCGCTCGATGACCTGCTCGGCGGTCGTGCCCGGCTCGAACGTGTAGGTCGCCGGGAAGAGGTAGCCCTCGATCGAGGGCGCCTCGGCGGGCACGCCGTAGCGCGTCGGGTCGGCGATCGCGGCCTGGAAGTCCTCGACCGGGAGCCCTGTGCCGAGGGCGAGCAGCTCGAGGGTGTCGCTCAGGACGGTCCCCTCGGGGATGGTCACGCGGCTCTCGACGCGGTTCGCCGGATCGAGGAGCGCATCGAGCGCGGCGCGCGCCGACATCTCGCCCTGAAGGGCGTAGGTGCCGGGCTGGAAGCCGATCGAGGAGTCGGCGAGCAGGAGGTCGTAGAAGGCGCTGAAGCTCATCGTCACGCCCGACTGCTGAAGCGTGAGCGCGACATCCTCCCCGATGTCGCCGGGCACGATCGTGACGAGGACCTCTTCGCCGTTGCCGTCGCCCTCGTAGTCGTTGGGCAGCTCGATCCCGAGCACCTCGCGGATCTGAGGCTCGAAGTTCGACCACGCGAACCAGGCCGCGCCGGCGCCGAGGCCGAGCAGCAGCAGGATCACGCCGATGACGACGGGGGCGCGACCGCCGCGCCGACGGGCGGGGCGGTCGAAGCCGGATCGCCGGGCGCGCCGCGTGGGGGGCGCCTCGTCGGTCTCGCCCGCATCCGCGCCGCGGTCGCCGCGGCGGTCGGAGTCCGGCTGGGTGGCGAAGATCTCTGCCCAGGTGTCGTCGTCGTTGTTCGTCACGGTGCGGGGGGACCTCCGTCGGGATCCACGATCGTGCCGGGCGCCTCGCCCCGCGACTTCTCGTGGTCGAGCGCGTGCTGGAGCAGGATAACAGCGGCGACCTGGTCCACGACGGAGCGCGAGTTCTTCGCGTTCCTGCCCGAATCGCGCAGCGCCCGCGCGGCCGTGACGGTCGTGAGCCTCTCGTCGACGAGCCGCACCGTGGTCTCGGGCATCGCGTTCGCGAGCTGCGCCGCGACCTGCCGCGAGTCCTCCGTCGAGGCGGTGTCGGCGCCGCTGAGCGACAGCGGCAGTCCCACGACGACCTCGATCGCCTCGTGCTCCTCGACGAGGCGACGGATGCTCCCCACGACGTCGTCGCGGCGCGCGAGCGTCTCGACCGGGGTCGCGAGCACGCCGTGGTGATCGCTGCGCGCGACGCCCACTCGCGCCTTCCCGACGTCGACGCCGAGGCGCACCCCCACCCGCACGATCAGCCGCGGAGCTCGCGCAGCACGGCCTCGAGCGCCGCGGGGATCGCCGACGGGTCGGTGCCGCCGCCCTGGGCGAGGTCGTCCTTGCCGCCTCCCCCGCCGCCGAGGACGCCCGAGGCGGTGCGCGCGAGAGCGCCCGCCTTGGCTCCGGCGTCGCGCGCGGCGGGCGTCGTCGCGACGATGACCGTCGCCTTGCCGCCGACCTCCGCCGCGAGCACGACGACCGCGGGCTGCGCCGCGAGCCGCTCGCGCACGCTCGTCGCGAGCGACCGCACGTCGTCGGCCGAGTTCAGCGCGCCGAGGTGCTCGGCGACGACGGTGAAGGCGCCGACGCTCGACGCCGACTGCGCGAGGGCGGGCACGCGCTCGCGCAGGCGGCTCGCCTCGAACTGCGCGACCTTCTTCTCCGCGGCCTTGAGCTGCGCGCTGAGGTCGGCGATGCGGTCGGCGAGCTGGTCGCGCGGGGTCTTGAGGCTGCTCGTGAGCTGCTGCACGAGCGCGCGCTCGGCCGCGAGCTCGCGGAACGCCTCGAGCCCGACGAGCGCCTCGACGCGACGGTTGGTCGAGCCGACCGACGACTCGCTCACGACGCTGATGAGGCCGATCTCGGCCGACGAGCCGACGTGCGTGCCCGCGCAGAGCTCGCGCGACCACGGGCCGCCGATGTCGACGACCCGCACGGTGTCGCCGTACTTCTCGCCGAAGAGCGCCATCGCGCCGAGCGACTTCGCCTCATCGAGCCCCATGACGCGCGTGTCGACGGGGAGGTTGTCGCGCACCGCGAGGTTGCTGATCTCCTCGATCTCGCTCCGCGTCGCGGCGCTGAGCGCCTGGTTCCAGCTGAAGTCGAGGCGCATGTAGCCGGCCTTGTTGTACGAGCCAGACTGGTGGGCGTCATGGCCGAGCGTCTGGCGCAGCGCGGCGTGGATGACGTGGGTCGCCGAGTGCGCCTGCGTCGCCGAGCGTCGGTACACCGGGTCGACCTGCGTGCGCGCGGCGTCGCCGACGTGCACCTCGCCCGCCCGCACCTGCACGGTGTGGCTGATGAGGCCCTTGACGGGCTTCTGCACGTCGAGCACCTCGAGGTCGAAGCCGTTGCCGACGATCGCGCCCTCGTCGCTGTCCTGACCGCCCGACTCGGCGTAGAGCGTCGTCTCGGCGAGGATGACCTCCGCGATGTCGCCCGCCTGCGCGACGGGCACGCTCTGACCGCCGACGAGGAGACCGAGCACGGTCGTCTCGGTCTCGAGCGCCTCGTAGCCGAGGAACTCGGTCTCGCCCGCGGCGCGGAAGGCGCCGTAGACGCTGAGGTCGGCGAGGGCGCCCTTCTTCGACTTCGCGTCGAGCTTCGCGCGCGTGCGCTGCTCGGTCATGAGCCGGTCGAACTCGGCGCGGTCGACCGTGAGCCCGTTCTCCTCCGCCATCTCGAGGGTGAGGTCGAGCGGGAACCCGAACGTGTCGTGGAGCTGGAAGACGGTGTCGCCGGGGAGGGTCCGTCCGCCGGTCGCGGTCGTCTGCGCGACGGCGAGGTCGAGGATCGTCGTGCCCGCCGCGAGCGTGCGCAGGAACGCCTCCTCCTCGCCGAGCGCGAGGCGCGAGACGCGGTCGTAGTGCTCGGTGATCTCCGGGTAGGCGGCGCTCATCGCGTCGCGCGAGGCCGCGAAGAGCACCTCGAAGCTCGGCGCGTCCACTCCGAGAAGTCGCATGGCGCGGATGCTCCGCCGCAGCAGGCGGCGCAGGATGTAACCCCGCCCCTCGTTGCCGGGCGCGACGCCATCGGTCATGAGCATGAGGCTCGAGCGCACGTGGTCGGCGATGACGCGCATCCGCACATCGTCGTCGTGATCGGCGCCGTAGCGACGACCGGACATCGCGGACGCGGCGTCGAGGACGGGCCGGACCTGGTCGATCTCGTACATGTTCTCGACGCCCTGGGTGAGGAACGCGACGCGCTCCATGCCCATGCCGGTGTCGATGTTCTTGTTCGGCAGCTCGCCGAGGATCTCGAAGTCGTTCTTGCCCGTGCCCTCGCCGCGGAGGTACTGCATGAAGACGAGGTTCCAGATCTCGACGTAGCGGTCGTCGTCGGTCGCGGGGCCGCCGTCGATGCCGTAGGCGGGGCCGCGGTCGAAGAAGATCTCGGAGCACGGACCGGCGGGGCCGGGCTGGCCGGTCGACCAGTAGTTGGTGTCCATGTCGAGACGCTGGATGCGCTCGTCGGGCAGGCCCGCGATCTTCTTCCAGAGCGCGATCGCCTCGTCGTCGTCCTTGTAGACGGTGACCCACAGGTCCTTCTCCTGGAAGCCCAAGCCGCCGTCGCTCTGCGACGTGGTGAGGAGCTCCCAGGCGTACCCGATCGCGCCCTCCTTGAAGTAGTCGCCGAACGAGAAGTTGCCGTTCATCTGGAAGAACGTGCCGTGGCGAGGGGTCTTGCCGACCTCCTCGATGTCGTTCGTGCGGATGCACTTCTGCACGCTCGTGGCGCGCGGGTACGGCGCGGGGACGACCCCCGTGAGGTAGGGCACGAACGGCACCATGCCGGCGACGGTGAACAGCAGCGTGGGGTCGTCGCTGACGAGGGAGGCGGAGGGGACGACGGTGTGGCCGCGAGTTCCGAAGAAGTCGAGCCACCGGCGCTGGATGTCGGCGGTCTGCATGGAGGTTCGAGGAGTCCTGTGATCAGTGGTGCATGGACGGTGCGCGCACGGCGGCCTGCCCCTGTCCGGGGGCGCGGATGCCCGGCGAGGGTCTAGGAGCGGCGCTCGAGGTCGGCGATGGTCGCCTCCGCCTCGGCGACGGCCGCGCGGAGCTCGGCCTCGCGCTGCCGGTACCCGTCGAGGACGGCCTCGCCGAACCCGCGGGCCTTGGCGTCGACCTCGTCGAGGAACTGGCGGCCCTGGGGCGACTTCTCGACCTGGTGCGCGGCGAAGAATCCGATGGTGATGCCGATGACGAGCCAGACGGCGTTTCTCATGGGGGTCTCCCTCAACTGCGGCGGCGGCGGTGGCCCGGGGTGCCGGACGTGCTTCCACCTTAGCGCCGGTGCCGGAACGCCGAACGGGGGCCCGGCGTGCGCCGGACCCCCGTTCGTTCGCTCTCGAGGAGCGATCGGTTCTATCGAGCCGCGTAGTACTCGACCACGAGCTGGACCTCGCAGGTCACGGGGACCTCGGCGCGCTTCGGGCGGCGCACGAGGCGCGCCTGGAGCTTGTCGAGCTCGACGTCCAGGTAGGCCGGCACCTTGGGGAGGACGTCGACGTGACCGCCGGCGGCGGCGACCTGGAAGGGCTCCATCGACTCGCTCTTGGGCTTGACGTGGATGAGCTGCTCGGGCTTCACGCGGAAGGACGGGCGGTCGACGATCTTGCCGTCGACGAGGATGTGGCGGTGCACGACCATCTGACGGGCCTGCGCCGTGGTGCGGGCGAAGCCGGCGCGCAGGACGAGCGCGTCGAGACGCATCTCGAGGAGCTCGACGAGGTTCTCACCGGTCAGGCCGGCTGTGCGACGGGCCTCCTGGAAGATGATGCGGAGCTGGGCCTCGCGGATGCCGTACTGGGCGCGGAGACGCTGCTTCTCGCGCAGACGGACGGCGTAGTCGCTGTCGGCCTTGCGCTTGGTGCGGCCGTGCTCGCCCGGAGCGTAGGGGCGCTTCTCGAGGTACTTGGCGGCCTTCGGGGTGAGGGCGATGCCGAGCGCGCGGGAGAGGCGGGTCTTGCTGCGGGTGCGTGACTTGGTGGACACGTTTTCCTTCCATGCTCGTGGCCGCGACTGTCACGGCTCACGGACGTACACCGCTCCGTCCGATCCGGACGCACGCCGAGGCGTTCCGGTGGAGACTGCGAGGGAGGGTGTGCCCATATCTGACGGGCCGGTAGAGCTTAGCAGACGGCGGTTCAGTCGCCCGAGCCGCGTCGGCCGCGGAGGATGGCGCGCAGCTTCTCCAGTCGTGCCGAGATCTCGCGCTCGTGACCGCGCTCGCTCGGTCGGTAGTACTCGGTGCCGACGAGCGGGTCGGGCAGGTGCTGCTGCTCCACGACGCCGATGGGCTCATCGTGCGGGTAGACGTAGCCCTTCCCGTGGCCGAGGCGCTTGGCCCCGGGGTAGTGCGCGTCGCGCAGGGGCTTCGGCACGCGACCGATGCGGCCCGATCGGACATCCGCGATCGCCTCGTCGATGCCGCGGTACGCGGCGTTCGACTTCGGCGCGGTCGCGAGGTAGACGACGGCCTCGGCGAGCGGGATGCGCCCCTCGGGCATGCCGATGAGCTGCACGGCCTGGGCGGCGGCGACCGCGATGGGCAGCGCCTGCGGATCGGCGAGGCCGATGTCCTCCGAGGCCGAGATGATGACCCGCCGAGCGATGAAACGGGGGTCCTCCCCCGCCTCGATCATGCGCGCGAGGTAGTGCAGCGCCGCGTCGGGGTCGCTGCCGCGGATCGACTTGATGAAGGCGCTGATGACGTCGTAGTGCTCGTCGCCGTTCTTGTCGTAGCGCAGGAGGGCGCGGTCGACGGCGGCGGCGACGGTCTCCGCCGTGATGACCGGATGCTCAGCGGAGGTCTCGCTCTCGCCCTCGCTCGCGCCGCGATCGCTCGCCGCCGACTGCGCGGCCGCCTCGAGCGCGGTGAGGGCGCGACGGGCATCCCCCGAGGCCAGGCGCACGATCGCCTCGCGCGCCGCCGGATCGAGGGCGACGGCGCCCTTGAGCCCGCGGGGGTCGGCGACAGCCCGGTCGACGAGGGTCCCGAGATCGTCGTCCGAGAGCTGCTCGAGGGTCAGCAGGAGCGAGCGGCTGAGGAGCGGGGCAATGACGGAGAAGGACGGGTTCTCGGTCGTCGCGGCGATGAGGATGACCCACCCGTTCTCGACGCCCGGGAGCAGGGCGTCCTGCTGGGCCTTCGTGAAGCGGTGGATCTCGTCGAGGAAGAGGACGGTCGACGAGCCGTAGAGGTCTCGATCGGCGAGGGCGCGCTCCATGACCTCGCGCACGTCGCGCACGCCCGCCGTGATCGCCGAGAGCTCGACGAAGCGGCGGCCCGACTGGCGCGCGATCGCCTGCGCGAGGGTCGTCTTGCCCGTGCCCGGCGGCCCCCAGAGGATCACCGAGACGGCGCTCGGCGCGCGGCCGTCGTCGCGGGCGAGGCTCACGAGCGGCGAGCCGGGCCCCAGGAGGTGCGACTGGCCCGCGACCTCGTCGAGGCGCGTCGGACGCATGCGCACCGCGAGGGGGACGGCGGCGGAGCCGAGCCCGGGGCGAGCATCCATGCGAAGGAGACTAGCGCCGCCCGCCGACGCGGGCGTCCGGCGGCGGGGTCGCGCTCGACTAGAGTTCCCCACGGAAATCGACCTCGAGGAGGCCCGAGTGGCACGCAGTTCGTCGACGAGCGAGCGGGAGGCGCGCGAGCGCCTGCGCCGGTACCAGGCGCGGCAGACGCTGCACGAGTCGCGCGCCGCTCGGAAGGTGCGCGACAACGTCGGCGCCGTGATCGCGCTCGTCGTCATCGCCGCCGTCGCCACGATCGGGCAGATCGTCTACTTCTCGGCCGGGCCGGGCGCTCCGGAGCCCGAGGCGAGCGCCTCGCCGTCGGCCTCCCCGAGCGCGAGCCCCGACGCCGAGGGGGCGCAGCCGCCGTCGCCCGAGGTGAGCGAGTTCCGCGAGTGGTCGGGCACGATGACGATCAACGAGAGCATTCCCCTCGAGCTGACGCTCGACGGCATGGCGGCGCCGCAGGCGGTCGCCTCGTTCGTGCAGCTCACGCAGGACGGCTTCTACGACGGCCTCACGTGCCACCGCCTCACGACCGAGGGCATCTTCGTGCTCCAGTGCGGCGACCCCGCCGGCGACGGCACCGGTGGCCCCGACTACCGCTACGGCCCGATCGAGAACGCCCCCGCCGACGACGTCTACCCCGCAGGCACCCTCGCGATGGCGCGCCAGGGCGGCGACGGGTCGAGCATGGGCAGTCAGTTCTTCATCGTCTACGAGGAGTCGACGATCCCCTCCGACGCCGCGGGCGGGTACACCGTCCTCGGCGAGATCACCGGCGGCCTCGACGCTCTCATCGAGGGCGTCGTCGCGGGCGGCGTCGAGGGCGGGGCATCGGATGGCCGCCCCGCGACCGAGGCCACGATCACCTCGATCACGATCGAGTAAGGATCACGTCCGCGCGCCGGCCCGCCTGATGGCGGGTCGGCCCGGTGCAATATGCTGAACAGCCGTCCGACCACCGAGGCCGTCGGACGCAGTCGATGAGGATGATGCGCCGTGGCAGTGAATGAGCAGACGACCGTGTGGGGCCGGGTCGATGAGACCGGCACCGTCTACGTGACCGATCGGGGCGTCGAGCGCGCCGTCGGGCAGTACCCCGACGGCTCCGCCGAGGAGGCTCTTGCCTACTTCACGCGCAAGTTCTCGGAGCTCGAGGGCCAGGTCCGTCTCGTCGAGCAGCGGGCCAAGGGCGGCGCCCCCGCCGCCGACGTCGCCAAGACCGTCACGCACCTCACGCAGGCGCTCGAGGAGGCGGCCGCGGTCGGCGACTTCGAGGCCCTCCGCACGCGGCTCGCGGCCCTCAGCGGCACCGTCGAGAAGCTCACGGAGGAGCAGCAGGCCGAGCAGCGCGCGGCCGTCGCCGCCGCCGTCGAGCAGCGCACCGCCATCGTGACCGCCGCCGAGGCGATCGCCGCGAAGGACCCGTCCTCGCTGCAGTGGAAGCAGATCTCGGCGACGCTCGACGACCTGTTCGCGCAGTGGAAGGACCACCAGCAGAACGGCCCGCGCCTGCCGAAGAAGGAGGCGGACGAGCTCTGGAAGCGCTTCCGCGCCGCGCGCAGCACGGTCGAGGGCCACCGGCGCGCGTTCTTCGCCGGGCTCGACGCCGAGCACAAGGAGGCGAAGATTCGCAAGCAGGAGCTCGTCGCGAAGGCCGAGGCCCTCTCGGGGCAGGGCACCGCGGGCATCCCCGCCTATCGCCGACTGCTCGACGAGTGGAAGCTCGCCGGGCGCGCGGGCAAGAAAGTCGACGACGCCCTCTGGGCCTCGTTCAAGGCCGCGGGCGACGTCCTCTACGCCGCGAAGGCGGAGGTCGACGCGCGCGAGAACGAGGAGTTCGCCGGCAACCTCGAGGCCAAGCTCGCCCTCCTCACCGAGGCCGAGCCGCTGCTCACGGCGACCGACCGCGTCGTCGCGCGCAACACTCTCACGAACATCCAGCGCCGCTGGGACGCGATCGGGAAGGTCCCGCGCGACCAAGTGAAGGTCGTGGAGGACCGCCTCCGTCGCATCGAGCAGGCCGTCAAGGCGCTCGAGGAGGAGCACTGGCAGAAGAACGACCCCGAGAAGAAGGCGCGCTCGCAGGGTCTCGCGGCCCAGCTCCACGATGCGATCGCCGCTCTCGAGGCCGATCTCGCCGCCGCTCGCAGCGCGAAGGACTCCGCCCGCGTGGCCGAGCTCGAGGAGTCGCTCGAGGCCCGCAAGGCGTGGCTCGCCGCCGTCGACCGCTGAACCGGGCTCGCTGAGTTCTCCCCAGGGCGGGCTCGTCGCCCGGTTCTCCACCGATCGCCCGCGGTGACGGCGTCGGCGCCGGCGGCGGTCCATGCTCCCCGGCATGACTCCGCGCCTGCCTCTCGTCCTCGATGATCGCCACCTGCCCGCAGCCGAGCTGCGCGCCGCTCAGCTCGACGGCGAGCTCGGCGCGCTCGGCGAGGCGTTCCTCGTCACCGACTCCCCCGATACCGCCGCTGCGCGAGCATCCAGCCTCGCTCGGCGCGTGCCGGCGCGCACGATCCTCGAAGGCCGCAGCGCCGCCTGGGTGTGGGGCTGGACCCACGACTGCGCCTCCCTGCGGCTGTGCGTCCCGCTGCGGGCGCGCATCGGCTCGGAGCTCCGCCGTGCGCTCGGCGTGCGCGAGGTCGCGATCGAGCCCGATGAGATCCATGCCGTCGCCGGGGTCGCGATCACGAGCCCGGAGCGCACGCTCGTCGACCTCGCCCGGTTCGACGAGCGCGACGACCTGACCGCGCTGCTCGCCTCCGGCATCGCGATCGGGGGGATGACGGAGGAGGTCGTCGCCGCGGCCCTCGACCGCCGCCCCGCCTCCGCCGGTCGGCGCCGGGCGCGCGAGCGGCTGCGGGCGGCCCGGGAGCTCGTCGAGCGCGGCCCGCTGACCCCGTTCGGGATGCCCGGGTCGGCTATCCGTTGCTGACGCGGTAGACGTCGTACACGGCATCGATGCGCCGCACCGCGTTGAGCACGCGGTCCAGGTGCGTGACGTCGCCCATCTCGAAGACGAAGCGGCTGAGCGCCAGTCGGTCGCGCGAGGTGTTGACGCTCGCCGAGAGGATGTTGACGTGGTGCTCGGAGAGCACGCGCGTGACGTCGGAGAGCAGGCCGCTGCGGTCGAGCGCCTCGACCTGGATCTGAACGAGGAAGAGGCTCTTGGAGGTCGGGGCCCACTCGACCTCGATCATGCGATCGGGCTCGGCGAGCAGCGACTGGACGTTCGTGCAGTCGCCGCGATGCACGCTCACACCCGTCCCGCGCGTCACGAAGCCGACGATCTCGTCGCCGGGGACGGGCGTGCAGCACTTGGCGAGCTTGACGAGGATGTCCGGGGCGCCGCGGACGAGGACCCCGGAGTCGCTCGTCCTGACCGGTGTGCGACCCCGCGTCGGGACGACGAAGGGCTCGTCGTCGCTCTCGGCGTCGACGTGCAGGCCGGCGACGATCTTCTCGATGACCGACTGCGTGGAGACGTGCCCCTCGCCGACCGCCGCGTAGAGGGCGTCGACCGTCTCGTAGCGCAGCTGCGAGGCGACCTCGGCGACCGAGTCCTGCGTCATGAGCCTCTGGAGGGGCAGGTTCTGCTTCCGCATCGCGCGCGCGATCGCGTCGCGACCCTGCTCGACGGCCTCGTCGCGGCGCTCCTTGGTGAACCACTGGCGGATCTTGGATCGCGCGCGCGTGCTCGTGACGAAGTTGAGCCAGTCCTGGCTCGGGCCCGCGTCGGGGTTCTTCGAGGTGAAGACCTCGACGGTGTCGCCCGAGTTGAGCACGCTCTCCAAAGGCACGAGGCGGCCGTTGACCTTGGCGCCCATCGTCCGGTGGCCGATCTCGGTGTGGACGGCGTACGCGAAGTCGACGGGCGTGGCCCCCGCGGGGAGGCCGATGACCTTCCCCTGCGGCGTGAAGACGTAGACCTCCTTCGCGCCGATCTCGTAGCGGAGGTTGTCGAGGAACTCCCCCGGGTCGCTCGTCTCCGCCTGCCAGTCGGAGATGTGCGCGAGCCACGCCATGTCGGTGTCGCTGCGCCCCTGCTCGACCGCGCCGCGACCGGAGTTCATGCGCTCCTTGTACTTCCAGTGCGCGGCGACACCGAATTCCGCGCGCTGGTGCATCTCGTGCGTGCGGATCTGGATCTCGACGGGACGACCGCCCGGGCCGAAGACCGTCGTATGCAGTGACTGGTAGAGATTGAACTTCGGCGTCGCGATGTAGTCCTTGAACCGACCGGGCATCGGGTTCCACCGCGCGTGGACGGCGCCGAGGACGGCGTAGCAGTCGCGGATCGTGTTGACGAGGATCCGGATGCCCGTGAGGTCGTAGATCTCCTCGAAATCGCGGCCTCGGTTGACCATCTTCTGGTAGATCGAGTAGTACTGCTTCGGCCGGCCGATGATCTGCGACTTGATCTTCGACTGCCGCAGATCGCTCGTGATCGCGTCGATCACCTGCTGGACGAAGGCCTCGCGCTCCGGAGTGCGGTTCTTGACGAGGCTCTCGATCTCGACGTAGATCTTCGGGTGGAGGACCGCGAACGACAGGTCCTCCAGCTCCCACTTGATCGTCGAGATGCCGAGCCGGTGCGCGAGCGGAGCGTAGATCTCGAGCGTCTCCTGCGCCTTGCGCCGGGCCGAGTCGCTCTCGACGAAGCCCCACGTGCGGGCGTTGTGGAGGCGGTCCGCGAGCTTGATGAGGAGCACGCGGATGTCCTTCGACATCGCGACGATCATCTTCCGCACCGTCTCGGCCTGCGCGCTGTCGCCGTACTTGACCTTATCGAGCTTGGTGACGCCGTCGACGAGCATCGCGATCTCGTCGCCGAAGTCGGCCCGCAGCTGGTCGAGCGTGTACGGGGTGTCCTCCACGGTGTCGTGCAGGAGGGACGCCGCGAGCGTCTTCACGCCGATCCCGAGATCGGCGAGGATCTGCGTCACGGCGACCGGATGGGTGATGTACGGCTCGCCGCTCTTGCGGGTCTGACCGCGATGCGCCTGCTCGGCCTTCTGGTACGCCCGCTCGAGGAGGGCGATGTCGGCCTTGGGGTGCTGCGCCCTGACCGTCTTGACGAGCCCCTCGAAGCCGCCGACGGGCTGCGCGCGGGAGAAGAGCCGCGGAAGGAGCGCGCGGAGTGTCGCCGTGTTCTGCGTCGTATCCGTCATCGGCGGCCTCCCCGTCGCGATTCTACGCGGGCTCAGCTCAGCGGACGGCGCCGGACTCCGGTACAGCGCGCTTCTCGCGGCTGCCCTGCTTCTTGACCTCCGGCTCGTTCTCGCGCAGGTGCACGTAGAGCGGCGCCGCGAGGAAGATCGACGAGTAGGTGCCGACGATCGTGCCGACGAAGAGCGCGAGCGCGATGTCGAAGAGGGTCCCCGCGCCGAGGAGCAGAGCGCCGATCAGAAGGATCGAGGCCACGGGCAGGCTCGCGACGATCGAGGTGTTGATCGAGCGGACGAGGGTCTGATTGACCGCGAGGTTGACCGACTGCGCGAAGGTGCGTCGCGACTCGAGCCCGTCCTCCCCCGTGTTCTCGCGCACCTTGTCGAAGACGACCACGGTGTCGTAGAGGGAGTAGCCGAGGATCGTGAGGAACCCGATCACGGCGGCCGGGGTGATCTCGAAGCCGAAGATGCCGTAGATCCCCGCCGTGATCACGAGGTCGTGGACGAGCGCGACCATCGCGGCGAGGGCCATCTTCCAGGTGCGGAAGTACAGGGCCATGACGAGGCTCGCGAGCAGCAGGAACACCACGAGGGCGATGATCGCCTGGCGGGTGATGTCGCCGCCCCACGTGGCTCCGATGAAGCTCGTGCTGATCTGCGCGGGGTCGACCTCGAACGCGTCGGCGAGCGATTCCGCGACGTCGGTGGTCTCCTCGGGCGTGAGCTGCTCGGTCTGGACGCGGACGGAGTCGCCGCCGACGACGGAGACGCGCGGGTTGGAGCCGTCGACGACCTCGCCGACGGCCGCGGACGCGATCTCGGTCGTGGCCGCGGTGTCCTCCGACGCCTCGGCGACCTGGGAGACCCGGAACTCGGAGCCGCCGCGGAACTCGATTCCGAAGAGGAACCCGCCGCGCAGGGCGGTGAGGCCGATCGCGAGGATCACGGCGATGGCCGCGATGAGGTACCAGGTGCGGCGGCGTCCGACGAAGTCGAACGAGCGCGCGCCCGTGTAGAGATCGTTGCCGAACGATGTGAAGTTGCTCATCGGGCGTCCTTCCCCTCGCCGCTCTGCTCGGCGGCCTTGCGCTCGGCGATGGTCTGGCGTCGCTGGGCCTCGCGGCTCGACGATGCGCGCTTGGTCGCGCTCACCGCGGCCGACGGTCGGAACTGCGCGCGGCCGCGGTACACCGCGCCGAGCGCCTTCGGGTCGAGACCGCTGAGCGGGTGCCCGCCGGAGAAGAACGAGGTGCGACCCAGCAGCTGCATCATCGGGTGGGTGAAGAGAGCGACGACGAGGAGGTCGACGAGCGTCGTGAGGCCGAGCGTGAAGGCGAAGCCGCGGACGTTGCCGATCGCGAGGACGAAGAGCACGACCGCCGCGATGACGTTGATGACGTCGGAGATGAGGATCGTGCGGAAGGCGCGCTTCCATCCGGCCTCGACGGCGCCGTCGACGCTGCGTCCGTCGCGCAGCTCGTCGCGGATGCGCTCGAAGTACACGATGAACGAGTCCGCGATGACGCCGACCGCGATGATCAGACCCGCCACGCCCGCGAGCGAGAGCCGGTAGCCCTGCTGGTTGGAGAGGTAGGTGATCAGCAGGTAGGTCACGATGCCGGCGATGATGAGCGACACGATCGTCACTCCGCCGAGGGCGCGGTACTGCAGCAGCGAGTACAGCACGACGAGCACGAGGCCGATGAGGCCCGCGATGATGCCGCTCTGCAGCTGCGAGACGCCGAGCGTCGCACTGATCTGATCCTGCGACTGCAGCTCGAAGCCGATCGGCAGCGCGCCGAACTTGAGCTGGTCGGCCAGCGTCTCCGCGCTCTCCTGCGTGAAGTTGCCGGAGATCTGCGGCTGGCCGTTGGTGATCGCGCTGATCGTGCGCGGCGCGCTGATGACCTGGCCGTCGAGGACGATCGCGAACTGGTTGCGCACGCCCTGGAGGGCCACGAGTCGCTCGGTGACCTCGCGGAACTGCGCGGTGCCCTCGCCGTCGAACTCGAGGAACACGCCCCACTCGTTCGTGCTGACGCCGGTGGAGGACTGGATGAGCCCGCTCGTCGCGTCGGCGATCCGGGCTCCCGTGACCTCGACGGGGCCGAGGATGTACTTGAGCGAGGAGTCGGCCTCGCACGTCACGAGCGGCTCGTCCTCGGGCGCGACGTTGGCTCCGCTGTCGTCGACGGTGGCGCAGTCGAACTCGTCGAACTGCTCCTGGAGCTCGGGCGTGATCCAGTTCGGATCGCTCGCGTCCGTGGGCGAGGCCGACGGGCTCGGCGCGGCGCTCGGCTCCTCCGACGGGGCGCTCGGGCTGGGGCTCGCGCTGGGGTCGCCCTCGGCGCCCTCCTCGCCGATGGTGCTGGAGGAGGCGAGGTCGGCCGCGAGCACGGCGCGGAACTCGAGCTTCGCCGAGGAGCGGATGCGCTGCAGCGTCGCCTCGTCCGGGGTGCCGGGGATCGACACGACGATGTTCTGCCCGCCCTGGGTGTTGATCTCCGACTCGCTCACGCCCGCGGCATCGACGCGCTGGCGGATGATGCCGACCGCCTGGTCGAGCTGCTCCTGCGAGACGCTCTGGCCGGATGAGAGCTGCGGCGTCAGCGTCAGCTGCGTGCCGCCCTCGAGGTCGAGGGCGAGACGCGGCGTCCAGGACCCCTCGTTCCACAGCACGCTCGCCGCATTGCCGCCGATGAGGGCGACGATGATGACGAGGAGCCAGGCGAGGGAGCGCAGCGCGCGGCGCTCGGGTGTGCTTCGTGCCACCTCAAGTACTCATTTCTGCTGGCCGCACGCTCACGACCGCCCGGTGGGGCGGTGCGCATGCGGCGCGGGAGGTTCGGTCAGTCGCTCTTGGCGGCGGTGCCGGGGGCCTCGGGCGTCGCGTTGGCGTCGGCGATGACGCCCTGCTCGGCCTCGGCCTCGTCGTCGGTCGACGGCTCGGTCTCGTCGACGACGCGCGCGAGGGTCTGGCGGTGCACCTTGACGGCGTTGCCCGGGCTCGTCTCGATGACGGCGATGTTGTTCTCCTCGTCGATCGAGAGCAGCGTGCCGAAGAGGCCGAAGTTGGTCATGACCTCGGCGCCGGGCACCATCGAGTCCTGGAGCTTCGCCATGTCCTCCTTGCGCTTCTTCGAGTTGCGCCACATGAAGAAGATGAGCATGGCCAGAACGGCCAGCATGACGAGAGTCAACGGGTCCATGGGGGTGGTGAGCCTTTCGGGGACGTTTGCCGCGAGCGCGGTGTCAGAGGGGCGGCGGCGAGAGAATGCTCCCGCGCAGCCTCGGACAACTATAGGTCATCGGCGGAGCCCTACCGGGGCTCCCGACCGAGGTGCCGCCATGCCTCCGCGGTGGCGACGCGCCCGCGCGGAGTGCGGGCGATGAGCCCGGTTCGGACGAGGAAGGGCTCGACGACGGCCTCGATGGTCTCGGCCTCCTCGCCGACCGAGACGGCGAGCGTCGACAGGCCGACGGGCCCGCCGTCGAAGCGGTCGACGATCGCGTGGAGGACGGCGCGGTCGAGGCGGTCGAGCCCCTGCTCGTCGACGTCGTAGAGGTCGAGCGCGGCGCGGACGGCGGTCGTGTCCGCTCGCCCGCCGTGGACGAGGGCGAAATCGCGCACGCGTCGCAGGAGCCGGTTGGCGATGCGGGGGGTGCCCCGGCTGCGTCCGGAGATCTCGCGCAGGGCATCCGTGTCGATGTCGAGGCGGAGGAGGAGGGCTGCGCGCTCCAGCACGCGGTGCAGCTCGGCGGGCTCGTAGAACTCGAGGTGCGCGGTGAAGCCGAAGCGGTCGCGCAGCGGGTTCGGCAGGAGGCCCGAGCGGGTCGTCGCGCCGACGAGGGTGAACGGGGCGAGCTCGAGCGGGATGCTCGTGGCGCCGGCGCCCTTGCCGACCATGATGTCGACGCGGAAGTCCTCCATCGCGAGGTAGAGCATCTCCTCCGCCGACCGCGCCATGCGGTGGATCTCGTCGATGAACAGCACCTCGCCCGGCACGAGCGAGGAGAGAACCGCCGCGAGGTCGCCCGCGTGCTGGATGGCCGGCCCGCTCGTCATGCGCAGCGGGCGCTGGCCCTCGTGCGCGACGATCATCGCGAGCGTCGTCTTGCCGAGCCCGGGAGGGCCGGCGAGCAGGATGTGGTCGGGGGCGCGGTTCTGCAGGGTCGCGGCCTCGAGCAGCAGCTGCAGCTGCCGGCGCACCTTCTGCTGCCCGACGAACTCGTCGAGGCTCTGCGGGCGCAGCGCACCCTCGAAGGCGAGCTCCGACTCGCTCTCGGGCGTCGCGCGCAGGATGTCGTCGCTCACGCGCGCCCTCCGCGGTCATCGGGGCGGGACGCCCGGGGCCCGAGCTGCGCGAGCGCGCGGCGCAGCAGCACGGGCAGGGGGCTGCGCTCGGCGGTCGGCTCGGCGGCGATCACGGCCTCCGCCGCCTCGACGGCTGAGCGCTCGGGCCACCCGAGGCCCGTGAGCGCCTCGACGAGGGCGAGAGTCATGGCGCCATCGCCCGTGGGGGCGGCGGCCCCGCGCGCGCTGGGAGCGCCTGCGGGTGCGGTGATCTTGCCCGCGAGCGACACGACGATGAGCTTCGCCGTCTTCGGGCCGATGCCGCTGACCTTGCGGAAGGGCGCGTCGTCGTCGTGGTGGATCGCGCGGGCGATCGCGGCGGGCTCCATCTGACCGAGGACGCCGAGCGCCGACTTCGGGCCGACCCCGGAGACCGTGCGCAGCAGGTCGAAGAGGTGCAGCTCTGTCTCGTCGACGAAGCCGAACAGGCTCACGTCGTCCTCACGGACGACCATCGCCGTGTGCAGGAGCACGCGGTCGTCGACGCGCAGCTCGCGCGCGCATCGCTCGGTCACGGCGACCGCGTAGCCGACGCCGGAGACCTCGAGCACGGCACGGCCGGGGCCGAGCGCGATGACGGTTCCGCGCAGAGAGGCGATCACCCGTCGAGCCTAGGCGCGGCCGCCGACTTCTCGGCCGCGCGCCACGCGCGCTGCGCGGGCGTGAGCGCCCCTCCCCCGCCGACCTCGGGCGCCGAGACCCCGCCCCGCCGCCAGCCGTGGCAGATCGCGAGGGCGAGGGCATCGGCGGCGTCCGCGGGCGTGGGCGGGGCATCCAGTCGCAGGATGCGCTGCACCATCGCGGTGACCTGCTTCTTGTCGGCGGACCCGTGACCGGTGACGGCGGCCTTGACCTCGCTCGGGGTGTGGAGGGCGACCGCGAGACCGCGCGCCGCCGCGGCGTGGAGCACGACGCCGCTCGCCTGGGCCGTTCCCATGACGGTGCGCACGTTGTGCTGCGCGAAGACGCGCTCGAGGGCGACGACGTCCGGCTGGTGCTCGTCGAGCAGGGCCGCGACCCGCTCGGCGATCGCGAGCACCCGCTGCTCGAGCGGGGTCGCCGGGTCGGTGCGCACGACGGAGACGTGGACGAGGCTCGCGCGGCGCGTGGGGTCGATGTCGACGACGCCGATGCCGCAGCGCGTCAGCCCTGGGTCGACGCCGAGCACGCGCAGCACGGCGGCGCGCTACTCGTCGTCGGCGTCGAGCGCGGCGCGGACCTCGTCGGTGAGCGAGATGTTCGTGTAGACGTTCTGCACGTCGTCGAGCTCGTCGAGCGCGTCGACGAGCCGGAAGACCTTGCGCGCGGTCTCGGCGTCGGTCTCGATCTGCACGCCGGCGACGAACTCGGCCTCGGCCGAGTCGTACTCGATGCCGGCCTCGGTGAGCGCGGCGCGCGCGGCGAGCAGCTGCGACGGGTCGGTGATGACCTCGAAGCCGCCGCCCTGATCGATGACCTCTTCGGCGCCCGCGTCGAGCACGGCCATGAGGATGTCGTCCTCCGTCACGCCGTCGGTCTTCGTGATCGCGATGACGCCCTTGCGGTGGAAGTTGTAGGAGACGCTCCCGGGGTCGGCCATCTGACCGCCGTTGCGCGTCATGCCCGTGCGCACCTCGGCGGCGGCGCGGTTGCGGTTGTCGGTGAGGCACTCGATGAGCAGCGCGATGCCGCCGGCGCCGTAGCCCTCGTACATGATCGTCTGGTAGTCGACGGCGTCGCCCGTGAGACCCGCACCGCGCTTGATCGCGCGGTCGATGTTGTCGTTCGGCACCGAGGTCTTCTTGGCCTTCTGCACCGCGTCGACGAGCGTCGGGTTGCCACTCATGTCGGCGCCGCCGATCTTCGCGGCGACCTCGATGTTCTTGATGAGCTTCGCGAACGACTTCGCACGGCGACTGTCGATGATCGCCTTCTTGTGCTTGGTCGTCGCCCACTTGGAATGGCCGGACATCTCGCTCCTCGTCGCTCTCGGGGACAGCTCTCGAGTCTAGGGCAGGGCGTTCGGGAGGACGCCCGCCCGACGCAGCTCCAGACCGGCGAGGGCGCGCACGACCTCCGGCTCGCCCGAACGCCACGCGGCCCCCGGGTCGGGGTGCACGGCGACGAGCGCGCGCAGGGGCTGCCGGGCGATGGCGCGGGCGGCGAGCGTGTCGGCGGTGAGGCCCTGGGCGAGCATCCGTCTCACGAGGCCCGATCGGCGCGCGAACAGGACTCGCGGCAGCACCCAGACGAGCGCGATCAGCAGCAGCGGGAGGAGCGCGACGGCCCACCCCGCGCCGACCGCGATCGTCTCGACGAGCTCCTGCTGGCCGCGACCGGCGTCGGCGACGGCGCCTCCCGCCCCGGCGGCTGCATCGAGCGGTGCGCGGATGCCCTCGCCCACGAGCGGGATGGCGCCCAGCTGGTCACCCGCATCGGCGAGGCCCGCGGCGAACGACTCCCCCGCGGCCTCGAGATCGCGCCCGAAGGCACCGAGCGCGCGGATCGCGGTCGTGACCGTCACCGCGGTGATGATGACGAGGATGACCGCCGCGAGCCCCGCGAGGTCGGCGATGATCTGCCGCGTGCGCTGGGCCGGGTAGCTCGAGTACCAGTTCATGCCCCCATGGTGGCGGGCGGGAGCCCTACCGGGCGTGCGACGCGACCGAGTCGGCGACCTTCTGCAGGAAGCGCGCGTGGAAGCGGTGCTCGCCCGTGACCTCGGGGTGGAAGCTCGTGCCCATGAGAGGCCCCTTCTCGACGGCGACGATGCGGCCGTCGTCGAGGCGGCCGATCACGTCGACGCCCTCGCCGACCGACTCGACCACGGGGGCGCGGATGAAGACCGCGTGAACGGGCTCGTCGCCGAGGGCGGGCATCTCGATGTCGGTCTCGAACGAGTCGAGCTGCGTGCCGAAGGCGTTGCGGCGGACGACGACGTCGAGCCCGCCGAGCGACTGCTGACCGGCGATCGCGTCGCGGATCTCGTCGGCGAGCATGATGAGACCGGCGCACGTGCCGTACACGGGCATCCCGCCGGCGATGCGGTCGCGCAGCGACTGCTGGACGCCGAAGGCGCGGGCGAGCTTGTCCATGACGCTCGACTCGCCGCCGGGGATCACGAGACCGTCGATCGCGGCGATCTCCTCCGGCCGGCGCACCGGGCGCGCGTCAGCGCCCAGTGCGCGCAGCACGGCGAGGTGCTCGCGGACGTCGCCCTGGAGGGCGAGGACGCCGACGACCGGTGCGCTACCAGCCACGCTCGGCGAGGCGGTGCGGCGCGGGAAGGTCGGCGACGTTGATGCCGACCATCGCCTCGCCGAGCCCGCGCGAGGCCTCTGCGACGACCGCGGGGTCGTCGTAGAACGTCGTCGCCTTGACGATCGCGGCGGCGCGCGCGGCGGGGTTGCCCGACTTGAAGACGCCCGAGCCGACGAACACGCCGTCCGCGCCGAGCTGCATCATGAGCGCCGCGTCGGCGGGCGTCGCGACGCCGCCGGCGGTGAAGAGCACGACGGGGAGCTTGCCGGTCTCGGCGATCTCGACGACGAGGTCGTAGGGGGCCTGGAGCTCCTTCGCGGCGACGTAGAGCTCGTCCTTGGTCATCGACTTCAGACGGTTGATCTCGGCCGAGATGGTGCGGATGTGCTTGGTCGCCTCGGAGACGTCGCCCGTGCCGGCCTCGCCCTTCGAGCGGATCATCGCCGCGCCCTCGTTGATGCGCCGCAGCGCCTCGCCGAGGTTGGTCGCGCCGCAGACGAAGGGCACCGTGAAGGGCCACTTGTCGATGTGGTTGACGTAGTCGGCCGGGCTCAGCACCTCCGACTCGTCGATGTAGTCGACGCCGAGCGACTGGAGGATCTGCGCCTCGACGAAGTGGCCGATGCGCG
>JBKHYA010000019.1:0-24823 GCA_046565745.1 Actinomycetes bacterium
GCCGAGCGGCGAGGCGGCGATCGCCCGTGCGGCGGTGCTGCTGCATCAGCTCACGGCCGAGCCGCGCTACCGGTTCGCGGCCGACGCGCTCGTCGCCGCGCTCGCGCCGCTCGCGCAGCAGCGACCCATCGCGTTCGGGGCGACCCTCGCCGTCGCGTCGGCGCTCGCCGCCCCCGCGCGGCAGCTCGTCGTCGTGCGACCCGACGACGCCGAGCCGGGCGAGCTCGAGGCACGCGCCCGCGGGCCCCAGCGGGACGGGGTGCTCGCAATCGCGCTCACGGCGTCCGCGGCGTCGGCCTGGGCGGGCGCGGGCTTCTCGCTGCTCGACGACCGGCGGCCGCAGGGGTCGACGAGCACGGCGTTCGCGTGCACCGACTTCGTGTGCCGGCTGCCGGTCACGAGCGTCGCCGAGCTCGACGCGGCCGACTGACCGCGGGCGAGCATCCGCTCAGCGCACCTGCTTCTTCGCGCTGATGACGCCCGTGTCGAAGCCCATGAGGTGCAGCCCGCCGTGGAAGCGCGCGTGCTCGACCTTGATGCAGCGATCCATGACGACCGTCAGTCCGCGCTTCTCGGCGTCGATGGCGGCCTCCTCGTTCCAGATGCCGAGCTGCACCCAGATGGTCGAGGCGCCCGCGGCGATGACGTCGTCGACGACGGAGGGGATGTCGCTCGCCTTGCGGAAGACGTCGACGATGTCGGGCACCTCGGGCAGCGAGGCGAGGTCGGGGTAGGCCGGCTGGCCGAGGATCTCGGTCGCGTTCGGGTTCACGAAGTACACGCGGTAGTCGCTCGACTGCTGCAGGTAGGTGCCGACGAAGTACGAGCTGCGGGCGGGGTTCGGCGAGGCTCCGACGATCGCGACGCTCTTGGCGCGGCGCAGGATGCCCAGCCGCTCCTTCGCGGAGGGGCCCACCCACGTCCGCTGCGACTTCAGCAGCTTCGCGAGCGGCGAGCTCGCCGGCAGCGCGCAGGTCAGGCCGTTGGCGAGGGTGACGGTCTCGGTGCTCTCGGGCGCCGTCGCGGTCGTGCCCGCGGCATCCGTCGTCGTCTCGCTCATGCCGCCACCGCCTTCTGCGCCGCGTCGAGCGCCTGGTCGAGGTCGTAGATGATGTCGTCGACATCCTCGATGCCGACCGAGAGACGCACGAGGCCCGGGCCGATGCCCGAGTCGAGCAGCTGCTGCTCGGTGAGCTGCGCGTGCGTCGTCGAGCCCGGGTGGATGATGAGCGTCTTCGCGTCGCCGATGTTGGCGAGGTGGCTCGCGAGCTGCACGTTCTCGATGAGCGCCTCGCCCGCCGCGCGGCCACCCTTGACGTCGAAGCTGAACACCGAGCTCGGGCCGATCGGCAGGTACTGCTGCGCGCGCGCGAAGTGGCGGTGCGACGGCAGGCCCGCCCAGCGCACCTGCTCGATGCGCGGGTCGGCCTCGAGCCACTCGGCGACGCGTCGAGCGTTGTCGACGTGCGCCTGCATCCGGTACGGCAGGGTCTCGACGCCCTGCGCGAGCAGGAACGCGGAGTGCGGCGCGAGGGCGGGGCCGATGTCGCGCAGCTGCTCGGCGCGCAGTCGCGTGAGGAAGGCGTACTCGCCGAAGTTGCCGTACCAGGCGAGGCCGCCGTAGTGCGGCACCGTCTCCTCGAACAGGGGGAAGTTGCCGTTGCCCCAGTCGAACCGCCCGGACTCGACGATGATCCCGCCGAGAGTCGTGCCGTGCCCGCCGAGGAACTTCGTCGCCGAGTGCACGACGACGTCGGCGCCCCACTCGATCGGGCGGCACAGGTACGGCGTCGCGACGGTCGAGTCGATGATGAGCGGCAGGTCGGCGGCGTGCGCGACGTCCGCGAGCCCCGCGATGTCCGCGATGTCACCGCTCGGGTTCGCGATCGTCTCGGCGAACACGAGCTTCGTGCGCCCGGGGATGATCGCGGCGGCGTAGTCGGCCGGGTCGTCGCTCGCGATGAACGTCGTCTCGACGCCGAAGCGGCGCAGCGTGACGTCGAGCTGCGTGATCGAGCCGCCGTAGAGGTTGGCGCTCGCGACGATGTGGTCGCCGGAACCGGCGAGGGATGCGAAGGTCACGAACTGCGCGGAGAGCCCGCTGGAGGTCGCCACGGCCCCCAATCCCCCCTCGAGGCTCGCGACCCGCTCCTCGAAGCTCGCCACGGTCGGGTTCGCGAGCCGGCTGTAGATGTTGCCGTACTTCTGCAGTGCGAAGCGCGCGGCGGCGTCCTGCGCGTCGTCGAAGACGAAGGCGGAGGACTGGTAGATCGGCAGGGCGCGGGCGCCCGTCGCCGAGTCGGGGACGTTGCCCGCGTGGAGCGCGCGCGTGCGGAAGCCATAGTCGCGGTCGGCCATGGAGTCAGGCTACGTCGCGGCGTCCGCGGCGGCGGTCGGCGGCGTCACAATCCGTAGCGTCGTGGGCGTGCGGGGGCCGGGGGGAGCGATTCCGCAGGCTCCGTCTCGCGGGGGAGGCGAGAGCCGTGAGGGTCCCTATAGCGTGGAGGCATGAGCTCCGCACCGGCCCTGCCGTCCTCCGCGCCTCTCCCTCCGCCGTCGCCGACTGCTCGGGCTCGCCGGTCGCTCGCGCCGGACGTCGCGCGCGGCCTCGTCCTGCTCGGCATCGCTCTGGCGAACGTTCCGTTCTGGCTCTACGGCGTCGAGCGCGGCGTGCTGCTCAAGCCGATCGGCTCCGAATCGGATGCCGTCGCGAACGCGATCACGGCGCTCCTGTTCGACAACCGCAGCTTCCCGCTCTTCGCGCTGCTCTTCGCCGCGGGGCTCGCGCAGATCACCGCGCGCGAAGCGGCACGAGGGGCGAGCTGGCCGGAGGCGCGCAGGCTGCTCGTGCGTCGCAACCTGTGGCTCCTGGCTATCGGAGCCGCGCACGGCGTGCTGCTGTTCTTCGGCGACATCATCACCACCTACGCGATCATCGGCCTCGGGCTCATCCTGCTGGTCCGCGCATCGGATCGAGTGATCATCGTCGTCGGCTGGATCGGCGCCGCGGTGCTCGTGATCATGTCGGCGCTCGACGGCGTGGGTCGACTCGTCGACGACCTCGTCGCCACGGGCATTCCGACGGGCGGCACGACGGGGGGCGACCTCCCCGAGTTCTCGCTGATCCCCGGGGCGGCGGGAGCCGAGAGCTATCCGCTGGCGGTCCTCTTCAACGTCCTGACGTGGCTGCCGAACGCGCTGAGCACCCCGATCGTCGGGCTCGGGTTCCTCGGCCCGATGTCCCTCGGCATCCTCGCCGTCCGGCGCGGCTGGCTCGATCGTCCCGACGAGCACCGGGCGCTCCTCACTCGCGCGGCGGCGATCGGGATCCCGATCTCGCTCGTGGGAGCCCTGCCTGTCGTGCTCGCCATCCTCGGCGTCTACGAGCTGCCCCCTCTTCTCGAGCCGCTCGCGACTATGCTCCACGGAGCGAGCGGGCTCGTCGGCGCCGCCGCCGGGCTCGCCCTCGTCGCGCTCGTGGCGGGCGGGTCGACGCGATCCGCCGGCGATCGGCCCCCGCTCGTGCTGCGCTGGCTGGCAGCTCTCGGTCGCCGGAGCCTGACCGGCTACCTGCTGCAGTCGGTCGTGTTCATGGCGGTCTTCTCGGCGTGGGCGGCCGGTCTCGGCGACGAGGTCGGGGCCGCGGTCGCGTCGTTCATCGCGCTCGCGACCTGGGTGGCGACACTCGTCCTCGCGATCGTCCTCGATGCGGCCGACCGTCCGGGGCCGGCGGAGTGGGTCCTGCGCCGCCTGGTCTACGGGCGGGCGATCCGCTAGCGGGAAGGCGCGGGGCGGGTTCGGCGGTGCTCGATCGGCGATCCCCACCGCGATCGAGCACCGCCCGGGCGGATCGACTCCGCCCGCCCCCGAACGCGACTGCCCGTCTCTCCGCACCCTCGGAGCTGACGGGCGGCGTCGCGTTACATCGGTGCCCTCGCGCGCGGCGCGAGGAGGGGTCGCAGCATCGGCTGCGGCGCGCTCGAGGGCACGACGGGCGGGCGGGAGGCGCGCTGGAGCGCACGGGTCCATCTCACCGGGAGTCGGGTTCTCGGTCGGGTGCCGCAGCGGTGACCGGCCCCGGGTGAGGGCCGTCCGGAGTCGTCGGCGGGGGTGCGCCTCGGGCTCCGGTGCTGCGTGGGTGCTCTTACCGTAACCCCCGTTCGGGTGACGGGGAAGACTTGCCGCGCCGAAAGTATCCTCGGGTGTCGCAAACGGCGGTCAGCGGCTCGAGTCCACGAGCTCCGACGACTCGGCGTCGTCCTCGCTCGCCGCGCGCCGGGCATCACGCTGATCGAGCATGCGGAAGCCGAACCAGACCGCCGCGACCGTCGCGCTGAAGCCGAGGAAGACGCCGACCCAGGTGAGGAGCGGGGCGTCGTCGTCGAGCGCCTCGACGCTCGGGAGCACGATGAGGCAGAAGGTGAAGGCCACCGGGATGGCGACCATCGCCCAGACCTTGCGCGACTGGTCGAGCAGCGTGCGGCCATCGAGGAACATGAGGGGCAGCAGCGCGACGACGAGACTCGTGAGGCCCTCGATGACGACGGCGGCGAGCGTCTCGGAGAGGAAGACCCCGAGGAACCCGACGTCGCCCTGCGCGTCGGCGAGCACCCAGTCGAGCCACGAGTAGCCGATCCACGCGGTGATAGCGATCGCGTAGGTCGCGCCGAGGCGGACGAGGACGGCGCGGCGACGGTCGGTCGCCCGCGCGTCGGCGGCGAGCTGCAGGCCGATGACGAGGCCGACGAGCAGGCCCGGGCTGAACCCGAGGAACCGCGAGGCCAGGACGCCCACGACCGCGAAGATGATCGCCGACGGGTGCGTGATGATCGACGTGCTCACCCGGAATCGTGTGCCCATGACGGCCGCCGTGATGAGGTTCGGCACGTGCACGACGAGCACGAGGCCGATCGCGAGCGAGATCACGAGCCGCAGGGAGGTGACGTCGAAGCCGAAGTTCGGGTCGGCGAAGCCGAACGCGATGGCGGTCGCGATGATGACGAGCGGGCCGGCGACGCCCCAGCTGCGCAGCGTCGCGCCGACGGAGGCGAGGCGGGCGGTGAACGGTGCCGCCCACGCCGTGATGCGACCCCAGCGGTGCGCGTTGGCCTCGAGCGTGCTGTTGAGGATCTCGGCGGGCACGCTGACCATGAGGAGGTAGAGCAGCCCCATGAGCGCGGCGGCGCCGACGGCCTGCGGGTTGCCCCACAGGTCCTGCCAGCTCGTGAGCCCCTGCAGCGCGCTCGGCGTCGCCGGGTCGTCGCGCGTCGGCTCGGGCTCGGGCTTCTGCGGTGCGCGCTCGCCGACCGAGCGGACGGGATCGGGCTCGGCGAGGGTCGGCAGCTCGCGCTCGATCTGCACCACGGGCTCGGCGACGACGGCCGGGATCACCGGCGGGATGACGAGCGGTGCGGGGGCAGGGACGGGGGCGGCGCGCGGGGCGGGAGCGGGCGGCGGTGCCGGCGCGGGCGGCGGCGTGACGACCGGGGCGGGCTTCGCGGTGACGGTCGGCTTGGGCGCCGGCGGCGGGGTCGTGGGGGCGGGCTTGGGCGGCGTCACGAGCGGCTGCAGGGGCTTCTTCGCCGCCGGCGGCATGACGACGACGTGCCCGGTCTGCACGGTGCGCGAGCCGTCGGCGGCGACCTGCGTCACCCGCAGGTGGTGGTCGCCCTTGTGTCGCTCGCCGTTCGGGGCGGGGATGCTGCAGGTCCAGCTCGTCGAGGCGGGGGCGGTGCCCGCGCACGTGCCGGTGACCGTCTGCCAGCCGCCGCCGGCCGGGGGCCGGAGCTCGACGTCGAGAGTCGCCCCCGGGGCCTTCGTCCCGGCGAGTCCGATGGGGCTGTCCGGGTGCAGGTAGGGCGTGGAGGTGCTCCACGACAGCGTCGAGGTGCTCGCGACGGCCTGCGCGGAGGTCATGAGCGCCATCGTCAGCGTGCTGACGAGCGCGAGGAGGAGGACGGCGAGCGCGCGCGGCGCCGCAACGGTCATTCTCACCAAGAGCGGGGGTCTCTTTCGGGATGGTGGAGCGACGTAGGGGGTGGGGGAGCGGGCGCATCGAACGAGGTCAGGACGGCGCGCCGAGTGAGGCGTATTCGGGTAGTGCCACGGTAACCCCGAGTCGGCCGCGCCATGTAACGATCACGTAAACATTCGGCACTGTGTGCGCGATGCGGTGACGTGGCGAGAGGGCAGGTCAGATCCAGCCGGGGAGCCAGTAGTGCAGGCGCAGGAAGTCGATCGGCACGGGCCAGCCCGTCCACAGCGGGAGGAAGAACGCGCTCAGCGCGACGGCCGCGACCACGAGCGACGCCACCACCGCGAGGCCGAGCCGGCGTCGGGGCGCCGGGTCGGCGGGCCCCCCGAGCACCGCGCGCAGTACGGCGACGAGCGCGAGCGCGAGGAACGGCGTCAGCACGACCGTGTAGAAGAAGAACATGGTGCGCTCCGGGTAGAGCAGCCACGGCAGCCAGCCCGCCGCCACCCCGGTCAGGATCACGGCGAGAGCCCACGGGGAGCCGAAGGGCGCGATCGCGGCGCGGGCGCCGGTGCCGCGCGCCGCCGCGACGGCCGCCATGAGGCATCCGATCACCAGCACGATCACGGCCGCGACCGACGCCCACCACAGCAGCGGGTTCGGGATGCCCGTGATCGCGACGGCCGTGCCGTCGCCCCGGTCGACGTAGTGCATGAAGGTCGGGCGCAGCAGCAGCGGCCAGCCGAGCGCGGGCGCCTCGTAGGCGTGCGGGCTCGACTCGCCCACGTGATACCCGTACACGGAGGCCTGGTAGTGCCACAGGTTCTGCACCGCATCGGGCACCCAGGCGAGGATGCCCGTCCAGCGCTCGCCGCCCGAGGCGATCCACTGCCGGTCGTAGCCGTCGCGCGACAGGAACCAGCCCGTCCACGTGACGAGATGCGCGGCGAGCGCGACCGGCAGGACGAGCAGTGCGCTCGCCGGAGCCTGCCGCAGGAGCGTTCCCGACGCCCACAGCGCGACGCCCGCGCTGCGCCGGTCGAGGGCGTCGGCGGCGACGGTGAGGACGGCGAAGGCGGCGAGAAGGTAGAGGGCGCTCCACTTGATCGAGACGGCGAGGCCGAAGGCGACTCCTGCGGCGATGAGCCACGGCCGACTCCACAGCACGGGCCCCCAGTCGGTCGGCCGCCCCTCGAACCGCCGCCTGGCGAGCCACTCGCGCAGGCGGTGATGGCTCGCGCGCCGATCGAGGGTCACGAAGAGCACCGAGATGAGCACGAAGAGCGTCAGCAGCCCGTCGAGGAGCGCGACGCGGCTCATGACGATCGAATTGCCGTCGATCGCGACGAACCCGCCGGCGAGGCTCGCGAGCCCCACCGACCGCCAGAGCCGGAAGGCGATGAGCATGACGAGCCCGACGACCGCGACGCCCGCGAGCGCGGTCGCGATCCGCCAGCCGACCGGCGACTCGGGGCCGAGGGCGGCGAGTCCGAGCGCGATGATCCACTTCCCGAGCGGCGGATGCGCGACGAACGCGGCCCCCGGCCCGGGCGAGCCCGGCGCACCGGCGGCGAAGCCCTCGTTCGCGCCCTCGGGCCAGGTGCCCTCGTAGCCGAGCTGCAGGAGGCTCAGCGCATCCTTCACGTAGTAGGTCTCGTCGAACACGAGCGTCGACGGCTCGTCGAGACCAATGAGGCGCGTGGCGGCCGCGACGCCGAGCACGAGCGTCGGTGCGGCGATGCGCACCGCGCGGCGGGCGGCGGGGGATGCCGCGGCCCAGCGCTCGTCGAGGCGCGAGCCGGGCATCCCGTCGCCGACCGCCTCGGGCGCGGGGGTCGGCTCTGCTCGCGTCACGGGCTCATGCTAGCCGCGACCGCCCGAGCCGATCCGGGTGCTCGGGTGGGAGGATGAGCGGATGATCGTGCTCGCCGCCACCCCCATCGGCAACCTCGGCGACGCGTCGCGGCGGCTCATCGAGACCCTCGAGGCGGCCGAGCTCGTCGTCGCGGAGGACACCCGCACGACCGCCCACCTGCTGCGCGCGCTCGGCATCGAGAACCGGCCGCAGCTGCTCGCCCTGCACGAGCACAACGAGCGCGCGCGCTCGGCCGAGCTCGTCGAGCGGGCGCGCGACACCGACGTCGTCGTGCTCACCGACGCGGGCATGCCGGGCATCAGCGACCCCGGCTACGTGCTCGTCGAGACGGCGATCGCGGCGGGAGTCGGCGTCACCGCGCTACCCGGGCCGAGCGCAGTGCTCATGGCGCTCGTGCTGAGCGGGCTGCCGACCGACCGGTTCGCGTTCGAGGGGTTCCTGCCGCGGAAGGGGCGGGCGTCGCACCTGCGGGGCCTCGCCGCCGAGCAGCGCACGCTCATCTTCTTCGAGGCGCCGCACCGCATCGGCGCGGCGCTCGCCGACCTGCGCGACGCCTTCGGAGCCGACCGCCGCGCCGCCGTCTGCCGCGAGCTCACCAAGAAGTTCGAGGAGGTCGCGCGCGGCACCCTCGCTGAGCTCGCCGACCGCTACGCCGAAGGAGCCCGCGGCGAGATCGTCGTCGTCGTCGAGGGCGCGCCCGCGCGGTCGGGCGACCTGCCCGGCGCCGTGGCCGAGGTCGTCGAGCGCTCCGCCGCCGGCGAGCGGCTGAAGGATGCGGCGTCGGCCGTCGCCGCCGCCACCGGGCTCGGCACGCGCGAGCTGTACGAGGCCGCGCTGGCGGCCCGCCGCGAGTAGGGCCGCCGCGCCGCTACCCGCAGTCGTCGAGCAGCACCAGGCGCACGGGCGCGGTCGTCTCGCGGTCCGCCGTCGTGATGATGACGCCGTTGACGCTGCCCTCGGCGGCGCCGGTGCGCTCGACCTCGATGCCGATGAACGCGGCGGCGCCCGGCTCGATGCTCGCGGCGGCGAGGTCGACGCCGTCGAAAGCACTCCGCCCCTCCGACTCGAACAGCACGGGCGTCGCCTGCGCCTCCGGGTCGATCGCGATGAACCGGTCGACGACCGCGACGCCCTCCGACTCGGCGAGCTCGATCCCGGTGATCGCGAGCGGCTCGCCGGCCGAGTTGGTGACTCCGAGGGCGAGAGTGCCGCGATCGCCGACCAGGCACCCGCTCAGCTCGGCGTTCTGGTCCGGGGGCGGGCCCGAGCACCCGCCCAGCACGGCGACGGTCGCGATGACCGCGCCGACGGCGATCGCGCGGGAAGCCCGTGGCCGGGCCGGGCGGGTCGAGTCGCGTCTCACGCGCAAAACGCTACGCAACCCCGCCCGTAGACTTGTGCGTTATGGCCGCAGGCGAATCCTTCTCCGTCACGACCCCGATCTTCTACGTGAACGACGCGCCCCACATCGGGCACGCGTACACCGAGGTCGCGGCCGATGTGCTCGCGCGCTGGCACCGGCAGAGCGGCGTGCCGACGTGGTCGCTCACGGGCACTGACGAGCACGGCCAGAAGATCCTCCGCACGGCGGTCGCGAACGGTGTCACGCCGAAGGAGTGGGCCGACAAGCTCGTCGCCGACGCGTGGATCCCGCTGCTGCAGACGATCGACATCGCCAACGACGACTTCATCCGCACCACCGAGGAGCGCCACGAGACGGTCGTGCAGCAGTTCCTTCAGAAGCTGTACGACGACGACTTCATCTACTTCGGTGAGTACGAGGGCTACTACTGCGTCGGCTGCGAGGAGTACAAGCAGCTCGCCGACCTCGTGGAGGGCGGCGGCGAGTTCCAGGGCCAGCTGGTCTGCTCGATCCACGGTCGCCCCGTCGAGGTGCTGAAGGAGGCCAACTACTTCTTCCGCATGAGCCGCTTCCAGGAGCGCCTGCTCGAGCTGTATCGGTCCCAGCCCGACTTCATCCAGCCCGACAGCCTCCGCAACGAGATCGTCTCGTTCGTGAGTCGCGGTCTGGACGACATCTCCATCTCGCGGCAGAGCCTCGACTGGGGCGTGCGCGTTCCGTGGGACGAGAAGCATGTCTTCTACGTCTGGTTCGACGCGCTCATCAACTACATCTCGGCCCTCGGCTGGAGCCCGGATGCCCCCGGCGAGCTCTTCGACCGCTTCTGGCCGAGCGCGCACATCGTCGGGAAGGACATCGCGCGCTTCCACGCGGTCATCTGGCCGGCGATGCTCATGGCCGCCGAGCTGCCCGTGCCGCGCCGCGTGTACGGCCACGGCTGGCTGCTCGTCGGCGGCGAGAAGATGTCGAAGTCGAAGCTCACGGGCATCGCGCCGTCGCAGATCACCGACGTGTTCGGCTCCGACGCCTTCCGCTACTACTTCATGCGCGCGATCGCGTTCGGCCAGGATGGCTCGTTCTCGTGGGAGGACCTCGCCGCCCGCTACCAGGCCGAGCTCGCGAACGGCTTCGGCAATCTCGCCTCGCGCGTCATCGCCATGGTCGGCCGCTACTGCGACGGCGTGGTGCCCGAGCCCGGTGCGCTGAGCGACGCCGAGCAGGGCATCCAGCGAACGGTGTCGGATGCCGTGGTCGCCGCGAGCGCCGCGATCGACCGCTTCGCCATCCACGACGCGATCGCGGCCGTCTGGTCGATCGTCGACGAGCTCAACGGCTACCTGACGGTGCAGGAGCCCTGGAAGGTCGCGAAGGACGAGTCGCAGACCGAGCGGCTCCACACGATCCTGTACACGGCGGCAGAGGGGCTGCGCGCGCTCGCCGTGCTCCTGAGCCCGGTGCTGCCGCAGGCGACGCAGAAGCTGTGGGCGGCGCTCGGCGCTGAGCCCCACCTGGGAGCGCTCGCGGACCAGCGCATCCCGGATGCGGGAGAGTGGGGGCAGCTGCCGGCCGGCGCCCGCACCCAGGCGCTCGAGGCTCTGTTCCCGCGCATCGACCACGAGGCCACCGCCTAGAAGGGGCGCGACATGACCGACGAGATGACACCGCACGTGCGCTCCCGCGCCGCGATGGAGGACTCGTCGCGCGACCTCAGCTACCCGCCGAGCCCCGAGGCGCTCGTCGTGCCCGTGTACGACAACCACACGCACCTCGAGATCGCCGACGGCGAGAACCCGATGCACTACCGCGAGCACCTCGACCGCGGCTCGGCCGTCGGGGTCCGCGGCGTCGTGCAGGTCGGCACCGATGTCGCCACCTCGCGCTGGTCGGCGGCGATCGCGGCGCGCGAGCCCCGCGTGCTCGCCGCCGTCGCCATCCACCCGAACGAGGCCGCGACGCTCGAGGCGGCCGGTGAGCTGGATGCCGCTCTCGCCGTCATCGACGAGCTCGCCGCGCAGCCCCGCGTGGTCGCGATCGGCGAGACGGGCCTCGACTACTACCGCACCGAGTCGGGCAGCGGACGCGACGCGCAGCTGCGCTCCTTCGAGGAGCACATCCGCATCGCGAAGAAGCACGGCCTCGCCCTGCAGATCCACGACCGCGACGCGCACGACGATGTCGTGGCGACGCTGCGCCGCGTCGGCGCGCCCGAGCGCACGGTGTTCCACTGCTTCAGCGGCGACGTCGAGCTCGCGTCGATCCTCGCCGACAACGGCTGGTACGCCTCGTTCGCGGGCACGGCGACGTTCACGAGCGCGCGCAACCTGCGCGACGCGCTCGACATCCTGCCCCGCGCGCTGCTGCTCGTCGAGACGGATGCGCCGTTCCTGACGCCGCACCCGTTCCGCGGCCGCCCCAACTCGCCGTACCTGCTTCCGTGGACGCTCCGCGCGATGGCCGACCACCTCGGCACCGACGTGTCGATGCTCGCGGCGCAGATCAGCTCGAACACCGAGCAGGTGTACGGCACGTGGGATGCCGAGCCGGTCACGGCCCCCGGCGACCCGTGGGCCGACCGGCCTGATGCGGACAACCCCGAGCGCGACGCGCTGCCGGGCCGCGCCGACGACCTGACGACCGAGCAGGGCGGGGCCTGAGTGGCGGGGCTCCTGGGCCCTGCTGAGGTGCGCGACCTCGCCGCGCTGCTCGATGTCACGCCCACGAAGAAGCTCGGCCAGAACTTCGTCCACGACGCCAACACCGTCCGCCGCATCGTCGCCACGGCCGCGCTGCCGCCGGGCTCGACGGTGCTCGAGGTGGGGCCGGGGCTCGGCAGCCTGACGCTCGGCCTGCTGGAGGCCGGGCATCCGGTCGTCGCGGTCGAACTGGATGCCCGGCTCGCCGCCCAGCTGCCCCTCACGGTCGCCGAGCTGCAGCCGACGGCGCGCCTCGAGGTCGTGCGCGCCGATGCGCTGCGCGTCACCTCGCTGCCCGAGGTGTTCGGGGAGCCGACGTCGCTCGTCGCGAACCTGCCGTACAACATCTCGGTGCCGGTGCTGCTGCACCTGCTCGCGCGGTTCCCGTCGATCACGCGCACGCTCGTGATGGTGCAGGCGGAGGTCGGCCAGCGGCTCGCGGCGGGCCCGGGCTCGAAGATCTACGGAAGCCCGAGCGTGAAGGCCGCGTGGTACGGGGCCTGGGGGCTCGAGGGGGTCGTGAGCAGGCAGGTGTTCTGGCCGGTGCCGAACGTCGACAGCGTGCTCGTCGGGATGAAGGCGCGAGCCTCCGCCCCCGGGTCGGAAGCGGAGCGGCTGCGCATGTTCGCGCTGGTCGACGCGGCGTTCGGGCAGCGGCGCAAGATGCTGCGGCAGGCGCTCGCGGAGCTCTTCGGCTCGTCCGCCGCGGCGACGGCGGCGCTCGAGGCGGCGGGGCTCGACCCGACCGCGCGCGGAGAGCAGCTCGTCATGCAGGACTTCCTCGCGCTCGCGCGCGTGCAGAGCTGAGCGCGGGCCGAAGCGCGACGGACGTCGATCGGCCGACAGTCGATCACTGAGACTGGCGCGCCCGCCCGACGTGCGTCCGTCTGCCTGACTGCCTGCCCGCCTGCCTGCCCGCCTCCGCGCGACGCTCACGATGCAGAGGAGTGACGTAATCCATTTTCGACACTCCTCCCCATCCTGAGTGCGTCGCCGATTAAACGGGGTTCGCGGCCTGCTCCCTACCGTTGTTGAGGAGTGTCGAAATCGGATTACGTCACTCCTCAACAACGGTAGGAGCGCGAGCGGGGCCGGGAGTCGCCGGCTCGTGGCGGCCGCGGAAAGGCCGCCGACGTGCGACACGCGACGTGCGACACGCGCGGCGCGTCCCTCCGCCCGCTTGGGCGCCGCGGCCTACGGCGTCCGCTCGAGCAGCACCATGACCTCCGAATGCGTCGACTGCGGGAACATGTCGAACAGCCGCGCCTCGACGACCCGGTACGACGGCATCGACTCGAGATCGCGGGCGAGCGACGCGGCGTTGCAGCTCGAGTAGACGACCGTCGGCACGCCCGACTCCTCGAGCCATCCCGACAGCGGAGCGCCGAGCCCGCGGCGCGGCGGGTTCACGACGACGAGGTCGGGCGGGGCGCCCGCGGACGCGACCGCGCTCGTCGCGTCGCCGACCTCGAAGCGGACCCCGGGCATCCGCCCATCGGGCCCGGCCGGCAGCGCGGCGGCGGCGATGCGCGCGCTCTCGACCGCGTCGGCGGAGAGCTCGACGCCGAGCACCGAACGCCCCGGTGCCGCGGCGTGGAGGGCGAACCCGCCGACGCCGCAGTACAGATCCCACACCGACATCGGCTGCGCCGCGTCGATCCAGGCGCGGCCCTGCCGGTACAGCGCCGAGGCGATCGCCGTGTTGGTCTGGACGAAGCTCTGCGGCCGCACCTGCAGCGTCGCGTCGCCCACGCGCATCGGCAGGGTCGAGCGCGGGGTGAGGACGACCTCCTCGTCTCCCTCGACGACGGCCTTGTGCTCGGGGTGCAGGTTGACCGAGACGACGGCGATCTGCGGCAGAGCATCCGTCAGCCACGGAAGCACCGCGCGCACCGACGAGACCGACGCGCGCGACCGCACCACGAACCGCACCATGAGCTCGCCGTCGGCCGACTCGGTCACGATGACGTACTTGAGCTCGCCCTCCCGCGACGGAACGTCGTACGGCTCGAGCCCCGACCGCGTGATCGCCTCGGCGAGCTGGTCGAACACGGCGCGGATGCCCGGCGCGATGATCCCGCAGGCGCGCAGGTCGACGCCCCTACCGCGGCCGTCGAGGATGCCGAGGGTCGGCGCGGCGTTCGAGCCGCCGACGACCATCTTCGCCTTCGTGCGAAACCCGGACTCGGAGCTCGCGACCGCGGGCAGCCAGCGAGCCTCCGGATGCGCGGCGAGCAGCGTGCGCGCGGTCGCCTCCTTCACGGCCAGCTGCTCGGCGTACGGCGTGCCCATGAGCGTGCACGAGCGGCACAGTCCGGCGTCGAAGTAGGAGCACTGCATGGCAGGCCCAGGGTAGCCGCCGCCCGGTCGACGGAGCGCGGGGATGAGCGCACGGACCGCTCCGTCCGCCTCCCCTAGGGTGTTGTCATGGTCGGAAACGGAGCCTCGCGCGTCGTGCACGTGCGGGCGCCCGGCAAGATCAACGTCTTCATGAAGGTCGGCGCCCTCATGGACGACGGCTACCACGACGTCGCCACCGCCTACCAGGCCATCTCGCTCTACGAGGAAGTCTACGCGCGCCCCGCGGACGACTTCTCGGTGAGCTTCTCCGGCTCGATCGACACGAGCGGCCTCGCGACCGACGGCAGCAATCTCGCCATCCGAGCCGCGCGCCTGCTCGCCCGCGTCGCCGACTACCGCGGCGGCGCGCACCTCGACATCGAGAAGAACGTTCCGATCGCCGGCGGCATGGGCGGCGGCTCGGCTGATGCCGCCGCGACCCTCCTCGCGTGCGACCACCTGTGGGGCACGGGCCTCGGGCGGGAGGAGCTGCACTCGCTCGCCGCCGAGCTCGGCGCCGACGTGCCGTTCGCGCTCATGGGCGGCACCGCCGTCGGCACCGGCCGCGGCGACGCGCTCTCGCCCGCCCTCGCGCAGGGCACGTTCCACTGGGTGCTCGCGCTGGCAGAATCCGGCCTGTCGACCCCTGAGGTCTACGCGGAGCTCGACCGCCACCGCGAGCGCCACGTCAACGACATCGCCCCCGCCCCCGAGCAGCCGACCGTCGATATCGAGGTGCTGCAGGCGCTGCGCGCGGGCGACCCGCACCAGCTCGCCGAGTACCTCTACAACGACCTGCAGGCTCCGGCGCTGCACCTCGAGCCGGGCCTCGCCCGCACGCTCGAGGCGGGTGAGAAGGCAGGAGCCCTCGCAGGGCTCGTCTCAGGCTCGGGCCCGACCGTGGCCTTCCTCGTCGCCGACGCCGACGCCGCGCTCGAGCTGCAGGTCGAGCTGAGCGCCGGACGTCACACCGTCATCCGTGCGACGGGTCCGGTTCACGGGGCTCGGGTCGTCGCGGGCTGACGCCCAGGAGGCTCAGCAGCACGACGCCGACGGCGCCGAGCACAAGCGCGATATCGGCCACGTTGCCGATGAAGTAGCCCGCGTAGTCGATGAAGTCCACGATCTCGCCGCGCGCGAAGCCCGGCTCGCGGAACAGCCGGTCGCCGAGGTGGGTGATCGCGCCGCCGAGGAGCGCGCCGGCCGCGATCGCCCAGCGCGCGCTCGACAGGCGCGTGACGAAGATCGCGAGCCCGACGACGGCGATCGCTGCGACGACGGACAGGATCCACGTGTAGTCGCCGCCGATGCCGAACGCCGCGCCCGGGTTGTAGACGAGCCGCCACTGGATGAGCTCGCCGATCACGGGGATGCCGACACCGCGCTCGAGCTCGGCCTCGGCCCAGAACTTCGTGCCCTGGTCGAGCAGGATGATGCCGGCCGCGAGCACGAGAGTCCACGGCAGCACCCGGCGGATGCGCGCGCGGACGGCGGGGTTGTCGAGCGCGGTCGCCTGCTCGTCGTCGGTGGGCACGGCGGGACCATTAGGCGAGGACATGGTCACCATTCTGCCCGGTCCGCGCTCCTGCGCCGTCCGCACGCCCAGCCCAGCCCAGCCCCGTCCGGCCGCCCGGCCCGCGCGCCGTAGGCTCGACGGGTGGCCCACCTGCTGGGAGCCGAGCAGCTCCGCGTCGAATACCCCACCCGCGTCGTGCTCGACGGGGTGACGGTCGGCATCGGCGACGGCGACCGCATCGGCGTCGTCGGCCGCAACGGCGACGGCAAGTCGACCCTGCTGCGCATCCTCGCCGGCAAGCAGGAGCCGGACGGCGGTCGCGTGACGCGCCGCCGCGGCGTCACCCTCGGGATGCTCGACCAGGGCGACGAGCTGGCGACGGGCCGCACGGTGCTCGACACGGTCGTGGGCGGGCGGCCCGAGCACGAATGGGCGGGCGATCGCAACGTTCGCGACGTTCTTGCGGGGCTCATCGCGGACATCCCGGGCGACACGCTCGTCGATGATCTGAGCGGCGGCCAGCGGCGCCGCGTCGCCCTCGCCGCGCTGCTGAGCCAGGAGTGGGACATCGTCGTGCTCGACGAGCCCACGAACCACCTCGACATCGGGGGAGTCGCCTGGCTCGCCTCACACTTGCAGCGGCGCTGGGCGACCGGCCAGGGCGCGCTGCTGGTCGTGACGCACGATCGGTGGTTCCTCGACGAGGTGAGCCTCGACACGTGGGAGGTGCACGACCGCATCGTCGAGCCGTTCGAGGGCGGCTACGCGGCGTACGTGCTGCAGCGCATGGAGCGCGACCGCCAGGCCGCGACCATGGAGGCCAAGCGCCAGAACCTCATGAAGAAGGAGCTCGCGTGGCTGCGCCGCGGCGCCCCGGCCCGCACGGCGAAGCCGAAGTTCCGCATCGAGGCGGCGAACGCGCTCATCGCCGACGTGCCCGAGCTGCGCAACCCGATCGAGCTCGCGCAGATGGCGACCTCGCGCCTCGGCAAGGACGTCATCGACCTGCTCGACGTGTCGGTGTCGTACGGCGATCGCGAGATCCTGCACGACATCGAGTGGCGCATCGCGCCGGGCGAGCGCACGGGCATCCTCGGCGTCAACGGCGCCGGCAAGTCGACGCTGCTCAAGCTCATCGACGGCTCGCTCGCCCCCACGACCGGTCGCGTGAAGCGCGGCAAGACGGTCGTCGTCGCGACGCTCGATCAGCAGCTCGGCGACCTGAGCGCCGTCGAGGATGAGCGCGTCTCGGCCGTCATCGCGACGAAGCGCACCAGTTACGTCGCCGGCGACAAGGAGCTCACGCCCGGCCAGCTGCTCGAGCGGCTCGGCTTCACCTCGGCGCAGCTCTCGACGCCGATCAAAGACCTCAGCGGTGGCCAGAAGCGCCGCCTGCAGCTGCTGCTGATCCTGCTCGACGAGCCGAACGTGCTCATCATGGATGAGCCCACGAACGACATGGACACGGACATGCTCGCCGCGATCGAGGACCTCCTCGACTCGTGGCCGGGCACCCTCATCGTCGTCTCGCACGACCGTTACCTGCTCGAGCGCGTCACCGACCAGCAGTTCGCGGTGCTGCCCGGCGCCGACGGGGTCGGCCGCCTGCGGCACCTGCCCGGCGGCGTCGACGAGTACCTGCGGTTCGCCGCGGCGTCGGCCGGGTCGGTGTCGGATGCCGGGCGCGCGACGGTCGCGTCGGTCACGAGCGCGGGCGGGGCATCCGCCGCCTCGTCGTCGGGTGGCGGAGGCTCGACCTCGGCGGCCCCTGCGGCCCCCGCGCTCTCGCTCGGAGGAGCCGAGCGCCGCACCGCCGAGAAGGAGCTCGCCTCGATCGAGCGCCGCATCGCCAAGCTGCAGGGCGAGATCGACCGGCTTCACGTCGCACTGGCCGAGCACGACACGAGCGACTACGCAGGCATCGGCGCGCTGCACGAGCAGGTGCGCGGCCTCGAGGAGCAGCGCGACGCGCTCGAGACGCGCTGGCTGGAGCTCGGCGAGCTGCTGGGCTGACCGCACTTAGTGGCAATAGACGCCAGGTAGTGCGCTGCTCGCGCCCTTTGCCAATCAGAAAACGTACGCAAGCTCCTCGACCCGGGGGCGTGCCGACTCTGCTCCTGCGCGCTCGACGCGAATGGCAGGTCGCTTCATGTCCGTGTTCTCGAGCCAACTTACGAACATGGCCATGGAGGCGCGCGGGTCTACCGGGGCGGCATCATCGCTCTGCCCGTCGCGCATCGCGATCAAGACGATTCGCTCCGGGAACGCAACGAAGACATTGGCGTTTCGGCCGATGTCGTTGCGCGAATCCTCCATGAACCCAAGCGTGTCATCAGGGAGGGTCACGATGACCGGATAGCTACCGTCGTGCGCCTTCACCGGGAGCGGACCAAGCACGACCGAGCGACGGGCAACGGCTCGCATCACTCGCGTGATGGCGAGATCGCGAACGCTAAGGCCAACCTTCTCAGGCATGAGCTTCACCCCGTCAGCTTCAGATAGTGATCTCGCACCTTGTCGTATGCGAAGTCAAGTGATTCTTGCACGTCCACTTGTGTAAACAAGGGCTTGATGTCCCGCCTGTCGTTCGGTTTGCGGTGGCCGTGAATGTGTTCGTGAAGGTAACCGTGGCAGGTGTCCACCGAGTAAACCTCTTCCCAGCCTCTGCCGTCCCACTCGCTCAAGATGACCGCGAACTCTACGAGCTGGTGTCTATAGGACACCAGTCGTTGCGTGATTCGGAATCGCGGGTGGGGCATCGGGACGGGTATCCGCATCTCTTCGCAACCATCCGCCGGTCTCTCGTAGACCTCGAGCGATACCGCCACCTTCTTGCGGGCGCGTGTAGCGTTGCGCCTTCGGTCCTGACGATTCGCCATGATCCCGACCATAACCGGAACTGAGTGTCAGTCAATGCGGTCACCGAGTGTTGAAGGACTTAAGTGTGAGCTTTACCGCGGGTGCTGGCACCGGACCCGCGTTCAGCGCAAGGCCGTAGGACCTGGTCGCCTACTTCGTGCGGCCCATGAGCAGGTCGACGCGCCAGCCCTGCTTCGTCTGCACGACGGCGACGGGGATGCGCGGCTTGTCGCCGCGGCCGTCCAGTCGGCGCACCGCCTCGTCGTAGACGCTCTCGAGTCCGCGCGGCACGACGCCCACGACACCCGAGACGCGGCGACCTGAGAAGACGCGCACCTCGATGGGAGCATCCACCCGCTCGTGATCGAGACTGCGCGCCGGGGTGGCCGTGAACAGGGAGTCCGCCTCGGCGTCGGCGAGTTGCGAGATCTCATCCTGGTGCGGCGTCGCGTCGGCGAGGCGCATCGTGATGTCGCGGTTCTTCGGCAGCAGGTCGTAGGCGTAGTCGTCGAACGAGCCCTTGCCGCGGTCGCCCTTGGGCAGCGACGGGTCGCCGAACTCCTTCTTGCTCCAGAACGGCATTAGCGTCAGCCCTGGTTTTCCGACGAGCCGGCGGCGTCGAACTCGGCGACCGCGGCCCGCAGCCGCGGCACGACCTCGGTGCCGTACAGCTCGAGGAACCGCGCCTGGTCGGGCCCCGGCGCGTGGAAGACGAGGTGCCGGAAGCCCATGCGCACGTACTCCATGACGCGGCCGACGTGCTCGTCGGGGTCGGTCGAGACGATCCAGCGCGAGGCGGCGCGCTCGAGCGGCAGGGCGTCGGCGAGGCGCTCCATCTCGCGCGGGTCCTCGACGCCCATCTTCTCGTCGCCGCTGAGCGCGAGGGCGGCCCAGTGGCGGGTGTCCTCCATGGCGCGCTGCATGTCGGTGTCGAACGAGACCTTCATCTCGATGAGGGTGTCGACCGTGCCCGGCTCACGAGAACCCTTTTCGAGGCCCTCGCGGAATGCGGGCAGCAGGTTCTCGGTGTAGAGCTCGCGCGGCTTGCCCGAGGTCGTGATGTAGCCGTCAGCGATGCGGCCGGCGAGTCGCGTCGCGGCGGGGCCGGAGGCGCCGATGTAGATCGGCACCTTCACCTCGGGCCGGTCGTAGATCGTGACGTTGTCGGTGCGGTAGTGGGCGCCCTCGTGGCTGACGCGCTCCTCGTCCCAGAGGCGCTCGATGAGCTGCACGGCCTCCTTGAGGCGGGCGAAGCGCTCCTTGATGTCGGGCCAGACGAACCCGAGCGGAGCCTCGTTGAGCGACTCGCCCGTGCCGACGCCGAGGATGACGCGACCCGGGAACAGCTGCCCGAGGGTGCCGAACGCCTGCGCGACCATTGCCGGGTGGTGCCGGAAGGTCGGCGTCAGCACCGACGTGCCCATGACGATGCGCTCGGTCTTCGCGCCGAGGGCTCCGAGCCAGGCGATCGCGGCGGGGGCGTGGCCGTCGGTGTGCTTCCACGGCTGCAGGTGGTCGCTGATGAAGACCGACTCGAAGCCGGCCTGCTCGGCGAGCACGCCGTAGTCGAGCAGCTCGCGCGGAGCGAACTGCTCGCTCGAGGCCTTGTAGCCGATGCGGAACGGGACGGTGCTCATGCGTGACTCCAGTCGACGGCGGCAGGTGCAGAAGAACCCTACGCGGCGCACCCCCGTGGTAGGCATGGAAGCCGCGCCGTCATCGTCGTCGGCGCTCGGAAGAGCTCTCGGAGGACATCCATGCACATCACCGGCCGCACCGCTCTCATCACCGGTGGCGCTTCGGGGCTGGGCCGGGCGACGGCTGAGCGGATGCTCGCCGCGGGCAGCTCGGTCGTCATCGCCGACCTGCCCCAGTCACCGGGGGCCGCGCTCGCCGACGACTGGGGCGACCGCGCCGTCTTCGTGCCGACCGACGTCACCGACGCCGAGCAGGTGCAGGCCGCCGTCGACGCGGCGAGCGAGCTCGGGCGGCTCGACGTCGTCGTGGCGTGCGCGGGCATCGTGCGCGGGGCGCGCGTGGTCGGGAGGAAGGGGCCGTTCCCGCTCGACGTCTTCCGCCAGGTGGTCGACATCAACCTCACCGGCACGTTCACCGTCGTGAGTCTCGCGGCCGCTCGCATGGTCGAGACGGCGGCGGACACCCCCGATGAAGAGGCTGGCGTCATCGTCATGACCGCCTCGGTCGCCGCGTTCGACGGGCAGGTCGGTCAGGCCGCCTACTCGGCGTCGAAGGGTGCGATCGTGGGCCTCACGCTGCCGCTCGCGCGCGACCTGGCCGAGCACCGCATCCGGGTCATGGCGATCGCGCCGAGCCTGTTCCGCACGCCGATGGCCGAGATGCTGCCCGAGGAGGCCCTCGCCTCGCTCGAGGAGCAGTCCCTGCACCCGCACCGCCTCGGCAAGCCCGAGGAGTACGCGGCGCTCGTGCAGCACATCGTCGAGAACCCGATGCTCAACGGCGAGGTGATCAGGCTCGACGGCGCGGTGCGCATGGCTCCGCGCTGAGCGTGACTGCGCCCGCCGCCCGACCCGTCGTGACCGAGCGTTCGCCCCTACGATGAGCACATGACCGACCCCCTCGACGCCATCGCGATCGTCGCCGAGGCCGTGTCGTGGCTGCTGCTGCCGAGCGGAATCATCCTGCTCGTCATCGGGCTCTCGCGCCGCGCGTGGGCGCGCCGCTACCGCACGGCGAAGGCGGTGATCACGAACGTGCACGAGCGCGACGCGAAGCTGCGCTGGTTCGGCGACGGAGGCGACGTCCACGAGACCGTCTCGCCCCTCACGGGGCCGATTCCGGCGGTGGGGGATGCCCGGACCGTCTGGGTGCACCCCTCCCGCCCCGAGAGCGCCCGCCTCGACTCGCCGGCCCACGACGGGCGCGCGCTGATCACCTTGGGCGGCATCCTGACGGCGGTCGGAGTGATCGCGGTCGTGCTGTCGTTCGTGCTGCCGCTGCTGGGGTAGCTCAGTCCGGTTGGAGTTCTTTGCCGCAGTCGCCACGCCCGGCTCCAGCCCCCGTGCCCCAGAGCCAGGCGTGACCGCTCTTCGCTAGCCGATGAAGACCCGCATGAACATCGCCATCATCTGCAAGCAGAACATGGTGATGCGGAGGCAAGCCTTGAGCTCCTGCTTCTTCTTCTGCTTCTGCGCCATCTGGCACTCCCTTCGTCGGTGACGAATAGGAGGTGTGCGGCGAGGAGTGAGTTCCTCGCTCTAGAAGCAAATTGCTTCAGGAGCCTGTCGGAGGCACGCAACGACCACAACGTTGCGAGCGGTGAGCATGTGGAGCCGTTGGCAAGAAAGGCAGCGAGCTCTAGACCGACCCCTCGAAGTCCGCGCCGAGCGTCCGCAGCAGGCTCGCGAGCCGCTCCTGGTCGGCGCGGGTGAGGCCACTGAGCAGCTCGCGCTCGGCGACGACGAGTTCGGCGATCGCGTGGTCGACCCGCTCGCGGCCCGACTCGGTCATCCGCACCAGGATGCCGCGGCCATCGTTCGGGTCCGTCCGCCGCTCGACGAGACCGCGTGCGGTCAGCCGGTCGATGCGGTTGGTCATGGTGCCGCTCGAGACGAGCGTCTGGCGCAGCAGCGAGGTGGGGCTCAACTCGTACGGCGAGCCGGCGCGGCGCAGGGCCGCGAGGACGTCGAACTCCCAGCTCTCGAGCGCGGATGCCGCGAACGCCGCCTTCCGCGCCCGATCCAGGTGCTTGGCGACGCGACCGAGCCGCGACAGCACGTGCAGCGGAGAGAAGTCGAGGTCGGGCCGCTCGCGCTGCCACGCGTCGACGATGCGGTCGACGTCATCAGCGGGGGCGGTCATGCGTTCATTATCGCGGGCGCCTCATGTGCGCCGGTCGCGCCGCGACTCGGTCGCCTGCTTGCGGCGACGGATGCTCGGCGCGCGCTTGCCGCCCGCGGGCCGCTCGGGCTCGTCTGGCAGACTTGCCCCGCGCCCGCGAGGCGCGATCCGCCTTGGTGTAACGGCAGCACGACAGCCTTTGGAGCTGTTAGGCCCAGGTTCGAATCCTGGAGGCGGAGCTGTATGTCGCCATCGGCAGTCACCGGATCCAGCACGCGTGTTGCCACCCCGGGACGGGTTCGCCGTCCTCGTCGAGTGTCGTGCCGTCGGCGTAGGTGTACACGATCATCATCGGCCCGGTGATGCCAGCTTCCCGCATGCCGGGGAAAACTGCCCTGCGGCAGTCCAGGTCCATAATCAGACGCTGCTGATCCAGACCGAGGGTGAGTGCTTCCCAGTCCACCGGATCCGCGTAGACGAAGTCGATTTGGAGTGTCGAGTAACGACCTTCGGGAGCGGCGACGTCGGCCCGGACGTCATTGATGAACGAGCTCACTTCGATCGACTCGTACTCGCTGGGTCGGTCGGCCAGTTGATCGGGGATCGCGGCCTCCACTGCGTCTGCGTGCGCCGCGAGCAGCTCGAGGTTGCGTTCTGACGCGTCGTCGGTCGACCGGACGGACGTAGATGGAGAGCTTCCCGGATCGGCTGTGCAACCGACCGTCGCTAGGAGTGCGATGGTCGCGAGAGTGATCGCGGGAACGCCGAGCTGGAGCTTCATGTCTGCACCTTCCGAGGAGAGTGCGGGGAAGCTAACGGGACAGGGAGTCGGTTGCTCTGGTTCTCCACCGACCCATCCTGCTAGCATTGCTAGCAGGAGGTCCGATGGCTACATTGACGATTCGCAACTTGCCCGAGCCTGTGCGCCGCTCACTCAAGGAGCGAGCCGCGGCCCATAACCGCTCGATGGAGGCGGAGGTGCGCGCGATCCTGGAGGACTCTGTCGCTCCTCGCGCAGATTTCATCTCCCGATGGGTCGCCTCCACCGAGCCCCTCCGGGGCGACTTCGAGCTTCCCGAGCGGTCACCCGCTCGCTCGGTCGAGCTGTCGTGATCGTTCTCGACACCAACGTCGTCTCCGAACCTCTGAGCCGCGTTCCTGACCAGAACGTGCTGCGGTGGCTCGCCGAGCACTCGACAGATGTCGCGCTCACGTCGATCACGGTCGCCGAACTTCGCTTCGGAGTGCAGCGTCTGCCCGAGGGCCGGCGGCGCGACCATCTCACAGCCGCCGTCGACGATCTCATCGTCGGTGCCGCCGAGCGCATACTCCCGTTCGACGCCGAGGCGGCCGACACCGACGGCAGGCTGCGAGCGCGACGCGAAAGCGTCGGTCGGCTCGTCAGCACGGAGGACACGATGATCGCCGCGATCTGCTTGGCGGGCGGACACACGCTCGCAACTCGCAATACGAAGGACTTCGACGATGCGGGCTTCGAGCTTCACAACCCCTGGGTGCACTGATCGACGCACGCGCGGTCGCCCACATGCCGCAGGACAGGAGCCCCCGAAGTCAGGCTGACTTCTCTGCACTTGTTTTTCGGTACTTCCTCATCACCGTCGTCGCCATCGGTGCCGTGTGGCTCTTCGCCGGCAAGTCAGTGAACTGCGCAGCCGGTGTTGCGAACTGCTCCTCTGACGCCCGCGTGATGCCGGCCGTCCTATCCACGATTGCCCTGATCGCACTCCTGGCCATCGGGGTAGTCGTATCAACGTTGACGCCACCTGCCGCACAGCGCCGAACGACGCTGATCGTGACCGTTGCTCTTGTCATCGCGGCGGTTGTCGCGGGCGGCGTCGTCTTCTTCGCGGCGGGATCGGTGCTCTGGCCCATCTGGGCCTAGGTAAGCACCGGCGCGGCCTCGCCAGCGCGACGCGCACCCGCGCAAGGTCGTGCGCGCCCGAACGATCGGGGCCACAATAGAGACGCGGCTCGACGACGCCCGCACGAGTGGCGTCGTGCTCGCCGCCGACCCGCGCAGCGCGAGCAGAACGGGTCGCTCCACTCCTCGGCCGTGACCCGGCCCCACCGATCGGAGCCCTCGTGAGCATCCCCGTGGCGGTCAGCCTGCCGCTCGCCGAGCGCGAGTTCATCTCGGTGCACGACCTGTTCCGAGTCGGCATCGGCCCCTCGAGCTCGCACACGGTCGGCCCCCTCCGTGCCGCGAAGGCCTTCGTGAGCGCCCTGACCGATGCCGAGCTCACCACGGTGCGCAGCGTCGAGTGCACTCTCTTCGGCTCGCTCGGCTCCACGGGCGTCGGCCACGGAACCCCCGACGCCGTCCTCGCCGGGCTCGCCGGCCACGAGGTCGAGCACGTCGTGC
>JBKHYA010000020.1:0-24809 GCA_046565745.1 Actinomycetes bacterium
GGCAGCGAGTGGGCGACGAGCGTCTTCCCCGACTCCAAGATGGGCTGCTACCTCCTGCCCGTGAAGAAGGCCGTGCGCCAGGCCGAAGGGCTCGCCGCGGGCTCGACCGCGCGCGTTCAGCTCGAACTGGCCGAGGTGCGCCCCTAGGCCTAGGCGTACGTGACGCCCGTCATCCGCTCCGACTCGCTCCAGAGCAGCTCGCCGACCCCCGGCTCGAGCGCGCCATCCGGCACCTCGGCGTGCGTCGTGCCGCCGCGCAGCTCGCGGCGTCCGTTCGGGCCGTAGTAGCCGCCCGGCTCGACGTCGGGCGCGGTCGCGGCGTAGATCGAGGGGCGGGCGCCGTCGGCTCCGGTCTGGCCGACGAGCAGCGAGAGCTTCATCGCCCACTTCGGGATGGGCTTCTTGCCGAAGCGCGGCCCGTTCGAGGCGAGGTTCGTCGTGCTGAAGCCGGGGTGCGCGGTGACCGACGTGAGGCCCCATCCGTGGGCGACCGAACGCGCCTGCAGCTCGCGGCCGAACACGAGGTTCGCGAGCTTCGTCATCGAGTACACGCGCCACGCGTCGTACGCCGACTCGCCGACGAGCGCCTCGCGCGTGATGCGGCCGGGCCGTGCGGCGATGCTCGCGGTCGACACGACACGAGCCTCGGGCGCGGCGCGCAGCGCGGGCATGAGCAGGCCGGTGAGGGCGAACGGCCCGAGGTGGTTCGTGCCGAACTGGAGCTCGAAGCCGTCGGCGGTCTCGAGGCGCTCGGGCACCGCCATGACTCCGGCGTTGTTGACGAGGATGTCGAGGGGGCGCGACTCCGCCACGACCTTCGCCGCGAAGGCGCGGACGCTGTCGAGCGACGCGAGATCGAGCGACCGCAGCTCGAGCGTGCCGCGGGGTGAGCGGGCGAGGAGCTCGCGGCGAGCATCCGCCCCCTTCGTCCCGTCACGGGAGGTCATGATGACGTCAGCGCCGGCGGCGGCGAGAGCGCCGGAGATCTCGAGGCCGAGGCCGCTGTTGGCTCCCGTCACGAGGGCGAGGCGACCCGTCAGGTCGGGCAGCGGGCGGTCGAGAGCGGGTGTGCGAGGCATGCGTCATTCCTATCGACGGCCGCTGGGAGAAGGTCGGCGCGCGACGACAGGCAAGGGCGGATGCCCGGCGCAGGCAGTGCGAAGGGCCCGGCGCCACCGCACCGAGCCCTCCGCCGTCTGTGCCCCGGCTCTTGCGCCGGGAGAGGGGCGTCTACGCGTGCTGACCCGCGTGGGCGCCCTCGCTGATCTCCTCGACGACCTTCGCGCAGAACGCGGGCAGGTCGGCCGGCGTGCGGCTCGAGACGAGACCCTGGTCGGTCACGACCTCCTCGTCGACCCAGCGCGCGCCGGCGTTGATGAGGTCGGTGCGCAGCGACGGGTAGCTCGTGATCTCGCGGTCGCGCACCACGTCGGCCTCAATGAGGATCCACGCCCCGTGGCAGATGACTCCGACCGGCTTGCCCTGCTCGAAGAAGCGCTTCGCGAACGCGATCGCATCCTTGTCCATTCGCAGGTGGTCGGCGTTCACGACGCCGCCGGGGAGCACGAGAGCGTCGAAGTCGTCGGCCGAGACGTTGGCGACGGCCGCATCGACGGCTTGCGAATGACCCTTCTTGCCCTCGACCGAGCCGTCCTTCGGCGAGACGAGCGTCGGCGTCGCGCCGGCTCCGGTCACGGCCTCCCAGGGGGCGGTGAGCTCGCTGTCCTCGTATCCGTCGGTGAGTAGGAAGGCGACGGTGCGTCCGGTGATGTCTGCCATCAGATCTTCTCCTTCGGTTCGATGCGTCGGCCACGCTAACGACGCCCCGTGACGGCCGGGACGCATTGCCAGGTGGCACCAAGGCGGCGGACACGGGGCGTCCAGGCGAAGATTTTCGTAGGGTGGAGCGCATGTCGATCGAGGTGCGGCCGGGTGACGCCACCTTTTCCACGGTTCTCGCCGCCGCTCAGGCCGGCGAGTCGTGGGCCTTCACGCACCTCTGGGTCGAGCACGCGCCGGTCGTCGCCGCCTTCCTGCGGGCCCGCGGCTCGCGCGAGTGCGACGACCTCACGAGCGAGGTCTTCCTCGTCGTCGTGGAGCGCATCGGCGACTTCCGCGGTGATCGCGCCGCCTTCCGATCGTTCGTGTTCTCGATCGCGTACCGTCGTCTCGTCGACGAGCTGCGAATGCGATCGCGGCGGGGCGATGCCGAGGAGTGGACCGTCGAGATCGACCCGCGGCGGGCATCCAGCGCCGAGGACGAGGCCACCGCGCGACTCGGCGACCGCGACGCGCTCGCTCTGCTCGACGGCCTCGCCCCCGACCAGCGCGACGTCATGGTGCTGCGCATCGTCGCCGACCTCACGGTCGAGCAGGTCGCCGACGTGCTCGGCAAGCGCGTCGGGGCCGTGAAGGCGCTGCAGCGACGGGCGCTCGAGAACCTCAGAAAAAAAGTTGCACCCACCCGTACCCCTGCGAGCCGTTCGGACGATAGCGATGAATGAGATGAGCAAGCGGATCAGCGACCACGACATCGAGCGACTGCTCGCCGGGGCGACCCCTGCGGGTCGACCCGAGCTCGCCGACGTGGCCGCCACCATCGCGGAGTTCCGCGCCGTCGCTCACGAGGCCGTGCCGCAGCCCTCGGCCGCGCTCCTGGCTCGCCTCGACCTCCCCGTCTCCGTCGGAGCGGCGAGCGTCGCGGTCTCAGCGGCGGGTGCCACCGCGCCCCTGCCGCAGTCCGTCACCAGTACGGCCGCTCCGGCTGACGCCGAGCGGTCCGATTCCAGGGGGATCAACAAGATGTTCGAATGGATCGCAGGCCTCGGCCTCGCCGCCAAGATCACCGCAGGCACGGGAGCGCTCGCGCTCAGCCTCGCCGGCGTCGGTGCAGCGGGGGCGCTGCCCGGGCCGCTGCAGGAGGCCTTCGACTCGGCCGTCACGACGACCGTCGAGGAGGAGACCACCGAGGAGGAGGTCGTCGTCGAGGACGAGATCGTTGAGGACGACGCCGAGGGCGCCGTCGAGGAAACCCTGCCCACCGGCAGCGACGAGTTCAGCGGCTGGGTCAAGGAAGGCGCGCAGGCCGAGGGCAAGGTCGGGGCCGAGTTCGGCGCCGCCGTGTCGGAGCAGGCCCAGGAGCTCCGCGAGGAGAAGGCCGCCGCGCGCGGTGAGGCCGGCGGCGACGCCGAGGTCGAGATCGGCGACGACGAGGCCGAGGGCGAGGTCGACGCCGAGGTCGAGGTGGAGGTCGAGGTCGGCCCGCCGAGCGAGCTCGGCAAGCCGTAAGGCCCTCAGGCTGACGCGCTGCTGCTGACCGCGCGCGTCACGGGCGGTCCGTCTCGATTCGGGTTCGAGGCGGGCCGCCCTTCTTCGTCCCGGAGCGCGTCAGCGAGCGGCAAAGAGGGGCGCGCAGGCCGCCCCGATCGCGTCGACGTGACGCGCATCCGTCCCGCAGCATCCGCCCATGATCGTCAGTCCGGGCAGCACGCGCGTGAGCGCGGCGTAGCGGGCTGCGAGGTCGGCCGGGTCGCCATCGTCGAGCTCCTCCGCCTCGTCGAGCTCGGCGTGGCTCATCGTCGACGCGTTCGCCCGCACTCCGCGGATGCGCGCGAGCGCCGGTGCTCCCGGATCGAGGGCGTCGGCGAAGTGCGTCGGGTGCGCGCAGTTGATCATGAAGTACGCCGCCGCCGATCCCGTCGCGCGGTCCACCGCGTCGATCGCCTCCGAGAGCGACTCCCCGGAGGGCAGGCGGCCGTCGGTCTCGACCGTGAACGAGATCACGACGGGGATGCCCGCCTCGCGCGCGGCGAGCACGATGCCCGTCGCCTCCTGCGACGACGTCATCGTGATCGCTGTCACGAGGTCCGCACCCGCCGCGGCCAGCGAGCGGACCTGCGGACCGTGGTAGTCGGCGGCCGCCTCGGCGGTCATCGCCTCGTCGAGGACGTAGCCGTCACCTCGAGGGCCGACGCAGCCGCTCACGACGATCGGCGCGTCGAGGTCGCCGTTTCGCTCGCGGAGCGCCAGCAGCTGCTCGACCGCCGCGCGATTCGCGGCGTCGAGCGCCTCGGCGTCGTACCCGAGCCGAGCACCCCAGTCGGGGTTCGCCCGCCAGGTCGCGGTCTCCAGCACGAGTCCGGTGCCGTGGCGGCGGGCGACCTCGGCATACGCCTCGAAGTAGGCATCGAGCGCCCTGCGCCCGTCGGCCGTCCGGAGGAGGGGGAAGGCCGCGAAGTCGGGCAGGTCGAGGCCGTCGAGGAAGATGAGGCTCGTCTCGAGTCCGCCGTCGGTGAGGAAGAGACGGCCATCGAGGTGGGGGAGGGCAGGGGTCGACATCACGGAGCTCCGAGGATCCGGTGGCGGCGCTCGGGCGGGCGCCGATCTCAGATCTAGCGGGGGCGACCCGGGGTCGTCAAGACCGCCCCGCTCCCGCGACCGCTACCGCTGCCGCAGCCGGATCATGCGCACCTGATTCGACTCGTCGAGCGCCGCGATCGAGTTGCGCGACTTCACGAACTCCGAGAACGAGCCGAAGCCGAGCGCCTTCTCGTTGAACGACGGGTCGAGCCGCACCATGAGGTTCTTGACCTCCGAGGCGTGCACCCACTCGCTGTCGACCTCGCGCTCGTGCGCCTGCTGCAGGGCGCGCATGAGCAGCTTCGTCCACGTCTTCTGCGACGCGCTCGTGACCGACGCGCTCGCGGCCGACCCGCCCGACGACGCACGGCGCGACGCCTTCTTCGGAGCATCCTTCGCCGGGGTCTCGGCCGTGGCAGGAGGCTCGACCGCGTCATCGAGCTCGGCGGCGATGTGCTTCGCGGGGCGGATGCCCGGCATCGAGTCGTAGTCGGCGAACTCGTTGCACGCCGCGGCGAGCGACTTGCTCGTGCCGCCGGCGACGCCGACGCCGACGACGTACCGCCCGAGCCGCTTCGCGCGCTGGGCGAGGGGGATGTAGTCGCTGTCGCCGGCCGCGATCACGACGTGCGTGATGTCGGGCAGGCGGAAGAGGTCCTCGATGACGTCGACGGCGAGGCGGATGTCCGCCCCGTTCTTCATCTGCGCCGTCGCGGGGAAGAGCTGGGTCAGGTCGACGGCGCGCTCCATGAGCTGCCCCTGGTAGCTCGCGTTCACGCCCACCGACCAGTCGGCGTACGCGCGGCTCACGACGACGTCGCCGAACGAGGTCGCGTAGTCGAGGATGGCGCTGATGTCGACGGTCGCGGCGCGGATCTTCGCGAGCTGCTCGTCGGTCGCGCCCGTGAGGCCGGGGCCGAGGCGGTAGACGTTGTCCTTGCGCCACGCGCCGCGCCCGTGCACCTGGTCGTAGCGCGAGATGACGATGTTGTCGAAGTCGATGTAGACCGCGACGCGGTTCTCGGGGTTGCCGGCCATGCGGTTCCCTCTCTCTGGGTTGTGGGTCAGAACGGGGCGGGCAGGTCGACGAGCGGGACGCCGTCGAGGGGCACGACGAGCACGGCGAGCGCGAGCAGGTTGAGGGCGACGATGCTCCAGAACACGGCGCGGAAGCCGGGCTTGACGGTCTTATGGCGCCAGATGTTCTGCGCGACGATCGCGCCCGGCCAGCCGCCCGCGAACGCGACGAGGTGCAGCGTCGACTCGGGGGTGCGCCAGCCGCCCGTCGCGGCGTTGCGCTTGTCGCTCCAGTAGAGCAGAGCGGAGGCGAGGCTCAGCCCGCCGTAGAGGACGATGACCCAGGCGGGCATCTCCCACACGACGAGCCCGAGCGCGAGCACGGTCACGAGCGTGCCGACGCTCAGCACGTCGACGAAGACGCGGGCGACCGAGGCCGCGCCGCGCTGCCGGCCGCGGGCGAGCCCGTCGCTGCGGGGCATGGCGGCGGCGCGGGCGACGCCCTCGATCTCGGCGTCGACCGCCTGGGCGCGCCCCGTGTGGTCGACGGCGATGGCGAAGTGCACGCGGTCGCCGTCGACGGGCCGCCGTTCGAGCGGGCCGAACGCCGAGACGTGCACGAAGACCTTGGGGCCGGGGGAGTCGCGCCGGATGAACCCGAAGCCGCGGTCGTCGTTCCACCGCACGATCACGCCCGAGAGTCGGGCGGTCGGCGACGGAGTCATGCGGCCACCCTCCCACATCCCTGCACACCTCGACCCGCGAGGCAAGCCTCTCCCCATGCTGACGGATCCTCTGTACAGTAAGCCTCACGACGATCCTTGAGCGATCGTCACACACAGCGCGGGGGCACCATGCACGGCACGGTACGGCACGGCTCGGCACCACTTCAGCACGCGATCACCCACGGGGCGACGGATGCCCGCGACCATTCCCGGCATCGGCAGCGGCCGATCGCGGCGGCCCTCGCGATCGCGGCTCTCGGCCTCCTCGCCGGCTGCACCCCGGCTGCCGCCGAGCAGCAGGCACCCGTCTTCGCGACGACCGAAGCCGGCTCGAACGAGGCCGTGACCGCCGCGTGCTGGCGCGTGGCCAATGCCATGAGCCTCGCCACCAACGCGCAGCGCGGGGTGGAGGAGGGGCGCTGGGCCGCCGCCGAGGCCGACGGCGCTTACCGGGCCGCCGCGCGCATCCTCGACTACATCCCCGTCCCCTCCAGCTCGTCGGTGGCGCTGCCGCTCATCGCGCTGCAGGAGCTCGTCGACGCCCCGGGCGCGCAGGAACGCGGCGCGGGCCTCGACCCGGCCGACCCCGTGTGGCAGAGCACGGTCGACCGCGTCATCGCCTCGTGCATCGACGAGGGCGTGCCCGTCGTGATCGACGAGTGGGCATCATGACGGCCTCATTGCTCCTCCCGCGCGCCGGCCGACCGCCCGTCATCGATGACGAGGGCCCGGTCTGGCAGCTCGATCAGCGCGCCGTCCCGACGATGTGGGTCGCGGTGTGGGATGCCCTGCGCAGCGTCCCCGGCGTCATCGCCGGCCCCTCCGCCGTCGGCGAGCCCGGCTCGCGCGCCGTTCTCGTCCCCTCGGTGATCAACCCCGAGCCCGGCACGTCCTTCGCGTACGACGGCCAGCCGCTCGAGCCCGCGCACCTCCACAGCCCCTCCGACACGAGCCTGCATCTCGTGCTGCCACTCGAGCGCGTCGCCCTCGTGATCGCGCAGGGCTGGGCCGCCCAGTGCCCGCGCGCCGTCCACGGCACCGAGGTCATCCTCTTCGCCCCGCGCGACGAGGCCGAGCTCGACGTCGTCACGGCCCTCGCCCGCGAGAGCGTGCGCTGGTCGCTCGCGCGCAACGGCGTCACGGTCTTCCAGCGCCGAGCGGTCACCGACGTCGCTGCCGACGCCGTCGCCCCCGGCGCGGAGGTCACGAGCCTCGCCGGCTGACCCGGTTCAGTGCGCGAGCAGGCGATCCTCGGCGTCGTAGTCGAACCACTCCGAGGCGCCGTAGCGCGTCGCGAGGGCCGGGAACCGCTCGCGCCAGTCGGCGTCGCGGACGGCGTCGAGCATCCAGTCGATGGCGGAGCCGATCGTCGCCCGGTGCGAGCCGACCGGCTCGTAGCCGAGCTCGCGCCGCGCGGCCTCCATCGACAGCACGATGGGTCGCGGCACGGCCCACGGGTGGCCGCCGACGCCGTCGACGGGGCCTCCGTCGAGGAGGACGAACTCCGCGGATCGCCCGAGATGCGCGAGGACGGCCTGGCCGATCTCGAGCGCGGTGGGTGCGGGGTCGTCGACGGCGTTGAGCACGCGGCGCCCCGGCTGGTCGCCCGCGAGGCGCACGAGCTCGGCGACGTTGACGCTCGCGCTCGTGCTGAACCGGCTCGCGCCGCCGTGCGCGAGCGGGATGCGCTCGCGGCCGTCGAGCGCGCGCTTGATGAAGAACCACTCGCGCAGCGCCGGCGACTGCGGGCCGTGGATCGCGCCCGGGCGCAGGATCGTCACGGGGAGGCCCTCGATCGCGAGCAGAGCGCGCTCGAGCGCCGCCTTCTGCGCGGAGTAGCCGTCGTCGTCCGGCGCGTCGACGATCGCATCGTCCTCCGTGACCGGCACGGGCAGGACGGGGAAGTCGTCCTCGCCCGTCGCGACGTCGAGCCACGTGCCGTTCTCGCCCCGATAGACGGATGCGGTGGAGATCACGACGACGGAGCCGACGTCTCCGACGAGGCGGCCGTGCACCGCGGCGTCGGCCGGCGCGAAGGCGAGGCAGTCCAGCACGAGGTCGGCGCCGCGGCAGAGGTCGGCGACGGCGTCGGCGTCGGAGCGATCGACCAGGGCGGTCTCGGCCGACTCGAGCACGCCGCTCGGCAGCCGGCGCTCGCCGCGATGGGCGATCGTGACCGACCAGCCGTCGTCGAGAAGGGTGCGGGCGCTCGCCGCGCCCAGTTGACCGGTGCCTCCCAGGATGACCGCGCGTCGGCTCATGCGCCCGAGCCTACGGGGAACCGCGCCAGCCGAGCCTTTCCTGACCGCCCGTCGAGCGTGTCAACCCCCTTCTGGGTCGTGGCGGCCCTGCCTACCGTGGCTCACGCAACACACCACCCGACCGGCGCGACCGCGCCACCCGGGTCAGAGGGAGGTCATCATGACGAGCACCATCCATGCAGATGTCGTTGTCGACGTTCCCGTCGGCGTCGCGTACGACCAGTGGACCCAGTTCGAGTCCTTCCCGGACTTCCTGAGCGGCGTCGACAGCGTGCGCCAGCTCGACGACACCAAGCTCCACTGGGTCGTCTCCGTCGGCGGCGTCGAGCGCGAGTTCGACGCGACCATCACCGAGCAACGACCGGACGAGGTCATCGCCTGGCGCAGCACCGAGGGCGAGATCCACTCGGGCCGCGTCGTCTTCACGCCGGAGAGCGCGGAATCGACGCGCATCGACGTCGAGATGGCATGGGAGCCCACGGGCTTCGTGGAGAAGGTCGGCGCCGCCCTCAACATCGACGAGGCGCAGGTGAAGAGCGACCTCCGCGACTTCAAGCGACTGATCGAGGAGCGCGGGACGCCCGACGGCGCCTGGCGCGGCGAGGTGCACGGCGGCTCGGTCACCGATCGCGACAGCGGACTGACCCGCGAGACCGGGTTCGACGAGCGACCGAGCATGCTCTAGCGACGTGCGAACGATGCCCCCGGGCATGGCGAAGGGCCCCGCCTCGGCGGGGCCCTTCGTGTCGCTCGCTCCGACGATCAGTCGTCGAGCGGGCGGTCCTTGCGCTTCACGCTCGAGTGGCGGGCGTGGTGCATGCCCGCGAGTCGCGAGTCCTCCGTGAGGTCGAGCCCGTGGGTGCTCGCCGCGGCGATCGCCATCTGCTCGAGCCACTCGCGGTCGATCTCGGGGTGGCGGCTGCCGCTGTAGCGGAAGTACATCGGGATCGACGCGTCGATCCAGATGGCGCTGCGGCCATCGCCGACGGAGGGGGAGTCGCGCCAGCTGAAGAAGAAGTTCTCTCCGCGGCGAAGCTTGGCTGACATGACGATCTGCACGTGCGCCAGCACACGATCGTCGAACTGGATCTCCATCGAAGGGGATCCGTAAATGAGTGCACCCATGGTGGTGCTCCTTCCACTGCGCGGTGGGGTCGTGCGCAAGAAGTGAAAACCTGCCGCCGCTCGTTCGCAACGATAACGATCTCGGACCCCCATGTGGGGGGTAGAACCGCTTTATTGCACCGAAGAGACAGATCGGAACGTTCCGTCAACCCTGAGCAGGGGATTCGTCGACGACCTGGCACAATGGAAGCACCATGAAGATCTTCGCCGTCGTCATCGCGCTCGCACTCTTCCTCGCGTCGTTCCCCCTCTTCGCGTACGCCTTCTGGGTGCCGGAGGAGTGGGCGGCGCTGACGTTCTTCCTCGGCATCATGTCGGTGACCCTGTCGCTCGCGATCCCGTTCAACCTGCTCGGCCGCCGCGACTGATCGCGGCCTCGCGCCACGGCGCGACGAGCGCCGAGCGAGACGACGGCGTCAGACCGTCTCGAGGATTCGCGCGGTGAAGGCCTCGACCCGCTGAGTCAGACCCGCGCTGCGGCGCGCGATGAGCTCGTCGCGCATGAGGCGCATCTCGCTCATGCCGGGGAAGATCCGGATCATGATCGAGCACGCGAGGTCGGCGCAGATGTAGGTGCCGATCGAATTGCCGTCCCGACCCGCGCGCCCTCCGCGTCGTGCGCTGAACATGAGCACCTGCGTCGCCGGCTGAGGCGTGTGGCACAGCGAGCACATCGCGCCGATGCCGGGTCGCAGCGAGCTCGACGCGGCGCGCAGCACGATGCCGACGGGGCGATCGCCGACCCAGTGCACGAGATAGCCGCGCAGCGAGCCCTGCGGGTCGCGCCAGCCGAGGAACTCGCGGTCGTCCCAGACGACCTCGTGCAGGCCGGGGAGCTCCATGCGGTCGATCTCGGCCGGGTCGGCGTTGATGATCGAGGCGGCGATCTGATCGGCTGTGAGCGGCTTCATCCCCGCCAGGGTACGACAAGCCGCCTGCGGGGTCCCGCATGATCGACCGCGCGAGTGGCCGCCGAGGGAACCGGGGCTGTGAATGCTCCGGTGCCAGGCGCATGCGCGGTCAACGGTCGGGCGATGCGCGGCGCCGGCACAGCGACACGCCCATCCGGCCCGCATAGCGTCAGCGGCGCACGGTCACTCGACCGTCGCGGGCGCCTCGGCGCCGCCACCCTGTGCAAGGAGTGCCTCATGGCCACCATCGTCGAAACCGCCGTAGCCGCCGGATCGTTCACCACCCTCGTCGCCGCCGTCACCGCGGCCGACCTCGTCGACACGCTCAACAGTGACGGGCCGTTCACGGTCTTCGCCCCGACCGACGAGGCGTTCGCCGCGCTCCCCGAGGGCGCCGTCGAGGCGCTCCTCGCGGACATCCCGAAGCTCACCGAGATCCTGACCTTCCACGTCGTCGCCGGCGCGGTCCACGCCGCCGACGTCACCGACGGCCTCACCGCAGCCACCGTCAACGGCAAGGAGCTCCACTTCTCGACGACCGACGGCGTGACCGTCAACGGAGCGAAGGTCGTCACGGCCGATGTCGTCTGCGACAACGGCGTCATCCACGTCATCGACGCGGTGCTGCTGCCGTAGTCCGACGGGAACGACGAAGGGCGCGGCTCCGAGATCATCGGAGCCGCGCCCTTCGGTGCGTCGAGCGGCGGAGTTAGGCCTGCAGCGCGAACTGCGCGTCGATCGTGATCGTGACCTGGTCGCCGAGCAGGAAGCCGCCGGCCTCGAGCGGGGCGTTCCAGCTCACGCCGAAGTCGTGGCGGTTGATGACCGTCGAGCCGCTCGCGGCCGCCTTGAGGTTGCCCCACGGGTCCTTGGCGATCCCGCCGAACTCACCCGTGATCGTGACCGGCTTGGTGACCCCGCGCAGCGTCAGGTCGCCGTCGAGGAGGACGCTGTCGCCCTCGACGCGGATCCCCGTCGACCGGAAGGTCATGGTCGGGAACTGCTCGGGCGCGAAGAAGTCGTTGGTGCGCAGGTGCGCGTCGCGGTCGGCGTTGTTGGTGTTGATCGACGCGACGTCGACCGAGACCTCGAGGCTCGACTCGAGCGGGTTCTCGGCGGCGTGCACGGTGGCGTCGAAGGTCTCGAAGGTGCCGCGGACCTTGCTGATGGCGAGGTGGCGCACCGAGAATCCGATGACGGTGTGGGTGGGGTCGACGACCCAGGTGCCGGCGACGTATCCGGGAACGGTTTCAGCGGTGATGGTCATGTATGTCTCCTCAGTTCTGCATTCGGCGGCGCGGTGGCGCACAGGTCAATGCAACTGAATGGAGTTGTCGGTCTATTCCCGGGCTCGGTGAATTCTTCGGGAATCGTCTTCGCGTGCTCGAATAGGGCCGTGCTCGATGCCTCCCGCGACCGATTCATCGGCGCCCTCCGCCGCGACCTGACCGCCGCCGACTACACGGTCGACGCCGTCCGCCGGCTCTGGGGCGACGAGGCCGACGCCGCCCTGCGGCGCGCGGACCGCGTCGTCGCCCGGCGCGCGCTGCGGTCCGCGCCCCCGTCGCCGCTCTCGACGCTCGCCCGCCTCTTCCTCCTCGCCGACCCCGTGAGCGCCGACGAGCTCGCCGACGCGCTGCCCTCGCTCGGGCTCGACGGCGTGCGCGAGCTCGGTCTCGCCGCGGGCGACGTCGCGGGCGGCACGTGGCAGGCGCTGCTCGACGTGCGCCCCTACTCCGCCCTGGACGCCACCGGCGCCGTCTCGTGGTGGGTGGTCTCCGACCTCGGCGAGCTCGCGACCGGGGGCGCGCTCGACGCGGGCCACGTGCTCGGCGTCGGCGGAGCATCCACGACCCTCTCCTCGCTCATCCCCACGAGCGGGGCGCGACGCGTCCTCGATCTCGGCACCGGATGCGGAATCCAGTCCCTGCACGCCTCGCGCCATGCGGGCGCGATCGTCGCGACCGACATCTCGCGCCGCGCGCTCGACCTCGCCGCCCTCACCCTCCGGCTCAACGGTCTCGAGCTCGGCCCGGGCGGCATCGACCTGCGGTACGGCGACCTCTTCGCGCCCGTCGCGGACGAGCGCTTCGACCGCATCGTCTCGAACCCGCCGTTCGTGATCACGCCGCGGCGCGAGGGCGTGCCGCTCTACGAGTACCGCGACGGCGGGCGCGTCGGCGACGGCATCGTCGAGGAGGTCGTCCGCGGCGTCGCCGAGCACCTCGAGCTGGGCGGCACCGCCCACCTGCTCGGCAACTGGGAGTACCGCGACGCGATGGGCGGCGACGGCCTCGCGCGCGTGCGCCGCTGGGTCGAGGAGTCGGGGCTCGACGCATGGATCGTCGAGCGCGAGCGGCAGAGCCCCGCGCAGTACGCCGAGACGTGGATCCGCGACGGCGGCACGCGCGTCGGCTCGCCCGAGTTCGAGGCGCTCGCCGAGGAGTGGCTCGCCGACTTCGAGGCCCGCGGCGTCACGGGCGTGGGTTTCGGCTACGTCGTGCTGCGCCGGCCGCTCGACCCCGCTGCGCCGCGGCTCGTGCGCACCGAGCGCCTCCTCGACGCGCTGGGCGCGACGCCCACGGGCATCGGCGACCACCTCATGGCCGGCTTCGCGGCGCACGACGCGATCGCGCCCCTCGACGACGCGGCGCTCGTTGCGCTGCACCTGCGGGTCGCGCCCGACGTCACGGAGGAGCGCCATCAGTGGCCGGGCGCCGACGGACCGACCGTCATGCGGCTGCGGCAGGGCGGCGGCTTCGCGCGCTCGATCGATGCGGATGCCGCACTCGCGGGCCTCGTGGGTGCGAGCGACGGCGAGCTCTCGGTCGGTCAGCTGATCGGGGCGCTCGCGCAGCTGCTCGAGGTCGACGAGGCCGCGCTCGCCGACGACCTGCTGCCGCGCGTGCGCGAACTCGTGCTCACGGGTTTCCTGACACTCGACGCCTGAGCGCGCCCGACCAGCGCGGCACCGTCACGAGGATGGCGATCGCGCTGAACGCGATGCCCCACTGCGCGACGTGCCAGCTGCCCGCGCTCTGACCGCCGCCGAGGGGCTCACCGGTCGCGACGACGAGGTCGTCGACGAGTCCGACCCCCAGCATGAGCAAAGCGGGCTGCGCGGCGATCGCGAGCGCGCTCGCGAGGATGGCCGCGAGGGCGATGAAGCGCCGGGGAGCCAGCACGCGGTCGAGACCCGCGCGGGGCATCCGCCCCAGAAGGAAGAGGACGACCGCCGCCGCGACGGCGAGGACCGCCCAGACGATGACGGCGACGACGAAGCCCGCGAGACCCGCGGGCTCCCACGCGTCGTAGACGGCGCCGAGCGGCAGCGCTCCGCCCGCGAGGGCGAGCGGATGCTCGACAGTCAGCACCCACGCGATGATCGCGGACCAGGCGAGCAGGGCGCCGGCGAGCAGCGTGCCGAGAGCGCGCCGCGACACGCGACGGCGCGACGCGGGGGTCGGATGCTCGGACTCCCAGCCCTCGGGGAGGATGATGCGCGGGCCGCTCGGCAGGCGCGGGGCATCCCACTCGCCGCTCGCCAGCCGGTCGACGCCGCGCACCCCGCGACGGATCGCGAGCACGTTGAGAACGGCGCCGGCCCCGACGAGCAGGAGCGCCACGATCGGCGCGATGACGCCCCACGTGGTCGCGACGCCCACCACGACGTCGGGCGTCGCGGGCAGCAGGCGCACGAGCGCGCCGGGCGACAGCAGCCAGGACAGGAACGCGAGCGGCGCGAGCAGGAGGCACGTGATGCCCCAGCGGACGAGAGCGGTGGCGCGCATGCGGCTCCTCGGGTGATCGGTTGCGGCCACCCTAGCGAGGGCCGCCCTGCCCGGGGAGGGCTCGGCCGCCGGGTTCGCTGACGGCGTGCCGCGGTCGGCTCGCCAGCCCGTGCTCCTTCGCCAATCCGTCCTGTTTCGGGCACATCGTGCGCCCCGGGGCACCCGGATTGCCCCGAACAGCACGAATTGCGCCGGAGGGGGTGCGGGCGGCGCATCCGCGGCGTGGATGCGCGGCTCTGTCGCGCACGCCCGGTACCGTCGCCGGGTGACCGCCCCACCCCTCGGCCCCGGCTCCTCCGACGCGTACCGCGACCCGTACGGCGGCGACGTGCTCGGCGGCGACTGGCGGGCGCGCGGCCGCGTCGTCGTGCCCGAGGTTCCCGCCGAGAAGGACCTCGTCGTCGAGCTGCCCGACTCCGGATTCGTGGGCGCCATCGTGCGCGTCGAGCTCGGCGCGGTGCACCTCGAGGATCGCCGGGGGAGGGTGCGGGTCTTCCCGCTGGGGGCGGGGTTCCTCGTCGAAGGCGCCCCGGTCATCCTCACCGCCCCCGCCGCGGCAAAGCCCGCGGGCCGTCAGCGCACCGCGAGCGGATCGTTCGCCGTCGAGCAGCAGAGGGCGCGCGTCGCCCGCGGCAGCCGCATCTGGGTCGAGGGCCGCCACGACGCCGAGCTCGTCGAGCAGGTCTGGGGCGACGACCTGCGCGTCGAGGGCGTCGTCGTCGAGTACCTCGAGGGCGTCGACGACCTCGCCGAGCGGCTGCGCGAGTTCGCGCCGGGGCCCGGCCGCCGCGTCGGCGTGCTCGTCGACCATCTCGTCTCAGGCTCGAAGGAGGAGCGCATCGCGCGCGAGGCGCTGCGGGGCGCGGATGCCCGGCACGTGCTCGTCGTCGGCCACCCGTACATCGACATCTGGCAGGCGGTGAAGCCCGAGCGGGTCGGCATCGCGGCCTGGCCCGACGTGCCGCGCGGTGAGGACTGGAAGACCGGCACCCTGCGACGCCTCGGCTGGCCGCACGGCTCGCAGGCGGAGACGGCGGCGGCGTGGCGGAGGATCCGTGGGTCGGTGCGCAGCTTTGCCGATCTCGACCCGGCTCTGCTCGGCCGGGTCGAGGAGCTCATCGACTTCGTGACGGCGCCGTGACGACGGCGCATTAACGACGAAAGCCGCCCCACATCATCGGGGGGCGGCTGTCGTGAGGTTCGCGTGATCTCTCACGCGAAGCGCTTCAGTCGGTGAGGACTAGAGCGGGCGGATGTTCTCGGCCTGGAGGCCCTTGGGGCCCTGGGCCACGTCGAACTCGACCTTCTGGTTCTCATCGAGCGAACGGTAGCCGTTGCTCTGGATGGCGGAGAAGTGCGCGAACACGTCGGCGCTTCCGTCATCGGGGGTGATGAATCCGAAGCCCTTTTCGGCGTTGAACCACTTAACGGTGCCTGTCGTCATTTCTGACTCCCTTGTTTCCTACTTCACGGAGTTTCGACTGTCGAAACCACCAGTCGAACCAACTCGTGAACCGTATCCATCGGGGAGTAGCGACCTGCTTGGTGTTCCAGGACGCCCGGCGCAGCGAGGCGTATCAACTTCGCTGCTCACAGTAGTGCACACCTCGGCATCCAGCACCATCGTCACCGAGTTGTTACCGACGATGCGCTCAGCCCGCTGCGAGGAGAGAGGCATACCGTCGGCCTCGACCGACCCTCTTGCTCCCGATCCAGGAGACGACCCCATGAGCCTCTTCGACCGCATCTTCGGCAGCCGGACCCCCGAGCCCGAGGCCGCCCCGCCGCCCCGCGCCCCGCGCGGCGACGACGAGCGCGCCGTCGAGCGCTACCGCTACCTCCTCGAGACGGCCCCGCCCGAGACCATCGAGCGCGTGCACGCCGAGGCCTTCGCGAAGCTCACGCCCGAGCAGCGGCGCATGGTGTTCGAGCGCCTCACCGAGTCGGCCCCGCAGGGCGAGGCGCCCCGCGACGACCAGCCCGCCACGCTCGCGCAGGCGGCCACCCGGTCGGAGCTGCGCCAGCCCGGCACGATGGAGCGCTCGTTCGCCGGCCCCTCGTTCGGCAACATGATGGGCGCCTCGCTGCTCGGAACCGTCGCGGGCTACGTCGTGGCTTCGGCCCTCGTGAGCGCCTTCCTCCCGCCGATGGACGGCGGTGGAGCCGAGGCGGGTGCCGACGGCGGCGACGCCGGAGCAGGCGATGCGGGCGATCCGGGGGCGGGTGACCCCGGTGCGGGCGACGCCGGCATGGACGGCGGCGCCGGCGGCGACGGCGGCGGGTTCTTCGACGCCGGCGGGTTCGACGGCGGCGGCTTCGGCGACTTCGGGTTCTGACGTGGCCCGCCGCGACCCCCGCGCCGGCCGCATCGAGCCGGGCCCCGGCCAGGAGTCGGTGTGGGACTACCCGCGCCCGCCCCGGGTGGAGGCCGTGCACGCGCGCGTGACGATCGAGCTCGGCGGTGCCCTCATCGCCGACTCGACGCGGGCCGTGCGCGTCCTCGAGACGAGCCATCCGCCCGCCTACTACCTCCCGCCGGACGACTTCGCGCCCGGCGCGCTGCGCCCCGCGGAGGGCTCGAGCTTCTGCGAGTTCAAGGGCCGCGCCGCCTACGCCGACGTGCTCGGCGGCGATCGCGTCGCCCCGCGCGCCGCGTGGTTCTACCCCGAGCCGAGCCGCGGCTTCGAGCAGATCGCCGGCTTCGTCTCGGTCTACCCCGGCCGCATGGACCGCTGCACCGTCGACGGCGAGGTCGTCACCCCGCAGGAGGGCGACTTCTACGGCGGGTGGATCACCTCCAGCATCGTCGGTCCGTTCAAGGGCGCGGAGGGCACCTGGGGCTGGTGACGCCGGACTGGTGACGCTGCGCTGGTGACGCGGGCCCGCTGAGCGTTTCGGGCGGCCGAACTGCGGCCCGGGCATCCGCCCTGGCACACTGACCGCGTGAGCCAGGCGACCCGCCCCGACGAGCCGAGCCGCGCCGATATCCGGCGCTGGCGGCGCTACCTCGCCGACGAGCGCGCCGAGGCGGCCGTCTACCGCGACCTCGCCCGACGCCGTGCGGGCGAGGAGCGCGCGATCCTCCTCGCGCTCGCCGACGCCGAGGGCCGTCATGAGGCGCACTGGATGTCCCTCCTGGGCGAGCGCGCGGCGCGCGTTCCCGCCGTCTCGCTCCGCACGCGCATCCTGGGCTTCTTCGCCCGCCGCTTCGGCAGCGTCTTCGTGCTCGCGCTCGCGCAGCGGGGCGAGTCGCGCTCGCCGTACGCCTCCGACGCGCACGCGACGCCCGCGATGGCGGCCGACGAGCGTATCCACCAGGAGGTCGTGCGCGGGCTCGCCGCGCGCGGGCGTGCTCGGCTGTCCGGGACGTTCCGCGCCGCGGTCTTCGGCGCGAACGACGGGCTCGTCTCCAACCTCGCGCTCGTGCTCGGCATCGGTGCGACGGGCGTGCCCGCGACGACCGTGCTCTTCACGGGCATCGCGGGCCTCCTCGCCGGCGCGCTGTCGATGGGCGCGGGGGAGTACGTGTCGGTGCGCTCGCAGCGCGAGCTGCTCGACGCCTCCACCCCCGACCCCGACGCGCACACCGCGGTGCCGCACCTCGACGTCGACGCCAACGAGCTCGCCCTCGTCTACCGGGCCCGCGGAATGAGCGAGCAGGAGGCGCTCGCGCACGCTCGCGCGGTGGTCGCCGAGTACGACCCCGCCGTCGCGGCGGCGCGCGCGGCCGCGTCGCGAGCGCTCGGCGCGGCGACCGACGAGCACGAGGAGATCGGCTCGGCCTGGGGCGTGGCCGCCTCGAGCTTCAGCTTCTTCGCGAGCGGTGCGATCATCCCCGTCATCCCGTATCTGCTCGGGCTCACCGGGCTCGCGGCAGTCATCGCGGCGGCGGTCCTCGTCGGCATCGCGCTGCTCGTCACGGGCACGATCGTGGGCATCCTCTCGGGCGCGTCGCCCTGGCGCAGGGCGCTCCGGCAGCTCGCGATCGGCTACGGAGCGGCCGCCGCCACCTACGCTCTGGGGCTCGCGTTCGGGACGACTCTCGCCTGATCAGACGGAGTTTTCGCGGGCACGCGGCTGGGTCACTCACAGGACTCTGCCAGGTTCGGGGCCATACCCCGGGATAGCGGCTCCGACAGCCGCAGGGGAGAGCATCCCCGGTGCGATGACTTCCACCGGGTGCGGTGCGATGACCTCCTGACGCCGCCGACGAGGAAGGCGAGGAAGGCCGCGCGCGCGAGACCCGGCGCGACGAGCGGCAGGTGCACGCGCGCGAGCACGTTCGCGCGGGAGGCGCCGAGCGTGCGGGCCTCCTCCTCGAACGCGATGTCGTGGGCGGCCTAGGCGACGCGCATCGTGTAGACGGTGCAGGGCAGGGCGGCCGCGACGAGCAGCAGGAGCACGGCCAGCGTCGCGGGGTCGGGGGCGCGCAGGAGCACGATCGTGAGGCCCATGACGGCGACGAACGCGGGGAGGGCGAGCGGGGCGAGCAGGATCGCGCTCACGAGCCGCGGGGCCGGCACGCGGCCGAAGGTCAGCGCGCGGGCCGCGAGGGCGCCGAGCGGCGTCGCGATCGCGGCGACCGCTAGCCCGAGCAGGATGGACCGGCCGAACGCGGGCACCGCGCCTTGCGCGAGCGCTTGCGAGAGCCCGTCGAGGCCCCACTCGGTCGGCAGCGTCGCGGGGAACGACCACCGGTTCGCGACGGACCAGATGAGCAGGGGCACGACCGGCAGGGCGAACCACAGCGCGAGCAGCGCCGCGACGGCGATGCGCACGACGCGGCCGACCGGCCGGGGCCGCATGAGCCTGCGCCAGCGCATCGTGCGGGGGTCGGACGTGACCCGCTGCCCGTACGGGATCATCGTCGCCATCGCGGAATCACCTCCACCGTTCTCATCGCTACGGCGGCGTGCGCCGGAGCAGGGCCATGCCGAACGCGACGGCGAGCAGCGAGAGGAGCGTCGTGACGACCGCGACCGCGGCGGCCTCGGGCCGCGACGTCAGCGTGATCGACGTGAACCGCCGGAAGGCGAGCACGGGCAGCGGCTCGGGGTAGGGCCGGCCGAGCAGCCACGCGACCTCGTACGAGCCGAGGGTGTAGACGAAGATGATGATCGCGCTCACGATCACCGCGGGCGTCGCGAGCGGGATGACGACGTGCCGCAGGCGCCGGGCGCGGATGCGCCGAGCAGCGCCGCGGTCTCGTCGTAGCGGGCGACGCGCGTCGCGAGCACCCCCGCGACCACGAGCGCCACGAACGTCGACTCCTTCCAGGTGTACTCGAGCACGACGGCGACCCACCATGGCCCGCCGACGGCGGCGAGCCCGATGATGCACGACAGCACGGTCGAGGCCGTCGCGATGCCGAGGGAGAGCGCCAGGCCCGTGAGCAGCTCGTCGCCGTTCGCGACGTAGGCGTCGAGGGTGAAGGCGGCCTCGCCGATGAGCGGAAGCAGGCCCACGCTCTGGATCACGGACATCCCGATGCCGCCGACGACCACGAGCCCCGCGATCAGGAGGGCGGGCGCGACGAGGGCGAGTGCGATCCATCGGTCGCCAACGGCGGATGCCCGGGGCCGGGCGCGAGCGATCGCGGCGCCCGGCCCCGGGGTCGGCAGCATTCTTCGCGGCTCGCCTACTGCGCGAGCACGAGTCGGCGCCACTCCTCGTCGATCGGCGTCACCCACGCCGGTGCGAGCTCGGGGTTGGCGTTCTCGCTCAGCACGCCGTACGCCGGGACGACCGGCGACTCGGGCAGGGCGTCGAAGAGCGCGCGGTCGTCGGCCTCGAGGCGATCGATGTCGAGCACCGTGAACTGGCCCCACAGGTCGGGCTCGGCCTTCGCGGCCTGCTGCTCGGGCGAGAGGGAGAGGTTCGCGACGACCATCGCGCCGGCCTTGCTGCCGGAGGTCGAGGCGAGGCCGAGGAAGCTCGCGTGGCCGACCGTGCCCTCGTCGAGCGTGAGCGCCTTCGTGCCGGCGGGGTACGTGCCGTCGGCAACGAGCGCCGTGAGCGTCGCGGGGCCGTGGGTCATCGTGAAGTCGACCTCGCCGTTCGCGAACAGCACGTTGAGCTCGTTCGAGTTCTGCGGGTACGTCGTGCCCTCGCGCCGGAGGAACGGCTCGAGCTCCTGCAGCTCGTCGAAGAGGGCCGGGGTGAGCTCGGCGAAGTCGTCCTCGCTGTAGGCGAGCGGCACGTTCTCGTAGCCGCCGTTGACGCTGTAGAGCACCTCGCGCACGAAGACCGAGCCCGTGAAGTCCGGCGGGGCGGGGTAGGTGAAGCGGCCCGGGTTGGAGCGCGCCCAGTCGAGCAGCTCGTCGAGGCTCGACGGCACGTCGGTCACGGTGTCGCTGTTGTAGACGGACGTGAACTGCGCCTTGTGCCAGGGCACCTCGCAGCCGTCGACGGGCGTGCCGAAGTCGTCGAGCAGGAGTGGGTCATCGGGATCGGTGAGCTCCATGTTGGGCAGCATGTCCGTCCAGCCGCACTCCCACGCGCCGGCCTCCTTGCCGGTGCCGAAGTTGTTGCCGTTGACCCAGACGAGGTCGACCTCGCCGTCGGTCTCGCCGGCCTGCACCTCGCTCAGGATGCGGTTGAGAGCATCCGGCGTGTCGGCGATCGGCACCTGCTCGAGCATGACGCCGAGCTCGGAGGCCGCGGGTGCGCTTCTCGGCGCGGCGATCGCCTTCGTGCTCGGTCGCGCGCTCGGCCGCGACGCCGTCGAGCGCTTCACGGGCGCTCGCGTCGCGGCGATCGACGACCTCCTCGCGCGCCGCGGGCTGCTCGCCGTACTCGGGGTGCGGCTCGTCCCCGTCGTGCCGTTCACCGCCATCAACTACGTCGCGGGGCTCACGGCCGTGCGCCGCCGCGACTACGCGCTCGGAACCGCTCTCGGCATCATCCCCGGCACGGTCGCCTACGTCGCGCTCGGCGCGTTCGGCCTCGAGCTCGGGTGGCCCGCGTGGGTCGCCCTCGGCGTGCTCGGCGCACTCGCGCTCGTGCTGTGGCTCGTCTCGCGCGCCGTCGACGGCCTCGACGGAGCGCTCGCGCGCCGCCGCCGCGCCGCCGGGCGGACGTCGGGCGACAGCCAGGCCGACGGATTCCTCGACATCACGGCCGACTTCATCGTCTACGGAGCGACCGTGATCGGAGTCGCCCTCGGTGCGACGGCCGCGTTCGACGCGCCGTGGCAGCCCTTCGCGGCCGTCCTGCTCGCGCACCACGTCAACGGCGCGGCGTTCCTCGCGTTCAGCTCGATCGCCCAGCGCACCGGGCGCCAGCTCGACGACGGGCGCTCGCTGTCGTTCCTCGGCCGGCTCGCCGAGGGGACCGAGACGATCGTCGTGCACAGCCTCTGGCTGATCCTGCCGTTCTGGTCGTGGCAGCTCGCGACGGCGTGGGCCGTCTTCGTCGGCATCAGCGCCGTGCAGCGCATGGTCGCCGGCTACCGCGCGCTGCGCTGATCAGCCCGACGTCGGTGCGCGCGGGCGCGGCTAGCGCATCCGCCAGGCGGTGAGACGCGCGAGCAGGCCGATCGCGCGGTCGGTGTGGCTGTGGCGCACCTCGCTCACGGTGCAGCCCTGCTCGGCGGCCTCGGCGGGCAGCAAGCCCGACAGCCCCGACCTCCGGGTGCGTGAAGGTCACGCGCGGCACGGCGTCGCGGTCGATCGTGCGACGCAGGCCGAGGATGGCGTTGGTCGCCGCGATGCTGCCGTTCACGCCCGCGGTGTGGGTGAACTGCGGCAGTCCGCTCACGTCGCCCGCGGAGAGGATGCGCCGGTTGCTCGTCCGCAGGGTGTCGTCGACGACGACGTATCCGCGCTCGTCGGTGCGCACGCCCGCGGCGTCGAGCCCGAGGCCGGCCGTGCAGGGGCGGCGTCCGAGCGCCACGAGGAGCCGATCGAAGGGCACGCGGTCGCCTGTCGACAGATCAGGATGCCCGAGAGCCGGTCATCCGCCCCCTCGACCCGCTCGACCGTCGTCGCGACCCGCACATCGACCCCGTCGGCGACGAGCGCGTCGGCCACGATCGCGCTCGCATCCGAATCCTCCTTGGGCAGCAGGCGCGCGGTGCGCTGCACGAGCGTGACGTGCGAGCCGAGCCGTGCGAAGGCCCGACCGAGCTCGCAGCCGATCGCGCCGCCGCCGAGCACGACGAGTCGCTCGGGGCGCGCGGTGAGCTCCCACACCGAGTCGCTCGTGAGCACGTCGATGCCGTCGATCCCGGGGAGGTCGGGCACCTCGGGGGAGGAGCCGGCCGCGATGACGGCCTGCCGGAAGGAGATCGCGCGACCGTCGATCTCGGCGCTGCGCGGGCCGGTGAACCGCGCTCGGCCGATCGTGGCGAGGGCGCCCGCGGCCTCGGTGGCCTCGACCGAGTCGACGGGCTCGATCTCGTGGATGGCGCCGTGCACGTGCGCGAGCACCGCGGCGAAGTCGACCTCGGTCGTGCCGGCGCTCAACCCCGAGGGCGTGGGATGCGCCCGCGGAGTGGGCAGCCTCCGCCGCGGCGATGAGCGACTTCGAGGGCACGCAGCCCGTCCAGAGGCAATCGCCCCCCCATGCGGTGCGCCTCGACGAGCAGCGCCGTCGCGCCGAAGCCGGCGGCGGTCTTCGCGGCTATGAGCCCCGCAGTGCCGCCGCCGATCACGAGCAGGTCGACGTCGGCGGGCAGGTCGGAGAGCGCGGTCATGGCCCGAGGCTAATTCGGGCGGGCGCGGGTTATGCTCCGGGACGTGGCGCGCGAACGATATTCCTCCGGCGCGCGTCTCTCCGACGCGCTGTCGGCCGACTGGCCCACGCACCGCTCGACCTCCGACCCGAGCGAGGAGCCCGCCGCATGACCGCCCGCCCCGCCCTGCGCCCGCTCGTGAGCGCGGATGCGCCCGCCCTCGTGGCGCTCAACGACGCGGCGCATCCGGCCGTCCCGATCACGACCGTCGACGAGATGCGCGCACTGCTCGAGCTCGCGGGCCTCGCCCTGGGGCTCGAGCGCGACGGTGCGCTCGTCGGATTCGTCATCGCGATGCACCCGGGAGCGGCGTACGCGAGCGAGAACTACCGCTGGTTCGAGGCGCGCGGCACGGGCCACGTGTACGTCGATCGCATCGTCGTCGCCGAGAGCGAGCGGGGCCGCGGTCTCGGGCCGGTGCTGTACGACGCGGTGTTCGGCGAGGCGCGCCGACTGGGGCATCCCGAGGTCACGTGCGAGGTCAACCTCGACCCGCCGAACCCGGGCAGTCTCGCCTTCCACTCCCGGCTCGGCTTCGCGCAGATCGGCACGCAGGCGACGAAGGGCGGCTCGGTCGTCGTGGCACTGCTCGCGGCGCCCGTCGAGACCTGACCGACGCCGGCTCGCGCTACTCCTTGCGCATCCACTCGGTCGCGAGCACGGCCGCCTGCGTGCGGCGCTGCAGCCCGAGCTTCGAGAGGATCCCGCTGACGTAGTTCTTGACCGTCTTCTCGGCGAGGAAGAGCCGGCCGGCGATCTCGCGGTTCGAGAGACCCTCGGCGATGAGGGCGATGATCTCGCGCTCGCGCGGAGTGAGGTCGGCGAGGGGCGAGCCGGCGCGGGCGTCGGCGCTCGCCGCGGTCATGCGCGAGCGCACGCGTGCGACGACCTCAGGGTCGAGCAGCGATTCCCCGTTCGAGACGCGGCGGATGCCGTCGACGAGCCGCGTCGCCCGCACCTCCTTCAGCAGGTACCCGTCGGCGCCCGCGAGTACCGCGCCGAGCACGGCCTCGTCGTCGTCGTACGAGGTGAGGATGACGCATCCGATCGACGGGTCGGCCGACTTCACGTCGCGGCAGACATCGATCCCGCTGCCGTCGGGCAGCCGCCCGTCGAGCACGGCGACCGTGGTCCCCGCGTCGATGATCGCCTCGGCAGCGCCGGTGACCTCCCCGGCCTCGCCGACGACGATGATGCCGTCCTCCTCCGCGAGGAGGTCGGCGAGGCCTCGACGCACGATCTCGTGATCGTCGAGCAGGAAGACGCGCACGGGGTCGCTCATGACGCCTTCCAGGGTACGACCCAGCGCAGCTGCGTGCCGCGTGGCGCGGCGGGTCCGATGGCGAACGTGCCGCCGCGCTCGACGGCGCGGGCGCGAAGGTTCTCGAGGCCGCGGCGCCGGGTCGTGGCGGGCATCCCCTGCCCGTCGTCCGTGATCGTGATGACGACCTGGGCTCCGCGCACGGCGACAGTCACCGAGACCGCGCGCGCGTGCGCGTGTCGCACGGCGTTCGAGAGCGCCTCACGCACGACCGCAGCGACCTCATCGCCGAGCGACGTGTCGACGAGCGTGTCGACGGGGCCGCTGAACTCCAGGCGCGAGTCCAGGCCCTCGCCCTCGAGAGTCTGGCGCACGAGGGTGTTGATGCGTGCGCGCAGACTGTACGTCTCGGCCGCCGGGGGAGCGGAGAGCCGGTAGATCGCCTGCCGGATCTGCCGGATGGTCGCGTCGATCGCATCGACCTGCGCGGCGATCTTCCCGCTCGTGGGGGTCGCGGGGTCGCCGACGGCGCTCTGCAGCGTGAGCCCGATCGCGAAGAGCGACTGGATGACGTGGTCGTGCAGATCGCGGGCGATGCGCTCGCGCTCGTCGGCGAGGGCGAGCC
>JBKHYA010000021.1:0-24417 GCA_046565745.1 Actinomycetes bacterium
AACTCGTGATTGCCGGCGAAGACGCCGATGCGCAGCTGGTCGAGCATGCGCAGCAGGTGCAGGAAGGTGCCCTTCGGGTCGACCGTCGCACCGCTCGTGTAGACGCGGCCGGGCTGCGTGAGCGCGCGGCGGAACGAGCCGTCCTCGTTGCGGTCGGCGATGTAGAACTCGAGCTCGGGGCCGACGACAGGAGTGAGCCCGAGCTCGGCGTACTGGCGCGTGATGCGCTCGAGGAGGGTGCGCGGCGCGAACTCGTTCGGCGTCATGTCGGGGTTGTTGGCGCCCGCGACGACGTAGGCGACGCCAGGCTCCCACGGCAGCGCGCGCCAGCTCTCCGGCACGATCTGCGTGACGAAGTCCTCGAGGCCGTCGCTGAGCACGTCGCCCCCGTCGAGCACGCCGCCCTGGGTCGTCGTGACCCACACGCCCTGGCAGAAGGTCGGGCCGCCGTGGCTCACCTTGTCGAGCTGGCTGACGAGCAGGTCCTTCGAGCGGACCGTGCCGATGATGTCGGCGTAGACGACGCGGAGCACGTCGATGCCCGCCTCCGTGAGCTCGCTCTGCAGGTTGACGAGGCTCCGACTCATGTGCGACTCCCTTGTGGCACTCGATTCCGACTCTGGATCGTTCGGCTTCAAACGATACAGTAGGCCTCCGGCGCCGTCGATGAGGAGGTCACCGTTGCGAGTCCTGTTCGTGCAGCACGATCATGTGAGCCCGCTCGGCCCGGTCGGCGAGCGATTCGCCCACCACGGGTTCGACGTCGACACCTTCCTCGTCGTCCCGGAGGAGAGCTTCCACTCCCCCGACATCGCCGTCGACTTCCCCGACCTCGCCGACTACGACGTCGTCGTCCCGCTCGGCGCCCCCTGGGGCGCGTGGGACGACGCGTGCATCGGAACGTGGCTGCGCGCCGAGCTCGACTGGCTCGGCGAGGCGGTTCGGGGCGGGATGCCCGTGCTCGGCATCTGCTTCGGCGGCCAGCTCGTCGCGCGCGCGCTCGGGGGCTCGGTCGCGCCCGCGCCGAAGGGCGAGATCGGGTGGACGGCGATCTGGAGCGACGACCCGGCTCTCGTCGGGCCCGGCCCGTGGTTCCAGTTCCACTTCGACCGCTGGACTCTTCCGCCCGGCGCCGTCGAGATCGCGCGCAACCCCGTCGCCTCGCAGGCGTTCACGATCGAGCGGACGCTCGCCGTGCAGTTCCACCCCGAGCTCGACGCCGCGGGGCTGAAGGGCTGGCTCGACTGGGGCGGCGACCGCAAGGTCGCCGAGGACGGGCAGGACCCGGCGATCATGCTCGCGCAGACGGAGGCCGAGCAGGCCGCCGCGCGCGAGCGCACCTTCGCGCTCGTCGACGCGTTCCTGACGCGCGTCGCCGGGCTCGACCCCTCCGCCTAGGCGGGCCGGGATCAGACGACGCGGACGGGCATCCGCTTGATGCCGTGCACGAAGTTGCTGCGCAGGTAGTCGATGTCGCCCGTGCGCTCGAGCACGACGTCGCGCGAGAGGATCTCCTCGAACATGATGCGGAGCTCGATGCGCGCGAGCGCGTTGCCGAGGCACATGTGCGGCCCTCCGCGCCCGAACGACATGTGCTCGTTGGGGTTCCGGGTGACGTCGAAGCGGTACGGGTCGGCGAAGACCGCGTCGTCGCGGTTGCCCGAGGCGAACCACACGACGACCTTCTCGCCCTCGCGGATCTGCGTGTCCGAGAACTCGACGTCCTTCGTCGCCGTGCGGCGGAAGTGGTAGACGGGCGAGGCGTAGCGCAGGAACTCCTCGACCGCCCAGGGGATCAGCGAGGGGTCGTTCTTGAGCAGCGCCATCTGATCGGGGTTGTTGAGCAGGTTGCTCATCGAGTGCGTGATGGTGTGGCGCGTGGTCTCGTTGCCGGCGACGACGAGCAGCAGGAAGTTCGTGTTGAACTCGTGCTCGTTGAGCGGCACGCCGTCGCCCGGCACGCCGTCCGCGAGCAGCGTGACGAGGTCGGTGCCGCCCTTGCCGCGCCGCTCGGCCGCGAGGTGGCGGCCGTACTCGTAGACCTCGATCGCCGCGGGCGAGCGGAACGGCACGTGCCGGTACTCGTCGCTGTCGGCCGAGCCGATGAGCACGTCGGCATGCTCGGGGTCGGTGTTGCCGACCATGCGGTTGCCCCACGCGATGAGCTGGCCCGTGTCGCTGTCGGGCACGCCGAGCAGCCGCGCGAGCACGCGGATCGGGAAGTCGGCGCTCACCTCGTCGACGAAGTCGAACTCCTTCTTCGCAAGAGCGGCGTCCACGGTCTTCGCGGTGATCCCCCGAAGGAACGTCTCGTACTTGGCCACGGCCTGGGGCGTGAACTCGCCCTGCAGCATCCGTCGTATCGCGCGGTGGCGCACGCCGTCCATCTCGAGCAGCGACCGGCGCTGATCCTGGAGCTCGGGGTCGACCTCCTCGAGGTTGGTGAACTTCGTCGAGGTGAAGGTCTCGGTGTCGCGCAGCACGCGCACGATCTCGTGGTACCGCGTGACCGACCAGAAGCCGCTGTTGGGCGCCTCCTCGGTCGAGAAGTGGAGGCCGGGGGTGCGGCGGAGCTCCTCGAAGACCTCCCACGGCGCCCCGTGGGCGAACAGGTCGAGGTCGGCGAGGGTGAGGGCTGTCGTCGTCGACATGGAGCGCCTGCTTTCGTCGGAGGCTGATTATTCGGATGCTAACAATCTTTCGCACGTCGCGTCGAGTGCCGATTCCCCCGGCGCGCCGTCGCGACGCCGGTGCGGCCTCTCAGCACGTTTCGCGTCCGAATGAGGTTGGATGCTCGTGGAGAGGATCGATCGATGCCCAGCCCCCACACGCTCGCCGAGACGGAGCAGCAGGTCGCGCAGAAGCTCGGCGGCCTGCCCATCGACTTCGAGGCGATGGCCGTCGTGTCCAACCTGTTCCGCGCGGCGAACGCGACGCGCAACTACCTCGAGCGCACGGTCCTCGCCCCCCACGGCCTGTCGTGGACGGCCTTCGTCGTGCTCTGGGTGACGTGGATCTGGGAGCCGATCGAGACCCGCCAGATCGCCGAGGAGGGCGGCTTCTCGAAGGCGACCCTCACGGGCGTGCTCACGACGCTCGAGGCCAAGGGCCTGCTCGCGCGCGAGCGCAGCGCGACCGACGGCCGCCTCGTCGTCGTGTCGATGACCGACGCGGGCCGCGAGCTCATGCAGACGCTCTTCCCCGAGTTCAACGGGCACGAGCAGACCATCGCGGGGGCTGCGGGCGACCGGCGGGTCGAGCTCGCCGAGCTCCTGCGCGCCGTCACCCTCGTCGTCGAGGGAGAGCGCTGAGCCTGTCGCGAGGAGGGCGATTCGGTTAGTATCGTCGCAGTCATTCGCATCCGAATGAATCGCCACTGCAAGGGAGCAGCCACGTGCACCAGGTGCAACTCGCGGGCCTGACGGTCGACACCCGACACGCGATCGGCGGCGACCGCGTCGCGTCGGCCGAGACCTTCGAGAGCGTCTCCCCCATCGATGGCTCCGTCCTCGCGCGCATCGCCCGCGGCGGCGCCACCGAGGTGGATGCGGCGGTCCAGGCCGCTCGCGCGGCCTTCCCCGCCTGGCGCGACCTGGGGCCGCAGGGGCGCGGCGAGCTGCTCCACCGCCTCGCCGACCTCGTGGAGGCCAACCTCGAGCAGCTCGCGAACCTCGAGACCCTCGACAACGGGTCGCTGCTGCGCAGCCACCGCCGCGGCGTCATGCCGCGCGTGGCCATGAACATCCGCTTCTTCGCCGACTGGGCGATCAACCGCCTGCACCACGAGGTGTGGCAGACGCGCGGGCACGACAACAACGTCTCGTGGGATCCCTCGGGCGTCGCCGCGCTCATCACGCCGTGGAACGCCCCGCTCATGCTCGCGACCTGGAAGATCGGCCCGGCGCTCGCGGCCGGCGACACCGTGGTGCTCAAGCCCGCGGAGTGGACGCCGCTCAGTGCGAGCGTGTTCGCCGACCTCGCGAATGAGGCGGGCATCCCGCCCGGAGTCTTCAACGTCGTGCAGGGGTACGGCGCAGAGGCGGGGGCCGCGCTCGTCGCCCACCCCGGCATCGCGCGCATCTCGTTCACCGGCTCGGTGCCGACCGCGAAGGCCATCGCGCGCTCGGCGGCCGACAACCTGACCCCGGTGAGCTTCGAGCTCGGCGGCAAGAGCCCGCTCATCATCACCGACGACGCCGACCTCGACCTCGCCGTCGACCTCGCCGTCGAGCAGTACGACAACGCCGGCCAGGTGTGCCTCTCGGGCACGCGCCTGCTCGTGCACGAGGCCGTCGCCGACCGCTTCGCCGAGGCCTTCGCCGTGCGCGTCGCCGCCCTCCGCCAGGGCGACCCGCGCGAGGAGGAGACCCAGATCGGCCCGCAGATCCACCGCGTGCACCTCGACCGCGTCGACGGATTCGTGCAGCGCGCCCGCGAGGACGGCGCGCGCATCGCCTTCGGCGGCGGGCCGAACGAGGAGCTCGGCGGGCTGTACTACCGCCCGACGCTCGTCGTCGACGCCGCGCCCGGGAGCGAGATCCTCACCGCCGAGGTCTTCGGGCCCGTGCTCGCGATGCAGACCTTCGCGACCGACGAGGAGGCCGTCGAGCTCGCCAACGGCACCGAGTTCGGCCTCGCCGCGGTCGTCGTGTGCGGCGATCGCGCTCGCGCCGAGCGCCTCACCAAGAACCTCGTCGCCGGCACGATCTGGGTCAACTGCTTCTTCGTGCGCGATCTCGCCGCCCCCTTCGGCGGCAGCAAGAAGTCGGGCATCGGCCGCGAGGGCGGCACGTGGTCGTTCGACTTCTACGCCGACGTCAAGAACACCGTCTACGCACCGACCGGTTGGAAGGAATAGTCATGGGAAGTGTCGTCGGAGCCGCCATCCTGGCTCACGTGCCCACCATCATGCTCCCGCAGGATGTCCGGTACGACCTCAACGGCGGGCACGAGATCAGTCTCGTCCCCGGCCTCAAGCGCCTGCGCGAGGAGGTCATGGAGACCCTCGACTACGACACCGTCGTCGTGCTCGACTCGCACTGGGCGACGACCGTCGAGTTCGTCATCACGGCGCAGGCCGAGCGCAGCGGGCTCTTCACGAGCGAGGAGCTGCCGCGCGGCATGTCGCAGATCCCCTACGCGTTCAAGGGCGACCCCGAGCTCGCGAACCTCGCCGCCGAGTACGACGAGAAGAACGGCACCTGGATCACGCCCATCAGCGACCCGCACCTGCCGATCTTCTACGCGACCGTCAACCTCTGGCACTACCTCGGCCGCGGGCTCGACAAGCGCTGGGTCAGCATGTCGGTCTGCCAGACCGCGGAGACGGAGGACTTCCTCCGCGCCGGCCGCGCGCTCGGCGAGGCCATCCGCGACAGCGACCGCAAGGTGCTGCTGCTCGCCTCGGGCGCGCTCTCGCACACGTTCTACAAGCTGCGCGACCTGCGGGCGCACGAGGCGAGCGACCCCTCGCACATCTTCAGCCCCGAGGCGCGCGAGGCCGACCTCGAGCGCATCGAGTGGATGAAGCAGGGCGACCACGCGCGCATCCTCGACACGATGGACGAGTTCAAGAAGTACAAGCCCGAGGCGAACTTCAGCCACTGGCTCACGATGGCCGGCGCGACCGGCGAGGGTGCGAACACCGCACCGGGCGTCCTGTACTCGGAGTACGAGAACTCGATCGGCACGGGCCAGGTGCACGTGTACTTCCCCGAGCCCGAGGGAGGGTTCCCGCAGCCGCGCGACCTCGTCCTCTCGCGGGAGCGCTGAGCGTGGGCGACACGACGACGACCGGTGCCGCCGGCACGACCGAGTACCGCCGCATCCTGCTCGGCGGGGCGCCCGTCCGGATGCGCCGCGAGGGCGAGGAGCTCGTCGCCCCCGACGGGCGGCGGGTCGCGATCGCGGAGGCCGTGCACCTCGCGCCGAGCATCCCCACCAAGATCCTCGCGGTCCACCTCAACTACGCGAGCCGCACCGAGGAGTTCATGACGAGGCTCCCCGCCGCGCCGACGTACTTCCACAAGCCGATCACGGCGCTCAACAGTCACGACGGCGACATCGTGCGCCCCGTGGGCTGCAAGTGGCTCAACTACGAGGGCGAGATCGTCATCATCATCGGGCGCACATGCCGCAACGTCTCGCCGGCCGAGGCGGGCGACTACATCGCGGGCTACAGCGTGGGCAACGACTACGGCCTGCACGACTTCCGCGACACCGATGCCGGGTCGATGCTGCGGGTGAAGGGCTCCGACACGCTGGGGCCCGTCGGCCCGGGTCTCGTGGAGGGCTGGGACTTCCGCGGCAAGATGATCCGCACCTACGTCAACGGCGAGCTCAAGCAGGAGGACTCGACCGACAACATGGAGTGGGACATGCACTACCTCGTCGCCGACCTCGCGCGCACGATCACCCTCGAGCCGGGCGACATGATCTTCACCGGCACGCCGGCGAACTCGCGCCCGGTCGTCCCCGGCGACGTCGTCGAGGTCGAGGTCGAGGGACTCGGCCGCCTGCGCAACCGCATCGTCGAGGGGCCGACGCCGATCCGCACCGACGTCGGCGCGCAGCCGACCGAGAGCGAGGAGGTCGTCTCGACCGCCCTCGGCGGCGACTGGGAGTTCCGCGGCATCCGCACCCCCTCGAAAGACCTCTACCCGTCCACCGTCCAGGAGGAAGAAGACGCATGATCAAGATCGACGTCGACATGAACAAGTGCCAGCACTACGGCCAGTGCGTGTTCGAGGCGCCCGAGGTGTTCCAGCTGAACGCCGACGACAAGCTCGAGTACCAGGCCGAGGCGCCGGACGAGATGCTCGCCGACCTCGAGGCCGCCGCCGACGTGTGCCCGATGCAGGCGATCACGATCACGCGGGCGTAGACCCCGATGACGGATGCCCCGCTCCTCATCGTCGGAGCCGCGATGGCGGGCCTCCGCACGGCCGAGGGCGCCCGGCGCGCGGGCTACGCGGGCCCCATCGAGTTCCTCGGGGCCGAGGCGCACGCGCCGTACAACCGGCCTCCGCTGTCGAAGGAGCTCCTGCAGACCGACGGGCACGGGCACGACGAGGTCGCATTCCCCATCCGCTCGGCGCTCGAGCAAGGCGTCACGTGGACGCTCGGTCGCGCGGCCGCATCGCTCGACGCCGCGCGGCGCGTGGTGACCGACGAGGCCGGGGACGAGCATCCGTACCGGGCGCTCGTTATCGCGACGGGGCTGCGCCCCAAGCCGCTCCCGATCCCCGATCACGGGCTCACGGGCATCCACGTTCTGCGCACCCTCGATGACGCGGTCGGCCTGCGGTCGGCGCTGCGGCCGGGGGCGAACGTCGTGATCCTCGGGTCGGGGTTCGTCGGCTGCGAGATCGCGGCGACCGCGGCGAAGAACGGATGTGCAGTGTCGATCGTGACGCAGAGCGCGGTGCCGCTCGCCCGGGCCCTCGGCCCCGAGCTCGGGGGCGAGGTGCGACGACGCCACGAGGCGCACGGCGTGCGGTTCTTCACGCGCGACGGGCTCTTCGGGCTCGTCGGCGACCCGGGCGTCGAACGCGTCATCCTGACGAGCGGGGTCATGCTCGAGTGCGACGTGCTCGTCGTCGCGATCGGGTCGGACCCGAACACGGAGTGGCTCGCCGACTCGGGCCTCGACGTGGGCGACGGCGTACTCGTCGACGGCGGGCTGCGAGCGGTCGGCTCCGATGGCGTCGTACGCTCCGACGTGTTCGCGGTCGGCGACGTGGCCCGCTACCCGAACCCGCTCTTCGACGACGTCGCGCGACGCGTCGAGCACTGGAATCTTCCGACCGAGACGGGCAAGCGCGCCGGGCAGCTCATCGCCGCGCACCTCGCCGGTGAGGACTGCGAGCCGCTCGCGGCCGCGGGCTTCGCCCCGCTCCCGTCGTTCTGGAGCGACCAGTACGACATGCACCTGCTCGCCTTCGGCATGACCTACCTCGCCGATCGCCGCGAGCTCGTCGCCGGCGCGCTCGACGACGAGTGCGTGGTCGAGTACTACCGCGGCGACGCGCTCGTGGGCGTGTGCGGCATCGGGATGCGCTCGCTCGTGCAGAGCTACCGCTCGCGCTTCACGGTGCCGACCGCCGCGGTCTAGTCGGGTCAGTCCGGGTCGATGGCGGCTCGCCAGAGCGCGCGCAGCTCGGCCTCGTCGGGCAGCCGCTCGGGGCGCAGCACCTCGTCGTCGGCGACGAAGTAGAAGACGGCGTCGACGCACTCGAGCGGGAGACCGCGCCACCGCGCGTACGCGAGGCGGTAGACGGCGAGCTGGAGCTCCTTCGCGGCACGGTCGGCGGCGTCGCGCGGCGCGCGGCCCGTCTTCCAGTCGACGATCTCGACGCGCTCGCTCCCGTCCGCAGCCGGCGGCAGCGCGTAGACCGCGTCGATCTTGCAGACGAGGATGCGCCCCTCGAGCGGCACGTGCAGCTCGCGCTCGACCTCGAGGGGTCGGCGAGCGGCCCACGGCGAGCGCGCGAAGGTCTCCTGGAGGACGGCGAGACGCTCGCGCTCGACCTCCTCGCCGCCGAGCTCGTCGACCGCGCCCGCTTCGAGGTCGAGCCCGTCGACGGCGTCCTCCATGGTCGCGAGCCCGTAGCGCTGCTCGACCCAGCGATGGAAGACGGTGCCGAGGCGCGTCGCGCGATACGGCCGCTGCGGCATCGGCCGCCGCAGCCGCTCGGCGATGCCCTCGCGGTCCGTGACGAACTCCTTGAGCGTCGAGGCGGCGACCCGCAGCGGCACCGGCACTCGGCCCGCGCCCGCGAGACGCTCGGCCCGCTCGGCGAGCAGCAGCTCGACGTCGTCGTGCCAGGAGCTCGGCGCCTCGGGGCTCGCCGCTCGCACGCGGGCCGCCGCGCGCTCGAGCACGGGGCGCCGTGCACCGAGAGGATCGCCCGGCCACCACGGCGCGTCGTCGTCGTCGAGCACGAGCGGGTTCTCGTCGTGCTCGCTCGCCTCGGGCACCGACGGCAGGATGCCCCGCTCGATGAGCGGCACGAGGAACGGGCTGACCGGCCGCGGCTTCGACTGCCCCGCCCAGAACGAGCCCGTGAGCAGCAGCCGGTGGCGGGCGCGGGTGACGGCGACGTAGGCGAGCCGGCGCTCCTCGCGCTCGAGGTGCGCGGCGACCTCGGCCGAGTAGGCGTCGCGGCGCTCGAGGAGCTCCTTGCGCGACTCCGCCCCGCGCCAGGCGAAGACGGGCAGCTCGGCGGCGTCGCCGCGCAGCTCGTAGGGCAGCACGCCGAGGCTCAGCCAGCCGGTCGTGCCGTCGCGCGGCTTCGACGGCAGCTCGTCGGCGACGACGCGCGGAACGACGACGTGGTCCCACTCGAGGCCCTTGGCGCCGTGGATGGTGAGCACCTGGACGGTGCCGGGCTCCGGGTCCTCGCTGCGGGGCGAGAGGTTGTCGCGCCACTCCGCCTCGCGCAGCCAGGAGAGGAAGCCGCCGAGCGTCGCGTGATCGGCGAGCGCGAGGTACCCGTCGAGGGCGTCGAGGAAGGCCTCGCGCGGGGCGTCGCGCAGCACGCGGGCCGGGTTGGCGATGACCTCGATGTCGAGCTGCAGGTCGTGCTCGACCGCGGCGACGAGGTCGGGCAGGTCGAGCGCCGTGCGCGAGCGCAGTCGTGCGAAGAGGCGACCCGCCTCGCGCAGCCGCTCGCGGCCGACCTCGCTGAGCCGGGCGAGCTGGCCGTGGGTCTCGGGCGCGGTCGCGACGAAGTCGAGCGCGTCGACGAGCGAGACCCCGTCGGTCGCGGCGACGGAGGCCCGCATGCGCTCGATGACCTCGGGCGGGAACGCTCGCTGGGCGAGGTCGCGCTCGCGCAGCCAGGAGGCGATGCCGCGCAGCGCCTCGAGGTCGGCGAGCCCGATGCGCCAGCGCGGCCCCGCGAGCAGGCGCACGAGCTCCGTGCCCGCCGCCGGGTCGTCGACGACCGCGAGCGCGCTCACGAGGTCGGCGATCTCGGGCTCGGCGAGGAGCCCGCCGATGCCGAGAACATGGAACGGCACGCCCTGCTCGCGGAGGGCGGCGAGGAAGACGGGCTGGAGCGTGCGGTTGCGCATGAGCAGCGCCGCGCTCGGCCGCAGCGCCCGCCCGGCGTCGTCGACCGCGCCGGGCGCGGCTCCGTGCGGCGGCTCGGCGAGTCGCGCGGCGAGCCAGCGCGCGACGGCCTCCGCCTCCGCGGTCACGGTCTCGAGCTGCGCGAGCTCGACGGGCTCGGCGCTCGCGGACGGGCCGGGGTGCAGTCGTTCGACCGGCACGCCGCCGCGCGCGGTGAGCGGCTCGACGAGCGCATTGGCCACGTCGAGGATGCGGTGGCCGTTCCTCCAGGACGTGCTGAGCGAGTACCGGGCGACGCCCGCATCCTCGCCGCTCGTGAAGCGGCGTGCGAAGTCGTCGAGGTTCGACGCGCTCGCGCCGCGCCACCCGTAGATCGACTGATGCGGGTCGCCCACGGCCATGACCGGGAGGCCGGCGAAGAGGGAGGCGAGCAGGCGCGACTGCGCGACGTTGGTGTCCTGGTACTCGTCGAGGAGGACGACGCGGTAGCGGTCGCGCACGCTCGCGGCGACCTCGGCGTGCCGCGCGACGATCCGGAGGGCGAGGCTCACCTGATCGCTGAACTCGACGAGGCCCTCGCGCGCCTTGAGCGACTGGAACCGCTCGACGAGGTCGACGATCGGGAGCGTCGCGCCGAGCCTCAGGAGCGCCTCCATGCCCTGCGCGCGCACGTGCCGATCGCCGAGCGGCAGGTCGGCGACGCCCAGGAACTCCTCGATGTACGAGCGCACGTCGGCGATGTCGGCGTCGTGCTCGGCGACCGCGTGGGCGAGCTGCAGCACGGCGGCGGTGAGGCGGTCGACGGGCTGGTCGAGCTCGGCGAGCCGCGCGTCGTCGGAGCTCGTGACGACCTGGCGCGCGAGCTGCCACGCGCTCGCCTCGCCGAGCACCGCGCCCTCGGGGTCGCGCCCGATGAGCACGGCGTGGTCGCGGTAGAGGGTGGAGGCGAAGGCGTTGTACGTCGACACGGTCGGCTGCGTGAACGCGTCGACGAGCGGCGGCGCCTCGGGCTCGCGGCTCATGAGCGGCGTCCGGCCGAGCGCGGTGAGCCGCTCGCGGATGCGGTGCGAGAGCTCGCCGGCCGCCTTGCGGGTGAAGGTGAGGCCGAGCACCTGCTCGGGCGCGACGAACCCGTTGGCGACGAGCCACAGCACGCGCGCCGACATCGTCTCTGTCTTGCCCGAGCCCGCGCCGGCGACGACGAGCGCGGGGCCCAGCGGCGACTCGATGACGGCGCGCTGCTCGTCGGTCGGACGGTGCTGCCCGATGGCGTCGGCAATCTCGTCGGCGCTCACGCGGGCGCCGGGGACGGAGGCGATCCAGCTCGTCATGACGCCCCCGTCACGGGCGGTACGCGGTGGATGCGGTGCCGCAGCGCTCCGTAGTCGTAGCGGCCGACGGTGCGCGCCCCCGTCAGCTCGGCGACGGCGATGGCCGCGACGGCCTGCCGCAGGCGCTCGCGGAACGCCTCGAGCCCGACCTCGTCGAGCACCGCCTGGCTCGCCTCGCGGTAGGGCTTGCCGCGCACGCCCTCGCGGACGAACAGCAGCCGGGCGCCCTCGGCGTGGTGCGGGCCCAGCCCGTCGAGGATCTCGTCGAACGCGCCGTCGGCGTAGGCGAGCTGGTAGGCGCCGAGCTGCGCGTTCTCGGCCGCACGGGCATCCGTCACGGGCTTGCCGGTCTTGAGGTCGATGATCCGCACGGCGCCGTCGTCGCCCCTCTCGATGCGATCGACCGTCCCGCGCAGTCGCGCCCGATCGACCTCGACCTCGAAGCGGCGCTCGGCGGCGACGAGGGCGCGGCCGGCGCCCGCGGCGTCCTGCAGGTAGGCGGCGACGCCCTGGGCGTATCGACGCGCGAGGCGGCGCTGCTGGTCCGCGAGCCACGGGGACTCGAACACGAGCTCGCCCCAGCGCGCCTCGATCGCCGCCCACACGGCGTCGACGGTCGGGTCGGTCGCGGTCTCCATCGCCCCGTGCACGATCGTGCCGATGCCCATCGCGGGGCTCGACTCCTCCGGGGCGATGCGGTCGAGGAACCAGTCGAGCGGCGACGACTCGATCGACTCGAGCTTCGAGGGCGAGAGCGCCACGCTCTCGGCCTCCGCGAAGAGGGGCGCGGTCGTCGACGGGTCGATGAGCCCCCACCACTCCGCCGGATCGGCTCCGGGCACCGCGGCGTCGGCGAGCCGACGGAGCGCGACGGCGGCGTCGGCCCGCGCGGTCTCCCCGGCTCCCGGGTCGGCGAGGATGCGCCGGAGGTGGCCGACGAGGCGCCGCAGCGAGCGGGGCCGGCCGCGACGACGCTCGGCAGCGGTGCCGCCCCCGGCTCCCTCCTCGGGCGCGAGCTCCCCCGCCGCGTCGGCGACGACCTGCCACAGGGCGCTCGGCTGCTCGTCGTCGCCCGCCGTCGCGGTCGCGATGAGCTGATGCCGCGCGCGCGCGAACGCGAGCACGGCCATCCGCAGCTCGTCGTCGAGGACGAGGCGTCGCTCGTCGATGTCGTCGACGGGCAGCCCGCTCGCGAGGCGGCTGATCGCGGGCGCGTGCAGCAGCGAGCCGCGGATCCGCAGGTTCGGCCACACCCCCTCCGTGAGCCCGGCGACGATGACGACGTCGACCTCGAGCCCGGTCGCGGACGCCGGCGTCGTCACGAGCACCGACTCGGCGAGCCGCACGGGCGCGAGCAGGTCGTCGGCGACGTCGCTATCGAGCACGCGCGCGAGGAAGGCCTCGACGGTCGCCTCGGGCACGGTGTCGACGATCGTCGTCGCGGCCGTGAACACGGCGACGACGGCATCGAGCGCGCGATCGGCCTCGGCCGCGACGACGCCCGACCCGGCCGACTGGCGCGCCCAGTCGTCGGCGACCTGCGCATCGCTCCATGCCGCCCAGAGCAGCTCGTCGACGGTCGCCCCCGCGTCGTGTCGCGCGCGGATGCCCGCGAGAGTCCGCGCGACGCGCGCGGCGCGGCGGGCCACGCGATGGTCGATCGTCTCGAGCCGGTCGGGAGCGGCGAGCGCCTCGACCAGCAGCTCGTCGGCCGGACGATCGCCCTCGCCCGCGAGCTCCTCCGCCCGCAGCGCGCGGCGGAGCCGCCGCAGCCCGATGCGGTCGAGCCCGCCGAGCGGCCCGAGCAGGAGCTCGGTCGCCGCGGCGGCGTCGAGCGGGCTCCGCCCGACCCCGACGTCGACGAAGCGGATGAGGGCGCGCGCCGCGGGGTGCTCGCGCAGGGGACGCCCGGCGGCGGTCGTCCGCACGGGGACGTCGGCGACGGAGAGGGCCCGGGCGATGAGCGGGACCTGCGCGCCGCTGCGCACGACGACGGCCATGCGCGACCACGGCACGCGGTCGAGCACGTGGCGCTCGCGCAGCAGGTCCGCGACGAGGGCGCGCTCGCGGGCGCCGCTCGGGGCGGTCATCGCGAGCAGCGCGGGCCCGATGGCCGGCGCGGTCGCCTCGCTCGTGACCTCCGCATCTTCCGCGTCGCGCTCCCGCCCTGCGACCGCGCGCCGCTGCATGCCCGCAGCCGCCGTGCCGATGCGACCCGCGAGCCCCGCCGTCAGCGCGCGCACGGCGGGCCCGTGTCGGTGGGCCGTACCGAGCACGAGGGTGGGCAGCGCCGCCCCGACCCCGGGCGCCGCGCGCTCGACGAGCGCCGCGAAGCGCGCGACCGCGTCGGGCTCCGACCCTCGGAAGGTGTTGGTCGCGACGTCGGGGTCGCCGATGACGACGACGGTCGAGCCGCGCGCGGCGAGGGCGGCGAGCAGGTCGAAGCCGCTCGGCGTCGCGTCGTGCGCGTCGTCGAGCACGACGAGGCGCGGAAGAGGCGGAGCGGACGGCAGAAGGTCGCGCACGAGCCCGATCGCGGCGCGGACGAGCTCGGCGGGGTCGACCTGTTCGGCGCGCGCGCCGCCGAGCACGGCGCGGTACTCGTCGACGAAGTCCGCGATCGCCGCCCACTCGGGCCGCGAGCGCCGGGCGGCGGCCGCGCGCAGGTCGTCGGAGGACCAGTCGTGCTCCGAGAGCCGCGCGATGACGTCCCGCAGCTCCGTCCGGAAGGCGCCGAGAGCGCGCACGTCGGGCCCGAGGTGCTCAGGCCACGCAGGCCCCGCCCCGTCGGCGAGGTGGCCGTCCAGCAGCTCGGCGATGTCGGCATCCTGGTCGGCGCCCGAGAGCAGTCTCGGGTCGGGGCTCCCGGCGAGACGGGCCTCCGCGGTGACGAGGGCGTGCGCGAACGAGGCGATCGATCGCGCGAGCGGGCCGGGCAGCACGGGCGCTCGCGCCTCGTCCGGCTCGGCGAGCCGCAGGGCGATGCGGTCGCGCAGCGCGGTCGCCGAACGACGGGAGGGGGTCAGCACGAGCACCTCGTCGGGGGCGAGGCCGTCCTCGAGCACCGCCCGCGCGACGAGCTCGATCGCGACGGTCGTCTTGCCCGTGCCCGGCGCGCCCAGCACGACCGCTCCGCGCCCTCGCCGCGCCTCGACGGCGGCGAGCTGCGAGGGGTCGAGCGAGGGCATGCCCACACGCTATCGGCGGCCTCCGACACCGCGCCGCCCGCCCGGCGCGGCCCATGCGGTCCGCTCTCGGTGAACGCCGCGGATCGCCCCCGCGCGCCGGGGTACAGTGACGTTCGTGGACATTCGCATCGGCATCCTCAACAGCCCCCGTGAGCTCGCGTTCGAGACCTCGCAGACCGCCGCAGAGATCCAGAAGGCCGTGGGCGACGCCCTCGCCAGCGGCACGGTCCTCTCCCTCTCGGACGACAAGGGCAAGCACTACGTCGTGCCGGCCGCGGCCATCGGCTACGTCGAGATCGGTTCGGAGTCGACCCGCCGCATCGGCTTCGTCGGCTGACGATGGAGCTCCTGTTCGTCACGGTCATCGGCGCCGCGCTCGGCCTCGGGGTCCGCTACGGCGTCGCCGGCCGCGAGACGCACGGCCTGCTGCTGATCCCCGCGATCGCCGCCGCCGCGACGGCCGCGACGTGGGTGCTCCTGCTGTGGCTCGGGTTCACGTTCGACGGCGGGTGGATCTGGGTCTTCAGCCTCGTGATCGGCCCGGCGGTCGCCCTCGCCTTCGCGCTGCTGCTCCCGCCCCGCCGACGCGCGGCCGATGACGAGCTGCTCGCGCGCCTCATGGCTCCGGGCGGGATGCCCGCCTCGACGCGCGCCGTCTGACGCGTCCGCAGACGCCCCGGTCGCGATCCGCCGCCTAGGCCGTGAGCCCGAGGCGGTCGAGCCGCCGGGTGTGCTCGGCGATGAGCTCGGTGAACACCGGCTCGATCTGCTCCTCGTCGCGCGAGCGGTCGGCGTGGAGCGCGAGCGACGACCGCGCCTGCAGCATGGTGTCGCCGACGAGGCGCCGGCACCAGAGCGCGAGCCGCGACGAGAGCCGCGGATTGGCGGCGATCGCGCGCTCGATGATCGCGTGCAGCGGCCGCTCGAGGTCGCCCTCCGAGAGCACCGACTCGACCCGCTCGCGCGAGTCGCGGGGCAGACCGGCACCGAGGCGGATCCAGAAGTCGGTGAGGAACCCGATCGCGACGTGCGCGCTCGCGACCTGCTCGTGCCAGTCGGCGCCCATCGTCCGGCGCTCGAACTCCTGCACGCTCGCGAGGTGGGGCTCCATGACGGCGGCCGAGTCGAGCCTGAGCCGCTCCATCTCGGCGACGAGCCCGCGATAGCGGGCGAGGATCGTCGCCGCAGCCTCGGCGAGGGCATCCTTCTCGGCGACGCGCGGAGCGTTCGCGACCGCGTGGCTCAGCTGCTCGAAGAAGGTGAGGTGCAGCGTCGCGCAGTGGCCGAGGAAGACGTCGGTCTCGGGGGTGAGCTCGTGCAGGTCGACGCGCGTCGCCGCGGTCGCCGTGCCTCGCGACGGGAGCGTCGGCGCGGGCGTGCGCGGACGGGTGCGTCGGAGCCACGGGGTCACGCGGACAGCCTAGGCGATGGTCCCGTCGGCCGGAGCGCGGGCCCGACGGGTAAACTGAGCGCTACCAATACCAGACAGGGCGAACCTTCACGTGACTTTCACCGATCTGGGCATCGAGACCGACCTGGTCGATGCCCTCGCATCCCAGGGCATTCTCGAGCCCTTCCCGATCCAGCAGCAGACCATCCCCCTCGCGCTCACGGGGCAGGACATCATCGGCCAGGCCAAGACCGGCACCGGCAAGACGTTCGGCTTCGGCCTCCCGCTCATCCAGCGCCTCGGCCTGCACCCCGAGCCCGGCGTCAAGGCGCTCATCGTCGTCCCGACGCGCGAGCTGTGCGTCCAGGTGACGGAGGACCTCGAGCTCGCCTCGAAGAACCGCGACGTCAAGATCGTGTCGATCTACGGCGGCAAGGCGTACGAGGGCCAGATCGACCAGCTCAAGGCGGGCGCGCAGATCGTCGTCGGCACCCCCGGCCGCCTGCTCGACCTCGCGAGCCAGCGGCTGCTGAGCCTCGCCAACGTCGAGGTCATGGTCCTCGACGAGGCCGACAAGATGCTCGACCTCGGGTTCCTCTCCGACATCGAGAAGCTCTTCTCGCAGACGAAGCCGACGCGCCACACGATGCTGTTCTCGGCGACGATGCCGGGCCCGATCGTCGCTCTCGCGCGCCGCTTCATGAACCGGCCGATCCACATCCGCGCGACCGACCCCGACGAGGGCCTCACGCAGGCCAACATCGAGCACATCGTCTACCGCGCGCACTCGCTCGACAAGGACGAGGTGATCGGCCGCATCCTGCAGGCCGAGGGCCGCGGCAAGACCGTCGTCTTCACGCGCACCAAGCGCGCGGCCGCGAAGCTCGTCGAAGAGCTCAACGACCGCGGCTACAGCGCCGGCGCCGTGCACGGCGACATGACGCAGGAGGCCCGTGAGCGCTCGATGGCCGCGTTCAAGGCCGGCAAGAAGGACATCCTGATCGCCACCGACGTCGCCGCGCGCGGCATCGACGTCAACGACGTCACGCACGTCATCAACCACACCGTCCCCGACGACCACGACGCCTACCTGCACCGCGTGGGCCGCACGGGCCGCGCGGGCAAGACCGGCATCGCCGTCACGTTCGTGGACTGGGCCGACATGCACAAGTGGGCGCTCATCAACCGTGCGCTCGAGATGGGCATCCCCGAGCCGGTCGAGACGTACTCGTCGTCGCCGCACCTGTTCACCGACCTCAACATCCCCGAGGGGTCGAAGGGCCGCCTGAAGGCGACGCCCATCCCGAAGGCGGAGAAGGACGCCTCGCACCCGCCGCGCGAGCGCTCGCGCTCGCGGTCGGGCGGCTCGCGCGAGGGGTCGTCGCGCGAGGGGTCGCGTCCTCCGCGCGAGCGTCGCCGCAGCGAGCCCTCCGAGACCACGACGACGGATGCTCCCGCCGCGTCGCCCGCGGCCGACGGCTCGACGCCTGCGGCCAAGCGCCGTCGCCGCCGCCGTCGCTCGGGAGGCTCCGGCGGAGCCGGCCAGGGCGGCTCGGGCGAGGGCACGGCCGCCGCGCAGTCCTAGTCGCCGACCCGTCCGCGGGGAACTCGCTCTGCGGATTCCTCACGGACGGGAATGACGGAGGCCCGGAGTAGGTTGTGCCTTCGGGGCCACCGCCGAGCATCCCCTCGCTTCGCCGCCGACCGCCTCGGAGACCCGTGACTTCCTCTTCCTCCCCCGCGACCGCGTCATCGACCGTCGAGTCGCCGGAGCACGCGCGCAACATGCTCGTGATCCGGCTCCTTCTGGTCTCCGCGTTCGTCGTGATCCTCAACGAGACGCTCATGGGCGTCGCGATCCCCGAGCTCATCGACGACCTCGGCATCACGGCCTCTGCCGCGCAGTGGCTCACGACCGCGTTCATGCTCACGCTCGCCGTCGTGATCCCGATCACGGGCTTCCTCATGGTGCGCTTCCCGACGCGACGCATGTTCCTCGCGGCGATGACGCTCTTCACGATCGGCACCGCGATCGCGACCGTCGCGCCCGGGTTCGAAGTGCTCCTGATCGCACGCGTCGTGCAGGCGAGCGGCACGGCGATCATGATGCCGCTGCTGTTCACGACGGTGTTCGCGCTCGTGCCCGCCCACATGCGCGGCCGCGTCGTCGGCAACATCTCCATCGTGATCTCGGTCGCACCCGCGCTCGGCCCGACCGTCTCGGGCATCATCCTGTCGGTCGCCGACTGGCGCTGGCTCTTCATCACGATGATGCCGTTCGCGATCGGCGCGCTCGCACTCGGCGCCGCGCGCATCGTCAACGTCGGCGAGCAGCGCCCGGTGCGTCTCGACCTGCTCTCGGTCGCGCTGTCGATCCCGGGCTTCGGCGGCTTCGTCTACGGGCTCAGCCTCCTCGGCGAGCGCGGCGGCGCGCAGCTCGTACCCGGCCTCATCGCGCTCGGCATCGGCGTCGTCGCGATCGGCCTGTTCGCCTGGCGCCAGGTCATCCTGCAGCGCACCGACGGCGCCCTCCTCGACCTGCGCACCTTCGCCTCGCGCGAGTTCGCGCTCGCGATCGCGACCGTCACGATCGCGTCGATGGCGCTCTTCGGGGCGATCATCCTCATCCCGCTCTACGTCCAGGACGTCCTGGGCGCGGAGGCCGTGGTCTCCGGCCTGCTGATCCTCCCGGGCGGGCTGCTCATGGCCTTCGCCGCGCCGATCATCGGCCGCCGCTACGACCGCGTCGGCCCGCGTTCGCTCGTCATCCCCGGCGCGTTCGTGCTCTCGGGGTCGCTGTGGGGCATGACGCTCTTCACCGCGACGACGCCGCTCTGGCTCGTCACGGTCGCGAACCTCGGAACGAGCCTCGGTCTCGCCCTGCTGTTCACGCCGCTCATCACGAACGGCATGTCGTCGCTCACGCCGAGGCTCAGCTCGTACGGCAGCGCGATCGTCGGCACGATCCAGCAGGTCGCGGGCGCCGCGGGCATCGCGCTGTTCATCTCCGTCTCCTCGGCCTTCGCGGGCCCCGGTGGCGCGACGACCGACTCGGTGACCGCCGAGGGCGTGCGCGCGGCCTTCGCCGTCGGCGCGATCATCGCCCTCGTGACCATCCCGCTCGTGCTCATGGTGCGGCGCGCGACTCCGGCGATGCCGGGCCCCGGCGCGCACGGCGCCCCGGGCGCGCCGGAGGCGACCGGAACGGACGACGCGGGTCGCGCGGACGAGGCCGACGGCGCCGAGGACGACGCCGACGCCGATCACTCCGCCGCGAGCATCGCCGCGAACTCGTCGGGCAGCACGACGTTGGCGGGGGCGCCGACGAAGAACGGCGCGACCTCCTCGGGGTCGTAGCCAGCGATCCCGGTTCCGATCGGGGTCACCAGGAATCTCAGCTCGGGGTGGTCGGTCGCGAACTCCAGGAAGACCCGCACCTCCTCCTCGAGCACGCCGAGGCCGCTCATCGTGTCGACCGCGTACGAGCGGCCGTGCAGGCCGTGGCCCTCTCCCCATACGGCGCCGAAGCGGTCGAGCGCGGTCTTCGCGGCGCCGCCGGCGTGCCAGCCGTCGGGGTTGGAGCCGAAGACGAAGATCTCGTTCGGGCCCAGCTCGGTGATCATTCGGCATCGCCTCCGGTCGTCGCGCCGGGCCGCTCGCCGGCGCCGGCAGGGCACCGACGGTACGCCCCTCGCGCCGACGGGCGCGCCGTCCGCCCTCAGGCGCTCGGCGCCCCCGGCTCCGCGCGAGACGGGCTGAAAGAGCGCGTCAGGCGCGAACGGGAGCGACGCCGCGCGAACGGGCGATGATCGCCTCGAGCGCCTCGGGGTCGGTCGTGTTCTCCGCGAGCCGGTTGGGCTTGCCGTCGCCGTGGTAGTCGCTCGATCCGGTCATGACGAGGTCGTATCGGCGCGCCCAGTCGCGCAGCGTCGCGCGACCCTCGTCGGTGTTCTCGCGGTGGTCGACCTCGAGGCCCACGAGACCGGCGTCGACCAGCTGCTCGAGCATCCCCTCATCGATGACGGCCTCGCGACCGCGCGTCGCCGGGTGCGCGATGACCGGAGCGCCGCCCGCGTTCGCGATGATGCGCACGCCCTCGAGGACGGTCGGGGCGGCGTGCGGCAGGTAGTACCCGGCGCGGAAGTGCAGGATCGACTCGAACGCCTCGCTGCGGGTGCGGACGATGCCGCGCGCGACGAGCGCGTCGGCGATGTGCGGGCGGCCGATCGACACACCGCCGGACTGGGCGAGCACGTCGTCCCAGGTGACGTCGTAGTCCTCCGAGATGCGCGACACCATGCGCTCGGCGCGCGTCAGGCGATCGTCGCGGATGCGCCCCGTCTCGGCGACGAGGTCGGCGTCGTGCGGGTCGAAGAGATAGCCGAGCAGGTGGACGCTGCGCCACTCGTAGCGGGTCGACAGCTCCATGCCGCGCACGATCTGCAGCCCGCTGCCGGAGGCTGCGGCGACGGCCTCGTCCCACCCCGCGGTCGAGTCGTGGTCGGTGATCGCGAGCGTGTCGAGACCCGCGGCGATCGCCGCGCGCACGAGCTGCGTGGGGGTCTCCGTGCCGTCCGAGACGCTGCTGTGGCTGTGCAGGTCGATCGTGGGGCGCGGCATGCTCCTCATGCTACGCAGGGGAAGGTCGGGCTCGGCTCCGCGCGAGCCGGGCATCCGCGCTCGGGGGCACGCGCGATCGCGCGGGATAGGCTCACGAGGTCATGATCCGCCGTTCCGCCGCCGCCGCCCTGCTCCTCGGCGTCGCGGCGGCGCTGCTCGTCATCGCCTGGCCGAGCCTCTTCGGCCTCGCGGGCGCTCCCGTCATCGCCCAGCTGGTCGGCCTGCGCGGGCTCAGCGCGCTCGTCGCCGTCCTCGTCGCGATCACGCTGCTGATCATCGCGGCGCTGTGGGCGGGCGCGCGGCGCTTCCTCGCCGGGCTCGCCGTCATCGCGATCGCCTTCGCGGCGATCAATATGGCCGTGCTCTCCAGTCGCGGCTTCGGGGCGGATGCCCTGCCCCCGCCCGCCGACGACGAGCTCGTCGTGCTGGCCTGGAACACCCTCGGCGACGCGACCGGGCCGGGCGTGATCGCCGATCTCGCCGCGGCCGAGCAGGCCGATGTCATCGTCCTGCCCGAGACGACGGAGGAGACCGCCGTCGTCGTCGCCGAGATCCTGCGCGATGCCGGCCGCCCCATGTGGGTGCACACGCTCGAGTTCGACCCCGAGCTCGAGCTCAAGGCCCGCTCGACGAGCGTGCTCATCTCCGTCGAGGTGGGCGAGTACGCGCGCGACGACACGGTCGGCTCGACGACCGTGCTGCCGAGCATCGTGCTCCGGCCGATCTCGGGCGTGGGGCCGACGATCATCGGGGTGCACCCGATCGCCCCCGTGCCGGGCGAGCTCGCGAACTGGCGCGCCGACCTCGCGTGGCTCGACGAGGTGTGCACGGGCGAGCGCGTCATCATGGCCGGCGACCTCAACGCGACCGCCGACCACTTCACGGCGACCGACGACGGCCCCGGGCTCGGCTCGTGCGTCGATGCGGCGCTCGTGACCGGCAGCGGCGCGGTCGGCACATGGCCCACGCGGCTGCCGGCGCTCCTGGGCGCGCCCATCGACCACGTGCTCGCGACCCCCGACCTCGAGATCCGCTCCTTCCGGGTCATCACGACCGTCGACGACGCCGGGAGCGACCACCGCCCCGTGGTCGCGCGGCTCGCGCCCTGACCGGGCGCGCACGCGAGCATCCCCTGCCCCCGCCCGGCCATGGGTGGGAGGATGGACGCATGGCTGAGACCGATCAGAAGGATGCCCCGCGCGCGACCGCGAACCGCTCGACGACGCCCGGCTCCGACGCCTTCAAGGAGTACATCTCGCAGGGCTGGGCCGAGCGCCCGAGCCGCGCGACCGGGCCGCGCGAGCAGGCGGCCTTCGCCGCCGACCGCCGCGCCCGCATCTCGGCGCTGCACCCGACCGCGCGCGCGGTGATCCCCGCCGGCCCCGCGAAGCAGCGCTCGAACGACACCGACTACCCGTACCGGGCGCACTCCGCCTTCGCGCACCTCACCGGCTGGGGCTCCGACACGGTCCCCGGCAGCGTGCTCGTCCTCGAGCCGCGCTCGACCGATGCCGGCGAGCCCGACGGGCACGACGCCGTCCTGTACTTCCGCGAGGCCGCGGGCCGCGACTCGGACGAGTTCTACGCGAACCCCGAGATCGGCGAGTTCTGGACGGGCCCGCGCCCCACCGCGGCCGACGTCGCCGCCGACCTCGCGCTCGCCACGCGCGGGCTCGGCGACCTCGAGTCCGTGCTCGATTCCGTCGACGCCCGCACGATCCTGGTGCGCGAGGCCGACCCCTCGATCACCGAGCGGGTGGATGCTCAGCGCCTGCTCCTCGCCGGCCCGACCGCCGCCGCCGCCGCCGACTCCGACGCCGACCCCGAGGCCGCGCTCGGCGAGCTCGTCGAGCGCGACGCGGACCTCGCGCGCGACCTGAGCGAGCTGCGCCTCGTGAAGGACGCCTTCGAGATCGAGCAGATGCGCCTCGCGGTCGCCGCGACCCGCCAGGGCTTCGACGACGTCATCGCCGACCTGCCCGAGATCGTCGCGCACCCCCGCGGCGAGCGGCTCGTCGAGGGCTCCTTCGACCGCCGTGCGCGCGCCGAGGGAAACACCGTCGGCTACGACACGATCGCCGCGAGCGGCCCGCACGCGTGCATCCTGCACTGGACGCGCAACGACGGCCCCGTCCTCCCCGGAGACCTCATCCTCATCGACGCGGGGGTCGAGCTCGAGAGCTACTACACGGCCGACATCACCCGCACGCTCCCGGTGAGCGGCTCGTTCACCGAGGTGCAGCGCCGGGTGTACGAGGCCGTGCGCGAGGCGGCCGACGCGGCCTTCGCGATCGTCCGGCCGGGCATCCGGTTCCGCGAGATCCACGCCGCCGCGATGGAGGTCATCGCGCGCCGCACGGCCGAGTGGGGCCTGCTCCCGGTGTCGGCCGAGGAGGCGCTGCGGCCCGACGGCGGCCAGCACCGCCGTTACATGGTGCACGGCACCTCGCATCACCTGGGCCTCGACGTGCACGACTGCGCGCAGGCGCGGCGCGACCTCTACCTCGACGGCGTCCTCGAGCCGGGCATGGTGTTCACGATCGAGCCGGGGCTCTACTTCCAGCCCGACGACCTCACCGTGCCCGAGGAGTACCGCGGCATCGGCGTGCGCATCGAGGACGACGTGCTCGTGACCGCCGACGGCTGCGAGAGCCTGTCGGCGGGCATCCCGCGCACGGCCGACGACGTCGAGGCCTGGATGGCGCGCGGCGCGCGCTGAGCATCCCGCATCGCAGCGGGGCGACCGCCTCTGGTGCGCGCACCGACGCAGGAGGATACTGGCGCCACCCAGCCCTCGTGATGGAGGAGGTCGCGCCATGATGACCGCACCCGCTGCTCGACCGGCGACCCGCGCGCGGACCGCTCCGCGGATCGCGATGGGCGTGCTCGTCGTGCTGCTCGTGCTCGTCGGCCTCGCGCTCGCCGCCGCGGCCCTCGCGCCCCGACAGCTCGACCCGGTGCTCGGCCACCTGTCGCCCGCGACCGCGGTGCTGCTCGGCGCTGCCACCCTTCTCGGCCTCGCGCTCACGCCGTGGCTCGGCACGATGGGGCGCATCGGCGCGGTCATGCTCGCCGTGCCGATCGTCATCCTCCTCGTGGCCAACGAGCTCCTCGGCAGCGACTACGCCGGAGCGCCCACGGGAACGCCCCGCGACATCCCCGTGCTGCTGCTCATCCCTGCCGGACACCTGACCCTGCTGTTCGGGGCGCAGCGGTCGGCGGGGTGGGCGAGGCGCGGCGCCTGGGCGGTCTTCGCGCTCACGGCGGTGCTGTCGCTCGTGATCATGATCGTGCCGACGCCCCCGATCTCCGACTCCCTGCTCGCGAATCGCACGGTCTACGGCGCGCTCCTGGTCGCGGCGCTCATGACGGCCGCGATCGCCGTCCTCCTCGAGCGCGGGCGGCACGCTACGGGCACCGGTCTCGGCTGAGGGCTCGTAGCGCGCTGGGCGCGGCTCAGTCGTCGTCGTCGCGCGAGTCGCGGAAGTAGCGGACGGCCTGCCAGACGAGCACGGCGACCGTCGCGACGCCCATCGCGAGGAACAGCGGCCCGGCCGCCGACGCCGTGCCGGGATCGGTCGGGATGGGGAAGGCGAGCAGCCCGGTCACGCGTCGCCGTCGCGGAAGTCGTCGGGGGTGGGGAAGTCGTCGGTGTCGTCCCACGTCACGGCGAGCACCTCCATCGCGTCGTTGGCGAGCTCGATGAGCTGACGGAGAAGCGTCTCGGCGTCCTCCGACCGCAGCAGCCTTACCTGGTCGAGCGGGCCGAGCGGGGCGATGCCCGCGAGCTGCCACATCGCCTCGACGGGGTCG
>JBKHYA010000022.1:0-23727 GCA_046565745.1 Actinomycetes bacterium
CTCACGGTTGCGCGCGTGCGGCCTGCAGGTCGAGTCGCAGGTGCGGTACTCGGGCGCGCTCGAGCGGGTCGACCTCGTGGTGGAGGGCGCCGTCGCGGTCGAGGTCGACGGCGATGAGCACCACCGCGAGACCTTCGAGCTCGATCGCGCGCGCGACCTCGCCATCACGCGCGCGGGGCTGCACGCCCTCCGCCCGAGCGCGCGCCAGGTCTTCGGCGCCTGGCCGGCGGTGCAGGCCGCGGTCGAGCGCGCGCTGCGCGAGCGCGGAATCCTCGTGCGTCTCGACAATTCAGGAGTCGCCGCGCTCCGGCAGCCTGCGACACGCCGCCGCTCGACGCACAGCCCAGCAACGACGGGCCACGCCCGAGGCGGCGCCCCGCCCGGTTCCTGAATTGTGGAGACCAGTCCCCCGACTCGACCGACAGACCCCGGGAATACCGTCCACCGCAAGACGTTGACCCCAGGGTGAGCACCTCGACGACCCCCCTCAGCGTCCAGATCTTCTCCGATGTGCAGTGCCCCTGGTGCTACATCGGCAAGCGCAAGTTCGAGGCGGCCGTGGCCGACTTCGAAGCGCAGGGAGGCGCGGTCGACGTCGTCTACCGCAGCTTCGAGCTCGCGCCCGACACCCCGGTCGACTTCGAGGGCACCCCGGTCGACTACCTCAGCCAGCGCAAGGGAGTCACCCCCGAGCAGGCGCAGCAGATGATCGCCCGCGTCTCCGGCATCGCCGAGTCGGTGGGCCTCGAGTACCACTACGACGACATCCACCAGACGAACACCGTCCTCGCGCACGAGCTGCTGCACTTCGCGAAGGCGCACGGCAAGCAGCTCGAGCTCAAGGAGCGCCTGCTCCGCGCCTACTTCACCGAGGGGCGCCACATCGGCAAGGCGGATGAGCTCGCCGAACTCGCCGCCGAGGTCGGTCTCGACGCCGATGCCGCGCGCACTGCTCTCGCCGAGCACACGTACCTCGGCGACGTGAAGGCCGACATGGCGCAGGCGGTCGCGTACGGCATCCAGGGCGTGCCGTTCTACGTCATCGATGAGAAGTACGGCATCTCCGGAGCGCAGGACCCGCAGATGTTCCTCGCCGCCCTCACGCAGGCGGCCGAGGCCCGCAGCGGCGCCGAGGCGCGCTGATGACGGCGGATGCTCCGGTCGCCCCGTTCACGATGCTGGGCGCCCCCGACGCGGCGGCCTGCGAAGGCGATGCCTGCGTGATCCCGGGCCCGAGCGCGGCAGCCGCGCCCACTCCGCCCGCGCCGGCCCGACCCGCCGAGTAGTCCGCGCCGAGCATCCGCGCCCCTCTGCGCGAGGCCCCCGCCTCCACAACTCAGGAGATCCGCGCACGCGACCGCGCCGACACGCCGTGAGAGCGCTCATCTGCGACTCCCCGCGACCGCACTTCCTGAATTGTGGAGAAGGCCGCGCGATGCGGGCCGAGACGGCAGGCGGCGCCCTACCGGGGCGCGACCGGCTCCGAGATGTCGGCGACCGTCGCCGACAGGGCCGCGACGAGCTCGGAGGCCGAGACGAACAGCGAGTACCCGTGCTCGCCCGCGCCCATCGACACGCGCCGTCCCGGCGCCGCGACCACCGCGGCGTCGACGTACACGGGCCACGCCGTCGTCGACCCGAGCGGAGTGATCGTCCCGCGCTCATACCCCGTTGCCGCGAGCGCGACCTCGGGCGCGGGCAGCTGCAGCTTGTTGACGCCGACGACCGCCCGCAGCTTCGGCCACGAGATCTGCCGATCACCGGGCACGAGCGCGAACAGGAACGTCCCGTCGCTCCGCTTCACGACGAGCGATTTGAGGATGTCCGCGGGCGCGATCCCGAGAATGCTCGCGGCCTCCTCGAGAGACCCCGCGCGCATCCGCTCGACGAATTCCACCTGCAGGCCGCGCGCCGCAGCATCCTCGGCCACGCGCTCGCGCCCCGGACGCACCGCTTCTCCGCTCACCATCGCTCCCGTTCTCGACGCGGCACCGCAACCGGCCGCCTCACGACAGTCAACCGCGCTTAGGCTCGTCGCATGCCCGAGACGACCGACGTCAGCCCGACAGACCCCAGCGAGCGCTCCGCCCCGATCCGCACCGGCATCATCGGCTTCGGGCTCGCCGGCCGGGTCTTCCACGCCCCCTTCCTCGCGACGAATCCCGCGTTCGCGCTCACGACGATTGCGACGAGCAGCCCCGAGCGCGCCGCCGAGGCCCGCGCCGCGCATCCGGACGCCCGCATCGTGCCCACGCCCGACGCCCTGCTCGACGCGGCCCGAGCGGGAGAGCTCGAGCTCGTGATCCTCGCCTCGCCGCCGCACGTGCACCGCGAGCAGGCGATCGCCGCCCTCGAGGCGGGCGCCGCTGTCGTCATCGACAAGCCCTTCGCCCCGAGCGTCGCCGATGCCGAGGCGATCATCGCCGCCGCCGACGCCGCGGCCACTCGGCGCGCGCACCCCGCGAGCCCGCTCACGGTCTTCCAGAACCGCCGCTTCGACGGCGACTTCCTGACCGTCCGTCGCCTGGTCGAGAGCGGCGCGCTCGGCCGCGTCCACCGCTTCGAGTCGACCTTCGAGCGCTTCGGAGCCCCCAAGCACGACCTCTGGCAGGGGCGCATCACGCCGGCCGAGGGCGGCGGCATCCTCTTCGACCTCGGCAGTCACCTCATCGACCAGGCCCTCACGCTCTTCGGCCCCGCGTCGCTCGAGCACGCCGAGCTCACCTCGGTGCGCGACGGACTCGGCAGCGAGGACGACGCCTTCGTCTCGCTCCTGCACGAGAGCGGAGTCCGCAGCCACCTCACGATGAGCCGGGTCGCGGCGCAGAGCGGCCCGCGCTTCCGCGTGCTCGGCGATGCGAGCGCCTACAGCGTCCACGGCCTCGACGGCCAGGAGCCCGCCCTCAAGCAGGGCGTCCGGCCCGGCGACGCGGCCTACGGCACGACGCCCGAGCCCGACTGGGGCCTCGTCGGCGTCGACGGCGCCGAATCGCTGCGCCCCGTCCCGACCGAGGCGGGCGAGTACCCGGCCTTCTACGAGCAGGTCGCGACGAGCATCCGCACCGGCGCCCCCATGCCCGTGGATGCCCGGAGCGCCCTCGAGACGGTCCGTCTCATCGAGCGCGCCCACGCCCTCACCTCCCGCTGACGTCGCGCACGGCCGCGACCTGGGAGAATAGGGGCGTCATGTCCACCGCCACTCTGCCCGCGCCGCTCAGCATCGGCCCGATCCCGCTGAGCGTGCCCGTCGTGCTCGCGCCCATGGCGGGCATCACGAACACGGCCTTCCGGCGCCTGTGCCGCGAGTACGGTGCGGGCCTCTACGTGAGCGAGATGATCACGAGCCGCGCCCTCGTCGAGCGCACCCCCGAGAGCATGCGGCTCATCCGCCATCACGAGTCCGAGACGACCCGCAGCATCCAGCTCTACAGCGTCGACCCCGTCACGGCGGGGGAGGCCGCGCGCTTCCTCGTGGGCGAGGGGCTCGCCGACCACATCGACATGAACTTCGGATGCCCCGTGCCGAAGGTCACCCGAAAGGGCGGCGGCGCGGCGCTCCCGTGGAAGCTCGAGCACTTCCGCCGCATCGTCGAGCAGACCGTGCAGGCCGCGGGCGACATCCCCGTCACGGTGAAGATGCGCAAGGGCATCGATTCGGATCACCTCACCTACCTCGAGGCGGCGAAGGCCGCCGAGGGCGCGGGCGTCGCGGCGATCGCGCTGCACGCGCGCACCGCGGCCGAGTTCTACTCCGGTCACGCCGACTGGTCGGCGATCGGGAAGCTCAAGGAGACGATCACGAGCGTGCCCGTGCTCGGCAACGGCGACATCTGGTCGGCGGAGGACGCGCTGCGCATGGTCGACGAGACCGGGTGCGACGGCATCGTCGTCGGCCGCGGCTGCCTCGGCCGCCCGTGGCTCTTCGGCGACCTCGCCGCCGCCTTCACCCATCGGCATGTCCGCATCCAGCCGAGCCTCGGCGAGGTCGGCGACGCCTTCCGCCGTCACGCCGAGCTGCTCGTCGACTTCTTCGACGACGAGGGCCGGGCGTGCCGCGACATCCGCAAGCACGTCGCCTGGTACTTCAAGGGCTACCCCGTCGGCGGCGACGCGCGCCGCGCGCTCGCGGCGGTCGAGAGCCTGCAGCAGATGGACGACCTTCTCGGCGAGCTCGATCGCGACCAGCCCTACCCGGGCGCGCCCGCCGAGGGCCAGCGCGGCCGAGCCGGCACCCCGAAGAAGCCCGCCCTGCCCGAGAACTGGCTCGCGAGCCGCGAGCTGTCGACCGCGCAGAGCGCCGACGTCGCGGCCGCCGAGCTGCACAACAGCGGAGGATAGGCTCGCGTGAGCATCCACCCCCATGACGTGGCCGCCGCGCGCCCGGACGCCGACGCGCGCCCGGACGCCGGCGACGAGACCGGCGCGCGGACGGGCTACGCGCCTCGCGACGCCGAGCGCTGGCTGCCCGAGGAGCACTCGACCCGCCGAAGCGACTTCGCGCGCGACCGCGGGCGCCTGCTGCACTCGAGCGCCCTGCGCCGCCTCGCCGCGAAGACCCAGGTGCTGAGCCCGACGAGCGGGCTCGACTTCGCGCGCAACCGCCTCACCCACTCGCTCGAGGTCGCCCAGGTGGGCCGCGAGCTCGCGACGAGTCTCGGCCTCGACCCCGACGTCGTCGACACGGCATGCCTCGCGCACGACCTCGGCCACCCGCCGTTCGGCCACAACGGCGAGCGCGCGCTCAACGCCTGGGCCGAGGGCATCGGCGGCTTCGAGGGCAACGCGCAGACCCTGCGCCTGCTCACGCGCATCGAGCCGAAGGTCTTCGGCCCCGACGGCCGCAGCTACGGCCTCAACCTCACCCGCGCGAGCCTCGACGCGAGCACGAAGTACCCCTGGCCGCAGTCGCAGGGCATCCCCGACCCGAGCGGGCGCAGCAAGTTCGGGTTCTACGACGACGACGCGGCCGCGTTCGAGTGGATGCGCGCCGGCGCCCCCGACCGCGTGCGCTGCATCGAGGCGGAGGTCATGGACCTCAGCGACGACATCGCGTACAGCGTGCACGACTTCGAGGACGCGATCGTCGGCGGCTACCTCGACGTGCCCGCCCTGAGCGCGCGCGCCGACCACGACGCCCTCGTCGACTCGATGTTCGAGTGGATCGGCGGCGAGATCGGCCACGACGAGCTCATCGCCGCGTTCGACCGGCTCGACCACCTCGACTTCTGGATCGACTCGTGGGACGGCTCGCGGCGCGACCTCGCCCGCCTGAAGAACCTCACGAGCCAGCTCATCGGCCGGTTCGCGCACGAGGCCGTCCACGCGACACGAGCCGCGCATCCGGAGCGGTCGCTCGCCCGCTTCGGCGCGAACGTGGTCGTCCCGCGCGAGACGCAGGCCGAGATCGCCGTGCTCAAGGGCATCGTCGCGGCGAACGTCATGTCGACGAACTCGCGCCAGCCGATCTACGCCCGGCAGCGAGCGCTGCTGACCGAGCTCGCCGACGCCCTGTGGCAGGCGGGGGATGCCCTGCTCGACCCGGGCTTCGGCGACGACTTCCGCATGGCCGCCGACGACGTCGCCCGTCGGCGCGTGGTTGTGGATCAGGTCGCGAGCCTCACCGACCAGTCGGCCATGAGCTGGCACGAACGCATCGTCTCCTAGACTCGGGCGCGTGGCAGGGCTCATCAGACGCAGCGATATCGATGAGGTCAGGTCGCGCACGAACATCGGCGAGATCGTCGGCGAGTACGTGACCCTCAAGGGCGCCGGAATCGGCTCCATGAAGGGCCTGTGCCCCTTCCACGACGAGCGCAGCCCGAGCTTCCACGTCCGCCCGCAGGTCGGCTTCTACCACTGCTTCGGCTGCGGCGAGGGCGGCGACGTCTTCTCCTTCCTGCAGAAGATGGACCACGTCACGTTCTCGGAGGCCGTCGAGCGCCTCGCGCAGCGGCTGAACTACACGCTCACCTACGAGGACGGCGGGCAGGCCCGCGAGGACGGCGGCAGCCGCCGCCGCATCCTCGCCGCGAACGAGGCCGCCGAGGCCTTCTTCCGCGAGCAGCTGCAGTCGCCCGCAGCCGAGCCGGCGCGCGCGTTCCTCGGCGAGCGCGGCTTCGACCCCGCCGCCGCCGCGCGCTTCTCGATCGGCTTCGCGCCGAACTCGTACGACGCGCTCTCGAAGCACCTCCTGGCTCAGGGGTTCTCGATCGACGAGCTCCTCGCGGCCGGCCTCGTCGGGCAGGGCGATCGCTCGCCGTACGACCGGTTCCGCGGCCGGCTGATCTGGCCGATCAAGGACGTCACGGGGCAGACGCTCGGCTTCGGCGCGCGGAAGCTGCTCGAGACCGATCAAGGCCCCAAGTACCTCAACACCCCCGAGACCGCCGTCTACCACAAGAGCCAGGTGCTCTACGGGCTCGACCTCGCGAAGCGCGACATCGCGAAGGGCAAGCAGGTCGTGGTGGTCGAGGGCTACACCGACGTCATGGCGTGCCACCTCGCGGGCGTCACGACCGCGGTCGCGACGTGCGGCACCGCCTTCGGCGTGGACCACATCAAGGTGATCCGCCGCGTCATGGGCGACACCGACAACGCCGACACCACGCAGCTCGGCGAGGTGATCTTCACCTTCGACCCCGACGAGGCCGGCCAGAAGGCCGCGAGCCGCGCCTTCGCGGAGGAGCAGCGCTTCGCCGCGCAGACCTTCGTCGCGGTCGCCCCCGACGGCCTCGACCCGTGCGACCTGCGCCTCAAGAGGGGCGACGATGCGATCAGGATGCTCGTCTCGGGCCGCAAGCCCATGTACGAGTTCATGGTGCGCCGACGCCTCGACCAGTTCGACCTCGAGACCGTCGAGGGGCGGGTCGGGGCGCTGCGCGCCGCAGCTCCCGTCGTGGCGGGCATCCGCGACCAGTCGATGCAGGGCGGCTACGCCCGCACGCTCGCCGGGTGGATCGGGATGGACCCGACGGAGGTCTCGCGTGCGGTGCAGGCCGCGCGGCGCCAGGCGGCGGCGCGACCCGCGCCGAGTCGCGGAGCGTCAGGAGCGCCCGGTGCGCCCGCTCCCGCCGGCGGGGCGGCGCCGGACACCGGAGCGGCGGGGGAGCGGCGCGAGTCGCGAGGCGCCGACGCGCCGCCGCCCGAGGAGGGCGGCTACAGCGCCCCGACCGTCAGCATGAGCGACCTGCCGAGCGACCCGGTCACGCGCCTCGAGCGCGAGCTGCTCATGGCCGTGCTCCAGCACCCTGGTGAGATCGATCGCGAGATCGCGCTGCGCGCCCTCCACACGGGCTTCACCGTCCCCGCGCTCAGCACCGTGCGCGACGCTCTCGTCGGCGCGTTCGAGCACTACGGCACCGAGCAGTGGGTCGCGCGCGCCGCCGAGGAGGCGCCCGGCGCCTTCGCCCCGCTCGTCATGCAGCTCGCGATCGCGCCCCTGCCGATCCGCGGCGATCACGTGCGCGAGTACTGCACGGGAGTCACGACCTCGCTCATCGAGCGCGATCTGCTGCGGCGCAAGACCGAGCTGCTCGGGGCGCTGCAGCGCACCGACGCGAGCGGCGACCCCGAGCGGTATCGCACGCTCCAGCGGCAGCTCGTCGACCTCGAGGCCGAGCGGCGGAGGATCCGCGGCGACTGACCGCCGGGCATCCGTCACCGACCGACGCGCTCGTCGCAAGCCCCTTTCGGGAAGACCCGCTCGGTCTAGAGTGGATGTCAGGTTCGTCGGAGTCGAGAACCTGCTCCGGCGATGACCGGCGGAGGCGCTGCGGCTCCGGCCGCCGGGAGGGGAGCCCCATGACGGCAGTCGACCACGTGCGGAGCACGATCGAGCTCGACGATGTCACCGTCAGCGCTCGCGATCTCTCCGTGCGCTACCGCGGCGGCGAGGGGCACGCGGCCGTCCAGGCGCTCACCGGCATCTCGCTCGACATCGCGCCGGGGGAGACCCTCGCCGTCATCGGCGAGGCGGGCAGCGGCAAGAGCACGCTCGCGATGGTCATCGCGGGCCTCACCTCGCGCACCGTCCCGCGCGGGCCCGAGATCACCGGGGGCGCGCTCGACGTGCTCGGCATCGACGTGCGCCGCGTGCGCCGTCGGGAGGACGACCAGCTCGAGCTCCGCATCGGGTACGTGCCGCAGGACGCCTCGACCGTCCTCGACCCCCACCTCACGGCGGGCGAGAACGTCGCGCTGCCGCTCTTCCAGCGGAACCCGAAGCTCGCCAAGAAGGTCGCGGGCGGCATCGTCGCCGAGGCGATCGACGCGATGCACCTGACGCTCGCGACGATCCCGCTCTACCCGCACGAGCTGTCCCGCGGTCAGCGGCAGCGCCTCGCGCTCGCGCGCGCGCTCGTGCTCGAGCCCGACCTCCTCATCGCCGACGAGCCGACGGCCGGGGTGGATGCGACGATCCGGGCGAGCATCCTCGATCACCTCGCCGAGGTCCAGCGCCGCCGTCGCTTCGCCGCGTTCATCGTCTCGAGCGAGGTCGGCGAGATCCGCCGCCTGTCGGATCGACTCGCCGTCCTGCACCGTGGGAGCATCGTGGGGATGGGTCGCATCGACGACGTGCTCGGCGACCCGACCCACCCCTACGTCGAGCAGCTCGCGGCTCTCGCGCGCGGATAGCCTCCGCGCGCGGCGCGCGCCGAGCATCCCTGGAGGTTCCGCCGCATGACCGCGTCCCCGTCGATCCCCGACGCCGGCTCCGGCTCCGGCGCCGAGACCGGCGCCGAGCCGACCGCGCCCGACGCCCGCCCGCTCGTGCCTCTCGCCTCGGTCACCGTCCTCGGCCCGCGGCAGCATGAGGACCCGCTCGCGGGCCGCAGCGCTCCGCCGCCGGACGGCCGCCGGATCGAGCCCGGCCCGATCGCGGTCCTGCCGCGCCCGATGGCGCTCTTCGTCGATGCCGCCATCGCCGGCGGTGCGGAGGTCGCCGAGCTCTCGGACGCCACGCGCGGCCTCATCTGGCTGAGCGAGCAGCGCGCGGACGAGCTCGCGGAGATCCTCGAGGCGAACCCGGGCATCCAGTGGGTCCAGCTCCCGTGGGCCGGGGTCGACGGGTTCGCGAGCATCCTGCCGCGCTACGCCGACGGCAGCGGGCCGCTCTTCACGAGCGCCAAGGGGGCGTACTCCGAGCCCGTGGCCGAGCACGCCGTGGCCCTCCTGCACGCCGTCCTCCGCGAGCTCGCCCCGAAGGCGCGTGCCGCGCGCTGGGCGCCCGTCCGCACGGGACTCTCGCTCTACGGCCGCCACGTCGTCATCGTCGGCGCCGGCGGCATCGCCGCCGAGATCATCCGATTGCTCGCGCCCTGGCGGGTGCGCATCACCGTCGTGCGACGCTCTGCGGGCGACGTCGCGGGCGCCGACCGCACGGCGCTCGTCGACGAGCTCCACGCGATCCTCCCCGACGCCGACGCGCTCATCCTCGCGGCCGCATCCACTGAGCGGACCAGGCACCTGATCGGCGCCGCCGAGCTCGCCCTGCTGCCCGACCACGCCGCGCTCGTCAACATCGCGCGGGGGGCGCTCATCGACACCGACGCGCTCGCGGAGGCGCTGCGCGAGAAGCGGATCCTCGGAGCGGGCCTCGACGTGACGGATCCCGAGCCGCTCGGCGACGACCACGCCCTGTGGAGCGAGCCCCGCTGCATCATCACCTCGCACTCGGCCGACACCCCCGAGATGACCGCGCCGCTGCTCGCCAGCCGTATCACCGAGAACGCCCGCGGGTTCCTCGGAGACGGCCGATTCGTGGGCATCGTCGACCCCGCCGCCGGGTACTGAGCGAGCGCCACGGAGGTCGTCGGGTGCGAGCGGCCCTCCGGAGTTCTGGTAACGTGTTCCTCGCTGTTCGCAGCGATCCTCGATAGCTCAATTGGCAGAGCAGCCGGCTGTTAACCGGCAGGTTCTTGGTTCGAGTCCAAGTCGGGGAGCCACCTCCTCCCTCCTCCGTCGCGATCGCGACGGGCGCGTCCGTCACCCGCCGCGGCACCGATCTCGGCGGGCCCCACGCCGCGATCGGGCAGTGGCGGAACGGCACGAGAGGATGACGGTGTGATCTCCTGGCTCACGGCCAACGCGGCCGACATCGTGCTGGTCTCCGCGGCGATCGGCGTCGCTCTTCTCGTCCTCGCGGTCGTCCTCCTCGTCGCCTGGCTCCGCGCCCGCCGTCGCGTCACGGGGCTCGGGGCCGACCGTGCGAGCGCCGACCGCGCGCGACTCGACGCCGAGATGGCCCTCGCCGAGCAGACCAACCGCCTGCGCATCATCCGCGAGCTCCACGAGGTCGCGGCGCACTCGCTCTCCGTCGTCATCAGCCAGGCCGACGGCGCGCGGTACGCCGCCCAGCGCGATCCCTCCGCGGCGGGCCGCAGCGCCGCCGTCATCGCGGAGACGACGCGCTCCACTCTCGCCGATCTGCGCCGGGTCATGAGCCTCGTGGGGGAGGGCGAGTCCTCGGGAGCCCAGGGCGCCCGCCTCGACGCCGCGCACGAGCTCATCGACGTGCTTCGCGAGCAGGGTCTCGACGTTGTCGTCGAGGAGTTCGGGGCAGCTTTCCCGCTCAAGCCCGGCGCCGAGATCGCGATCTACCGCATCCTCCAGGAGGCGCTCGCGAACGCGCTCGCCTACGGCGGCCCGGGCACGGAGGCGCGCGTGACGCTCACGTGGACGGATCAGGGTCTGCAGCTCCGCGTGGAGGACGACGGGGTCCGCGCTCAGCACCGTCGTGCCGCGGAGAGCTCCGGGGCAGCCGGGGCGGACGCCTCCGCCTCCGCCCCCGGCCCCGCGACCTCGATCGACGACGACCTCGCGGCCCTCACCCGCACCGTCGACGGCCGCGGCATCGCCGAGATGCGCGCGCGGGCTGAGCTCTACGGCGGCATCCTGACCGCGACGACGCAGCCCGGCGTGGGGTTCACGCTCGCCGTCGTCTTCCCCGCGCTGCGCCATCACAACGGCGTGCACGGAGTGGATCTGCGCCGCTCGTGAGCGCGGCATCCGAGCGTCGGGAGGCCTGGCGCGCCTCCTGGGCGGTGGGCCTCGCGGTCGCCGCGTACGGCATCTCGTTCGGCGCTCTCGCGGTCGCCTCCGGTCTCGACGTGTGGCAGGCGTGCGTCCTGAGCGCGGTCATGTTCTCGGGTGGGTCGCAGTTCGCGCTCATCGGGGTCCTCGCCGCGGGAGGCGCGGCCTCCGGTCCCGCCGCGATCGCGGGCGCGACGCTGCTCGGCCTGCGCAACGGCCTCTACGCCATCCGCGTCTCGCCGATCGTCGGTCCCGGCTGGGCGAAGCGCCTGCTCGCCGGCCACCTGACGATCGACGAGTCGACCGCGGTCGCGACCGCGCAGCCGACGCTCGAGAGCCAGCGCATCGGGTTCTGGGCGACGGGCGCGATCATCTGGGTCGGCTGGAACCTCATGACGCTCGCCGGCGCGCTCCTCGGCGACCTCATCGGCGACGTGAGCGCCTTCGGGCTGGATGCGGCCGCCGCGGCGGCCTTCCTCGGCCTCGTGTGGCCCCGTCTGCGAGCCCTGCAGCCCGTCGCCGTCGCGGTCGGAGCGGCCGTCGTCACGACGCTCACCATCCCCGTCCTGCCGCCCGGCCTGCCCGTGCTCGTCGCGGCGCTCGTGGCCCTCGTCGTGGGCATCCCCGATCTGCTCGGGCGGCCCGGAGGCCCCGAGCCGCAGCTCGTGCATCACGACGATGTGCCGCCGGCACCCGACTCGGGGGAGTCGGAGCGATGACCGTCTGGCAGATCATCATCGTCGCCTCGATCGCGGTCCTCGCGATCAAGCTCGCCGGCTACCTCGTCCCCGAGCGCGTCCTGCAGACCCCGACCGCGGCGCGCACCGCGAACCTCATGACGGTCGCCCTGCTCTCGGGGCTCATCGTCGTGCAGACGGTCGGCTCGGGGCAGGGCGTCCTCATCGATGCCCGCCTGCCGGCGATCGTCGCCGCTGCGGGCCTCTTCGCTCTCCGCGTGCCGTTCATCCTCGTGATCGTCGCGGCGGCCGGCGTCGCGGCGGCGCTGCGCGCGCTCGGCTGGGCGGCATAGCGCGTCGTTGCGCGGAGGCGGTCAGTCCTCCAGGTGGTCGCGACCCGGGAGCCAGGACTGGCCGGGGGAGCCCCAGGAGTTCCGCTTGACGGCCTTCTGGGCGGCCTTGGCGTGCGGGTGCACGAGGCGGTCGACGTAGAGGACGCCATCGAGGTGGTCGTACTCGTGCTGGAAGATGCGGGCGAGCCAGCCTCGTGCGTCGATCTCGAGCGGCTCGCCGTCGAGATCGGTCGCCCGCAGCAGCGCGCGCTCGGCACGACGGAGCGGGAACCGCTCGCCGGGGACGGACAGGCAGCCCTCCGACTCGTCCTCCTCGTCGAGCTCGTCGAGCTCGAGCGGGCTCACGAGGAGCTCCGGGTTCACGGCGACTCCGCGCCAGTGCACGTCGTGCTCGTCCGTCCAGTCGTACACGAAGACCCGAAGGCCCACGCCGACCTGCGGCGCGGCGAGACCGACCCCCGGGGCGGCCTCCATCGTGTCGAACATGTCGGCAACGAAGGTGCGGAGGGCTTCGTCGACGGTCTCGACGGGCAGCGCCCGGCGATGGAGCACCGGCTCGCCGGTGATGCGGATCGGGAGCACGGCCATTCGTCCAGGATATCGGCGCCCTCGTCGGTACAGTGTCCGGGTGCTACCCCCCGAGCTGAGCGAATTGACGGACGAGCTCATCCGCAGTCCGTTCCTCGCCATCGGGATCCCGCTCGCCCTCGTCGGCGCGGTCTTCCTCTCGCTCGGCGCGCAGTTCCAGCACCGCGGGGTCTCGACCGTCGAGGCGAGTCACGGCGACGGGTCGAAGGCGGGTCTCAGCCCGCGACAGCTCCTGCACCTCGTGCGGCGCCCGTCGTGGCTGCTCGGCACGGTCATGCTCGGCCTCGCGATCGTCTTCCAGCTCACGAGCCTCGGCTTCGCGCCCCTCATCGTCGTCCAGCCCATCGGCGTCGTCGCTCTCGTTATGACTGCGATCCTCAACGCGCGACTGTCGAGCATCCGCCTCGACCGCAACGCGATCGGTGCGATCGCGATGAGCGTCGGGGGCGTCGGGGTCTTCGTCGTGGTCGCCGCGACCTTCGCCGTCGAGCAGCGCATCGACGAGGAGCAGCTGCTCACCGTCCTCGGGATCCTCGGCGTCGTCACGGCCGTGTTCGGCGTGCTCTTCGCCGTGCGGAGGAAGAGCGCGGGAGCCATGTTCTACATCGTCGGCGCCGGCGTGCTCTACGGGTTCGTCGCCACGCTCGCGAAGGTCGTCATCAACCGCATCGTCAACGGCAACTTCGAGTGGCTCACCGTGCTCGCGATCGTCGCCCTGCTCGCGAGCGCCGCGCTCGGCGGCTACTTCGTGCAGACCGCGTACTCGGTCGGATCGCCCGACCTCGTGATCGCCGGGCTCACCGTCGTCGACCCGCTCATCGCCGTGCTCATCGGCGTCATCGTGCTGGGGGAGGCCACGCTCATCCCGCTGCCCGCGGCGATCGTGTCGATCATCGCCGGTGCGGTCGCGATCGTGGGCGTCATCCGGCTCGCCAAGCACCATCCCCAGACCCATCGCTGAGGTACCGTAGACTCCGCTGGTCTTCCTCCCCCCGACCGCGGCGCTGAGCGCGCCTGCCCCCGAGACGCAAGGATCATCCAGATCGTGCCTGACGCACCGCATCCGCACGAGGCGAGCTCGACGCCCCTGCGCATCCTGATCGGCGCCGACACCTTCGCACCCGACGTCAACGGCGCCGCCAAGTTCGCCGAGCGGCTCGCCGCCGGTCTCGTCGAGCGAGGGCACGAGGTCCACGTCGTCGCCCCGCGCCCGGAGGACGGCCCGAACGTCACGCGGGTCGAGGAGCACGAGGGCCAGCCGATGACGGTGCATCGCCTGCGCTCGTGGCGGTGGAATCCGCACCCGTGGCTGCGGTACGCCCTCCCGTGGCGCATCGAGCGGAACGCCGCTCGGATACTCGACGAGGTCAAGCCCGACGTCGTCCACTTCCAGTCGCACATCGTCGTCGGCCGCGGCCTCGCCCGTCAGGCCGCGGCGCGCGGTATCCGCATCGTCGGCACCAACCACTTCATGCCCGATAACGCGATGCAGTTCACGCCCTTCTTCGGCTCGCTCAAGGATTCCGCCATCCGCGGCATGTGGAAGGCCGCGGGCCGCACCTTCGGCCTCGCCGAGTCGGTCACGACCCCCACGCGGAAGGCCGCCGACTACCTCGAGAAGTACGCCGATCTCACCGGGGTCCATGCCATCTCGTGCGGGCTGCACATCGACAACTACACGCCGAACTTCGCCCCGCGGACCGAGAACGTCGCTCTCTTCCTCGGCCGCGTCGAGGCCGAGAAGCACATCGACGAGCTCCTGCGCGCGGTCGCGCTCCTCGACCCCGCCCTCGATGTCAAGGTCGAGATCATCGGGGACGGCGAGCAGAAGACCGCGCTCGAGCGCCTCGCCGCCGAGCTCGGCCTCGCCGACCGCGTCCACTTCGCCGGCTACGCGCCCGAGGAGTACCTGAAGGAGCAGCTCACCCGGGCATCCGTCTTCGCGATGCCGAGCCGCGCCGAGCTGCAGTCCATCGCGACGATGGAGGCGATGGCCTCCGGTCTGCCCGTGGTGGGCGCGAACGCGATGGCGCTGCCGCACCTCATCCACGACGGCGAGAACGGGTACCTCTACGAGCCCGGCGACATCCAGGGCTTCGCCGACCGCCTCGAGCGCATCTTCACGATGCCGCACGACGAGCTCCTCGACCTCAAGCGCGAGAGCCTGCGCATCGTCTCGGGCCACGACATCACCCGCACCCTCGAGACATTCGAGGCGCTCTACCGCGGCGAAGAGGTCGACGACCCGATCGTCGACGGCGCGGGTTCAACCACCCTGTAGCGCGCTCGATAGAGTGATCGAGGGCCGTCGTCGGCCCGCGGGGCGGTAGCTCAGCTGGTTAGAGCAGCGGACTCATAATCCGTCGGTCACGGGTTCAAGTCCCGTCCGCCCTACCGATGCGTGCGGGAGAGTCGTCGCCACGATGACGGCGTTCCTCGCCGACCGAATGCACGACTCAGGCGTCTTCGCGGCGGTGCTCTCGCTCGACCTCGGCCAAGCGCTCACGATCGAGGTCCTCGGACGACGCGACGGCGAGGCGCACCGGGGTGAGCGCAGTCATCGTCGCGGTCCGACGGCCGCCTTCGAGGACGGCCCGTTCGCCGACGATCGCCCCGGGCCCGACCTGACCGACCACGCGACCGTCGACCTCGACGGCGCAGACGCCGTCGAGCACCAGGTACACATCCTCTCCCGTGTCGCCCTGGCGGGCGATCTCGGCCCCGGCGGCGAGCCGCTGGATGTTCGGGCGTCGGCCCGCCTGCATGATCTGAGCGGAGAGCTCGCGCTCGGCGGCGGACTCGACGGCGGCGACCATGACGGAGGAGTCCTGCTCGCCCCACGGCGTCCTCGGGCCGAACGAGTCGGACAACCAGCGCTTCATGTCGGTCAGTCCGCTCTTCCCCAGCAGCCGGCCGTCGGTCCCGAAGACCCAGTGCCGGGGGAACGGACTGGCACCGGCGAGCTCGACCTCGCCTCGCCCGTCCGAGTGAAGGGTGAGGGCGAGGGTGGTCCAGACGATGGGCGCCTGCCACCGCACCAGAGGCGTGCGCGGAACGGCCCGGGGCAGAGGAACCCCCGTGCGGCCGCCGACCGTCTGCACGAGTCGGACGGAGCTGGTGCCGACCTCCGGGCTCGGGCGCAGCGTCGGCAGGGAGACCCCGGCGAAGGTCGCGCCGACCGAGGCGATGCGCACGGTCGTCGATCCCATGACGACCCCCGACTCGTCGCCGTGCCCCCACGCGATCGGGGCGCCGTCGTCGGAGAACTCGGCCCAACCGGCCAGCACGTTGGCGAATCGGAACCGGTCGTCGTCGCGCAGCCGCCGCACCTCGTCAGGTCCGGAGAGCACGTCGGATGGCGGTCGGTCGTAGTGCGCGAGCCCCACCCGGAACCCGGCCTCGAGCATCCCCTGCGCGGACTCGGACGGGATCCACGAGAGCGTCGTCGCGGTGTGCGCGACCCTCATGCGTCACCTCGCGCGTCCACGAGTCGGGTGAGGCGCCAGTGGCCCGGGACCCCGGACAGCGTCACCTCTCCGAGCTCCTCGAACTCCGCCCGGGTGCCGGCCACCAGGTCGGCGACGGTTCCCGTCGCGCGGATCTCGCCCGGACCGGCGCTCGCGGCCACGCGCGCCGCGACGTGCACCCCGAGGCCGCGGACCCCCGCTCCGAGGTGGACGACCTCCGCGCAGTGCAGACCGGCACGGATGGTCAGGCCGCCCGCGGCGAGCCGCTCCCGGGCTTCCCGGGCGCACGCGAGGGCGCGGCTGGGGAGTGCGAAGACGGCGAGGAACCCGTCGCCGGCCGTGTCGATCTCGTTGCCGCCGTGCCGCGCGAGAGCTGCGCGCACCTCGCGGTGATGGAAGTCGAGCAGCTCGTTCCACTGGTGATCCCCGAGCTCCGCCGCCAGCGCGGTGGAGCCGACGACGTCGGTGACGAGCATGGTGAGCACGGCCCGGTCCGAGTCGGCACCCGTGCGGGTGCCGGTGAGGAACTCCTCGATCTCGTCGACGAGGGCGTCGGTGTCGCCGAAGAACGCGGCGAGATCCGCACCGGGCAGCTCCACGAGGCGACCGTCGGGCAGGTCGCGGGCGAGGCGCCGGACGGCGGCCGAGGGCACGAGCATGTTCTCCGACCGGTGCAGCACGAGCGTCGGAGCCGTCACGGCGGGCAGAAGCGCGCGGACATCGAGATCGAGCAGGGTGCGCAGCATCCCCGCCGCCATGTTCGGGGTCGCCGACATGCGCTCCCAGCGGCGCCACCAGGCGGCGATGCGCGGGTCACGAGCGACGCTGGGCGCGATGGCCGGCAGCAGCGCGCCGGTGCCCCAGGAGCCCTGCTCCACGGCAGCCGCGAGGTTCTCGATCACGGCGGGGTCCAGCCCCTCGGGGTCGTCGTCGCGAGCCACCGTCGTGGCGAGCGCCTCGCCGAGCACGAGCGCATGGACCCGCTCGGGGTGACGAGCGGCCAGCGCGATCGCTGCCGCCGCCTTGTCGACCCAGCCGAGGATGACGGCGCGCTCGCTGCCCACGGCGTCGAGGACCGCGACCAGGTCCTCCGCGAGGTCGTCGATCGTGGCCGGCCGGGCGGGGCGGTCGGAGAGACCGGTGCCGCGGGCGTCGTAGAGGATGAGCCGTCCGCACGACTGGAGGCGGCGCAGGAAGTGGACGGTCTCCGGGAGTTCCCACAGCAGCTCGAGGTGCGACACCCAGCCGATGCCGACGACGATGTCCCTCTCGCCCTGCCCGACCACCTGGTAGGCGATGTCGACGTCCCCCGACCGGACGAACCGCGTCTCGGGGGTGACGCCGGTCGTCATGGCGTCAGCCTGCCACAGGAACGTCGCTCACGTACAGGCCCTCGCCAACGTCCAGGATGCAAGCCGGGTCCCGTCCCGTCCGTCCTCCGCGTGTCAGTGCGCGTCGCTCACGAGCTTGAGCCCGATGACGCACGCGACGATCCCGAGCACGAGCAGCAGCTTCACGACCGAGAGCGCCTCGGCTCCGGTCGCCATCGCCCACAGCACGGTCAGGCTCGCGCCGATGCCGACCCACACGGCGTAGGCGGTGCCGGTGGGGATGTCGCGCATGGCCCAAGCGAGGCCCGCCATGCTCGCCCCGAGTGCGATGACGAACACGATCGATGGCCCGAGGCGCGTGAAGCCCTTCGACGCGCCGAGCGCGGTCGCCCAGACGGCCTCGAGCACTCCGGACGCGATGAGCACGATCCACGACATGACGGTCCTCCTGGCCAGTCTTGTCGCGTTCCGGGTACTGATCCGTCGTCCGGGAGCGCGATCCCCGCGCCCGCCCCGATCCTGCCGTGCGGAGGTGTGCACCGCCTGTGCAGCGGGGCCGCGGTCGGCCGTCGTCGCCCTCGCTAGCATCGATCTCATGACGGTCGATGGGGCGCGGATGCCGCGGCGCGCGATCCTCGACGCCGTGGCAGCCGCGCTGCACCTCGCCTCCGGAGTCGTGCTGCTCGCCGGGGCCGGGCGGCTCGACGTCGCCCTGCCGGTCCGACTCTCGGCGCCCGGGGTGCCGACCGAGCCCTTCGCTGCCGTGGATCTCGCGGCGGCCGCCGCCGTGGTGGTGCTCGTGAGCGCCGTCGCGCGGCTCGCGGCGAGCATCCCGCCCCTGCGCGACCGGGTCGACGAGGGGCTCGTGCGCGGTCGGGCCGGCTGGCGCTGGCTCGAGCTGTCGCAGACCGCGAGCATCACGGTCGTTCTCGTCGCCCTGCTCAACGGCGTGAGCGAGGCGGGCGTGCTCGTCGCGCTCTACGCCCTCGCGGCCGGTGCGGTGCTGCTCCTGTGGATCCAGGATCGGCAGACGGCGCCGGGCCGGCGCGGGCTCGCGGCCTTCAGCGCGGGGGCGGCGATCGGCATCGTGCCGTGGGGCGTCATCGCGCTCTACCAGGTCACGCGGCTGGTGGTGGGCGAACCGGTGACCGATCTCGTGAGCGGGGGAACGATCGCTCTGCTCCTGCTCGCGGCGGCGCACTGGTTCTCGGTCTGGTGGCACCGGGAGCGGAGCAGGTCCGCGCACGCGACTGCCGCCGCGGAGCGCGTCTCGACGCTCATCGGACTCGCCCAGTCGGGCGTGCTCGTCGCGCTCGCCCTCGGGCTCGGCTGAGCGTTCATCTCCGGGTACGGCGTCGTTCGCCGTGCGTTCACGCGGTGCGGCTGAGATGCGACCATGACCCGACCCCGCCTTCTCGCAGCGATCGTGCTCGCCCCGGCACTCGCCGCCTCCGTCGCCCTTCCGGCCTCCGCCGTCGACCGCAGCCCGACCGCTGCGGGCACCGAGACGGCTGGCACCTTCTCCGCGACCGTCCTCGGTCGCTACGCCAACGACGGCGCCGAGGTCGTCGCCGTCGCGGGCGACCGCATGTACGTCATCGACGCGGATGCTCGCGTCGACATCGTCGACATCAGCGACCCGCGCGAGCCCGTCCGCGAGCGCTCGGTCGACCTCTCGTCGTTCGGGCCGAGCATCAACTCGGTCGCCGCGACGGACGGGCGCGTCGCCGTCGTGCTGCCCGCCGCGCACAAGACCGACCCCGGCACGCTCGTCCTGCTTAACCCCGCGGGCAAGGTTCTGCGCGAGGTGCAGGTCGGGGCGAATCCCGACATGGTGACCTTCGACGGGGCCGGGCGCCGCATCCTCGTCGCGAACGAGGGCGAGCCCGTCTCGTACGCCCCGAAGGACGACGCCGAGGGCTCGGTGAGCGTCGTCGACGTGCGACGGATGCTCGCCCGCGACCCCGGCGCGGTGGCGACGATCGACTTCCGCGCGTTCGACGAGGGCGGCGACCGGCACGACGAGCTGCCCGCCGAGGTGCGCGTGTTCGGACCGGGCGCGAGCGTGAGCGAGGACCTCGAGCCCGAGTACGTCACCGTCGAGGGCGACCGCGCCTGGGTGAGCCTGCAGGAGAACAACGCGATCGCCGAGCTCGACCTCGTCTCGCTCGACGTCGTCGCGATCCGCGCGCTCGAGCCCGTCGACCACTTCGCCGACGGCTCGGGGTTCGACGCGAGCGACCGCGACGGCGCGATCGATATCCGGCCGCGCCCGGTGCTGGGGCTTCCCATGCCCGATGCGATCGCCTCGTTCGTCGTCGACGGCGAGACCTACGTCGTCTCGGCCAACGAGGGCGACTCGCGCGAGGACTGGCCGGGGTACGCCGAGGAGATCCGCGTCGGCTCGGACGATTATGTGCTCGACGAGAGCGCCTTCCCCGAGGCCCAGGCCGAGGCCTTGAAGACCCGAGGCGAGCTCGGACGCCTCACGGTGACGCGGGCGAGCGGAGACGACGACGGAGACGGCGACGTCGACCGCATCGTCTCGTTCGGCACGCGCTCGGCGAGCATCTGGGACGCGTCGACCGGTGAGCGCGTCGCCGACACGGGCGACCTCTTCGAGCGCACGGTCGCGGCCCTCAGCCCGGCCGACTTCAACACCGACAACGATGAGAACGAGTTCGACAGCCGCAGCGACGCCAAGGGCCCGGAGCCGGAGGCCGTCGCCGTCGGCCAGCTCGGAGACCGCACGCTCGCCTTCGTCGGGCTCGAGCGGCAGGGCGGCGTGATGGTGCTCGACGTGAGCGAGCCCGCCGCGCCCGTGCTGGTCACGTACCTGCAGACGCGCGACTACGCCGCCGACCCGGAGTCGGGCGAGACCGACTCGGGCGTCGAGGTGCTGCGGTTCGTCGCCGCGGCCGACTCGCCGACCGGGGAGGCCCTTCTGATCTCCGCGAACGAGGTCTCGAGCACCGTCGTCATCTGGCAGCTCGCCGGCTGACATTAGCTCGGGCCCGACGACCGACCGGGCTGGAACGTCGTCGACGATCGGCGCGCCGGGGAACACCGGCGCGCCGATTGGCGTTGGCCCGAGCATCCCCGTCAGGATGGAGCCCATGTCGCACGACGCCGCCCCCGCCCCGAACGCCGCCCCCACCGCCCCGGCCGCGCCCGCCACGCCGGAGGAGCGCTACCGCGTCTTCCGTGAGCGTCGCGACCTCGCCGCGGTGCAGCCGCAGGGGCCGCTCGCGCTCGTCAACACGCAGTGGGTCGACGCCGAGCAGACGATCTGGGGCGTGCCGGGCCGGTGGGCTCCGGCGCCCGAGGGCGGGCTGCTCGTGACCGCCGACGCGTCGGACGGCATCGTCGTCGACGGCGAGCCGGTCGACGGCACGGTGCGCGTGCGCGGCAAGGACGACCCGCAGCCCTCGAGCATCGTCTTCGACGACCACACGACGGGCTTCGTCATCGCGGGCGAGAACGGCGCCTACGCGCTGCGCGTGTGGGACTCGCGCAGCGAGGCGATCGAGAGCTTCGGTGGGATCGACGCCTTCCCGTACGACCCCGCATGGGTCGTCACCGGTACGTTCCGCGAGATCGAGGGCGGCACGACCGTCGGCTTCGAGCACCTCAAAGACGACGGCGCGACGCGCGACGAGGTCATCCCCGGCGAGATCCGCTTCACGCACGACGGCGTCGAGTACGACATCGCCGCGTTCAAGTCGGGGCGCGCGCTGCAGCTCGTCTTCAGCGACGCGACCGCGGGGGACAGCACCTACTCGGTCGGACGCTTCCTCTTCCTCGCCCCGAACCCCGATGGGTCGATCACGCTCGACTTCAACACGGCGATCCTGCCGCCGTGCGCCTTCAGCTACAACTTCAACTGCCCGCTGCCGCCCAAGCAGAACCGCTTCCCGTTCCCGATCGAGGCGGGCGAGAAGAACGTCCTCGCGAAGGACGGCTCGCTCCTCCACTGACGGTCCGAGCGCGTCGGCGAGCCGACGAGCCGACCGCTCCGAAGAGGGGGCAGCGGGATCCCGGCATCGCCGGGTTATCCTGTCGGCGCGCACCCGACGGCGGCTGCGCCCTCGGAGGTGGTGCATGTCGAGCCCGTGGCTCTCCGAACCCGTACCCGATCGCCCCACCGCATGGCGGGATCGCCTCGACGCGGCGCACGTCGGCTCGGACGATCCGGATCGCCCAACGGGGATCCGTACCCTCGTGGAGGAGTCCTGGCGCCGTGCCCGCGCTCGCGCAGTCGACCCGGACTCCTTGCCCGGCGCGATCGACCTCGGCGAGACCGAGCTGCGCGACTACCGCGCCGCCCACCCTCTCGCCAGCACGCTCCCCGTCATCCACCGCCTGCTCATCCGCCACACCTTCGACGCGCGGCTCATCATCGCAGTGGGGGACCAGTCCGGTCGCCTTCTCTGGATCGACGGCGATCGCGAGCTGCGCCGCCAAGCGGAGGGCATGGCCTTCATCGAAGGGGCCAACTGGTCGGAGGAGGTCGCGGGCACCTCCGCACCCGGCACGGCGCTCACTCTCGACCACGGCATCCAGATCCGCGGCGCCGAGCACTACAACCGCATCGTCCACCCCTGGAGCTGCACGGCCGTCCCCGTCCATGACCCGGCGAGCGGCCGCATCATCGGCGTCATCGACATCACGGGCGGCGACGCCGCGGTCGAGCCGGCGACCCTGCCGCTCCTGCAGGCGACGGTTGCGGCCGTCGAGGCCGAACTCCATGTCCAGAGGCTGGATGCACTTGCCGGCGCATCCCGTCGCTCCGAGTCGTCCAGCGCACGCTCCGCTCCTCCTTCCGCAGTCGCCCGTGATCCGCAGCTGCACGTCCTCGGGCGCGAGACCGGACTCCTCGAGGTCGACGGCCGCGAGCTCGAGCTCAGTGCGCGCCACGCTGAGCTGCTCGCGCTCATCGCGTGGCATCCCGCCGGCGTGCGGGCGGAGGCGCTCGCGGCCGCTGTCTACGGGCGCGACGACGCGGTGATGACGCTCCGGGCCGAGATGGTCCGCTTGCGGCGGGCGCTCGAGCGGGCCGGCTTCGCCGGGCTCGTGCCGCTCAGCCGGCCATACCGGTTGCCGGTGCGCCTCGACCTGGACGCACACCGGGTGCTCGCCTTCCTCGATCGCGGGGCCCATCGCGTCGCCCTCGGGCACTACGCGGGCGAGGTCCTGCCCGGCTCGCGGGCGCCGGGAATCGAGTCGATGCGGGCGGAGGTCGCCTCGCGCCTCCGCGAGAGCATGCTCGCCGATGCGACCGCGGACACGCTGCTCGACTACGCCCGCACCGACGTCGCCGCTCTCGACCTCGAGGTGTGGACGACGGCGCTGAAGCTGCTGCCCGCCGCGAGCCCGCGCCGAACGGCCGTCGTCACCCGCATCGAGGCGATCGAGCGCGAGCTCGGGCACTGAGCCCGCAGCTCGCAACTCCGCGCAACGGGCGGCAATGAGCCGCAACCTTGGCGCGCCTAGCGTGACGGCAACGCGCACCTCCTGCGCGAGCATCCTGACAATGACGTCGAAGGAGAGTCATGACCGTCTACGCCGCACCGGGTTCGCCCGACTGCAAGGTCGTCTTCAAGCCCCGCTACGAGCACTGGATCGGGGGTGAGTGGGTCGCGCCGGCGAAAGGCCAGTACTTCGAGGACATCTCGCCGGTGAACGGCAAGCCCTTCGCCGAAGTCGCCCGGGGTACCGCGGAGGACATCGAGGCCGCGCTCGACGCCGCCCACAAGGCCGCCCCCGCCTGGGGCCGCACGAGCACGACCGAGCGCGCCGCCGTGCTCCACCGCATCGCCGACGTGATCGACGCGAACCTCGAGCTGCTCGCCGTGGCCGAGACCTGGGACAACGGCAAGCCGATCCGCGAGACCACCCACGCCGACCTGCCGCTCGCCATCGACCACTTCCGCTACTTCGCCGGGGCGATCCGCGCCCAGGAAGGCGGGATCAGCCAGATCGACAACGACACCGTCGCCTACCACTTCCACGAGCCGCTGGGCGTCGTGGGCCAGATCATCCCCTGGAACTACCCGCTGCTGATGGCAGCCTGGAAGCTGGCGCCGATCCTCGCCGCGGGCAACACGGTCGTGATCAAGCCGTCCGAGCAGACGCCGCTGACCACCCTCAAGTTCGCCGAACTCGTCGCCGACCTGCTGCCCGCGGGCGTCCTCAACGTCGTCACCGGTCTCGGCCCGGTCGTTGGCGCCGGCCTGACGGCCCACCCCGACATCGACATGATCGCGCTCACGGGCTCGGT
>JBKHYA010000023.1:0-23569 GCA_046565745.1 Actinomycetes bacterium
GGGCCGCGTCGCCTTCGCCGCGCTCGGCACGGGCGCCGCGCAGGGTTGCCTCGACGAGGCGGTCGCGTACGCCAAGAGCCGGAAGGTCTTCGGCCGCCCGATCGGCGCGAACCAGCACATCGCCTTCACGCTCGCGCGCATGGAGGCGCGCGTGCACCAGGCGCGGCTGACGACGTACGACGCGGCGTTCCGGCTCGTCGCGGGCAAGCCCTTCAAGAAGCAGGCGAGCATCGCCAAGATGGTGGCGAGCGAGGCGGCGATGGACAACGCTCGCGACGCGACCCAGATCTTCGGAGGCTACGGATTCATGAACGAGTACCGCGTCGCCCGGCACTACCGCGACTCGAAGGTCATCGAGATCGGCGAGGGCACGACCGAGGTGCAGCTCATGATCATCGCCCGCGAGCTGGGGTTCTCATGAGCGAGGCGGATGCGCCCGGCGCCGACGCGCCCGACGCCGAGGGCGCGACCGGGTCGACCGGCCGCCGCATCGTGCAGCGCGGCCTCTGGTTCGAAGAGTTCGAGGTCGGCGCGACCTACGTCCACGCCCCGGGCCGCACGCTCACCGAGGCCGACAACGTGCTCTTCACGACCCTCACGATGAACACGCAGTCGCTGCACCTCGACGCCGCGTGGTCGGCCGAGCAGCCGTTCGGCGAGCGGCTCGTCAACTCGATGCTCACGCTCTCGACCGTCGTGGGGGCATCCGTCGCGCAGCTCACGCAGGGCACGATCGTCGCGAACCTTGGCTTCACCGAGGTCGCCTTCCCGCACCCGATGCGGCACGGCGACACCCTCTACAGCGAGACACTCGTCGAGGCGAAGCGACTCTCGGGGTCGCGACCGGGGCAGGGCATCGTGACGCTGCGCCACACCGGGCGCAACCAGGACGGCGTCGTCGTCGCGACCGCGACCCGCTCGACGCTCGTGTGGTGCGAGGGGCACGCGCCGTGACCTCGGCGGCGCTCGGCGACGCGGGCTTCGCGCTCGGCCCGGCGATCCTGTTCGTGCCGGGCGATCGCCCCGAGCGCTTCGCGAAGGCCGCCGAGCGCGCCGACGCCGTCATCATCGATCTCGAGGATGCCGTGGCGCCGGCCGACAAGGAGCGCGCGCGCGAGGCGCTGCGGACCTCCGATCTCGACCCGACCCGCACGATCGTGCGCGTGAACGCGCGCGGCACGGCCGACCACGCGCTCGACGTCGAGGCGGTCTCGGCGACGGGGTACCGCATCCTCATGCTGCCGAAGGCGGAGCGGGCGGCGGATGCCGCGGCGCTCGCGGAGTCGACGGGATGCGCGATCGTCGCGCTCGTCGAGACGGCCGCGGGCGTGCTCGCCGCTGAGTCTCTCGCGGCCGAGCCATCGGTCGTCGCGCTCATGTGGGGCGCCGAGGACCTCGTGGCGTCGCTCGGCGGCACCTCGAGCCGTGGCCCCGACGGCCGCTACCGCGACGTCGCCCGGCACGCCCGCGCACGCGTGCTGCTCGCAGCGGGCGGGCACGGCGCCGCCGCGATCGACGCCGTGCACCTCGACATCGCCGACCTCGACGGCCTCCAGGAGGAGGCCCGTGATGCGGTCGCCCAAGGCTTCGCCGCGACGGCGTGCATCCACCCCGGCCAGGTCGAGACCATCAGAGCCGCGTACCGGCCCGCGGCCGATGAGGTCGAGTGGGCGCGCGGCGTGCTCGAGGCGGCGTCGGCGGCCGGCGCCTCGGGCGTGTTCGCGCACGAGGGTCGCATGGTCGACGAGCCCGTGCTGCGCCACGCGCGCCGGTTGCTGCAGCGCGCGGACGCGTAGTTCCCGAACCTGCCGAAGGTCGATGTGTCGTCGCCCGACGAGCCGTTGCGGGTGCCTTCGATAAGTACGGACGAGGTGAAGAAGCTTCGTGCCGTCCGTACTTATCGGAGGAGGACGCGCGTGAGCGAAACCTGCCCGGCCTCCATTGACCCATCGACTGCTCGCGAGCCGTTCAGCCCCCGCCGCAGCGCATCGACTCCACGATCCACCCGCCGTCGTCGACCTGGACGGTCGTCACGCGCCAGTCGCCGGCGCTCGCTCCCGTGGGTGTCTCGACCCACCCCGCGTCGGGGGCGGGGTGGCTCGCCGCCCATCGCTCGACCGCCTCGACCTTCGTCGGCTCACCATCGGCAGACGGGATGACCTCGGCGTCGAAGCTCCCCGCGCACCTGGCCGGGCTTGAAGCGCAGCTCGTCAGCAGGACGAGTGCGATCGCGGCGAGGGTGACCGTCGGTGCGCGCATCGTGTCACGGTAGCGACCTGGACCCGCGCCGTCCAGGTGGGCGTCGACTACTCCTCGAACGTGTTCACCATCGCGTACGCGGCGCGCTCGAGGTGATCCCAGATCGCTTCCTCGTGCAGCGGCGGCAGCGCGAGCGAGTCGAGCGCCGCGCGCATGTGGGTCAGCCAGCGGTCGCGCGCGTCCGGGTTGACCTTGAACGGCATGTGCCGCATGCGCAGTCGCGGGTGCCCGCGCTGCTCGCTGTAGGTCGTCGGCCCGCCCCAGTACTGCTCGAGGAAGGCGGTCAGTCGCCAGACGGCGCCCTCCATGTCGTCGTCGGGGTACATCGGGCGCAGCACGGGGTCCGACTCGATGCCCTCGTAGAACTTCCGCACGAGGCGCTCGAAGGTCGCGTGCCCACCGACCTGCTGGAACATCGGGTCGGTCGGTCCGCCGGTCGGGCCGAGCGTGAGGTCGGCCATCAGTCGGCCGCCTTCCCCGACGACGCGTCGGCCGCGTCAGAAGCGTCCGCCGCCGCAGCGCGCGACAGGGGCCTGCCCGCCGGCTTCCGCGGCGTCTTCGCATCGAGCCCGTCGAGCACGAGCCGGTTGAGCGCCGGCAGGGCGACGCCGAGCTCGTCGAGGGCGTCCTTCATTCGGCGGCGCAGCTCGCGCGCGATGTCGAACTGGTCGCCCGAGCGCACCTTGACGACGAGCCGGATGACGAGCGCCTCGGCAGAGATCGACTCGATGCCCCACACCTCCGGCTTCTCCAGGATCTTCCGCTTCCAGGTCGGGTCGTCGGCCATCGCCTGGGCCGTGTCGAGCATCGTCTTCTCGACCGAGTCGATGTCGGCCGTGTACGGGGCGGGGATGTCGAGGATGACCCGCGCCCAGCCCTGCGACTTGTTGCCGACGTTCGCGATCTCGCCGTTGCGCACGTACCAGAGGGTGCCGTTGACGTCGCGCACCTGCGTCACGCGCACGGCGACCGTCTCGACGACGCCCGTGACGGGGCCCTGCGTCGTGACGAGGTCAACGACGTCGCCGACGCCGAGCTGATCCTCGAAGACCATGAACAGGCCGTTGAGCATGTCCTTCACGACGTTCTGCGCGCCGAAGCCGAGCGCCGCACCGAGGATGCCCGCCGAGGCGATGAGCGCCGTCACCGAGAACTGCAGCTCGCCCAGCACGAGGACGATCGCGATCGACACGATCGCCCACGTCACGAGATTATTGAGCACCGAGCCGATCGTGCGAGTGCGCTGCACGACGCGCACCGCCATGAGAGGCGATGCGCTCAGCTCGACCGTGTGCTCGACGGCCTGCGCCTTCTTCACGCCGTTGACGACGCGATCCACCACGCGCCTGATCGAGACCTTGAGCGCGAAGCGGAGCACGAGCGCCCCCACGATGACGCCGAGTATGCGCAGCGGAACGCGCCACGCCAGATACCAGGCGTAGATTCCGTCGCCGAGGGCCGACCAGTCGAAGGTGTCCATCGCCTTCAGCCTAGTGACGGGCGAGCCCGGCAACGCTCGAGGGCCCCGCCGATCGACGAGGCCCTCGAGGTGCTCCAGCCGAGCATCCGTCGCAGGATGCCCGGGGCGATGCGACTACGCCCGGTCGCGCTCCTGAGCGGCGAGCGCCCGCTCGACGCCCGCGAGGTTCTCCGAGACCATCCGACGCAGCGCGGCCGGCTGGTCGGGGTTCGCGTCGAGCCACGCGCGGGTCGCGTCGACGAGGCGCAGCGACGCGAGCGGTGCCGGGTAGAGGCCGAGGATGAGGTACTCGGCGATCTTGTAGCTGCGGCTCGTCCAGATGCCGGTGAGGGCGTCGAAGTAGCGGCCGACGAGGCCCTCGAGCCCCGCGGGGTCGTTGACGTGCTGGAAGCCCATCGTCGTCATGCGCACGATCGCGTTCGGCACCGAGTCGTCGGTGAGCAGGTGCTCCATGACGGCGGCCTTGCTCGCCGCGTCGGGGAACGCCGCGTTCGCGCGCGACGCGGCCTGCTGGCCGTTCGACGTGTTGTCCTTCGCGAGGGCCGCGTCGATGTCGCCCGGCGTGATCGCGCCGACGAGGGCGAGGCCCTCGAGGAGCTCCCACTCGAGGTCGGTGTCGACAGACAGGCCCTCGAGCGCGATCGAGCCGTCGCGCAGCCCCGCGAGGATCTCCCCGTGAGCAGGCGTCGCCGCCATGTTCGCGAAGAACTTCACGAACTGGAACTGCGCGTCGCTGCCGGCCTCGGCGCCCTGGGCGAGGGCCCACAGCGCGTCGGCCACCTCGGCGATGGTCGCGTCGCGGCGCGACGGGTCGACGTAGAGGCGCGCGACGGTCGTGAGCTGCGTGAGCGTCGTGCGGATCGTCGTCGACTCGGTCTCGGTCGCGATGTTGTTGAGCACGAGGCGGACATAGTCGCGCGGGGCCGCCTCGGCGTCGCGCGTGGCATCCCACACGGCGCCCCACACGATCGCGCGAGCCAGCGGGCTCTCGATCGCCGCGAGGTGCTCGATCGCGACGGCGAGCGAGGCCTCGTCGAGGCGGATCTTCGCGTACGCCAGGTCGTCGTCGTTGAGCAGGATGAGCGCGGGGCGGCTCCGGCCCACGAGCTCGGGCACGTCGGTGCGCTCGCCGTCGACGTCGAGCTCGAGGCGGTGCGTGCGCGTGAGCGCGCCATCCACGAGGTCGTAGAAGCCGATCGCCATGCGGTGCGGGCGGATCGTCGGGTAGTCGGCCGCGGCCGACTGCAGCACCGCGAACGACGTGATGACGCCGCTGTCGTCGACCGAGAGCTCGGGGCGCAGCGTGTTGACGCCCGCCGTCTCGAGCCACTTCTCGCTCCACGACGTGAGCTCGCGGCCGCTCGCGGCCTCGAGCTCGACGAGCAGGTCGCGCAGCTCGGTGTTGCCCCACGCGTGCTTCTGGAAGTAGGCGGAGACGCCCGCGAAGAAGGCCTCCTGGCCGACCCACGCGACGAGCTGCTTGAGCACGCTGCCGCCCTTGGCGTAGGTGATGCCGTCGAAGTTGACCTGCACGTCCTCCAGGTCGTTGATCGTCGCGACGACGGGGTGCGTCGAGGGCAGCTGATCCTGGCGGTAGGCCCAGCTCTTCTCCATCGCCTGGAACGTCGTCCACGCCTCGTGCCACTCGGTGGCCTCGGCCGTGGCGATCGTCGACGCCCACTCGGCGAACGACTCGTTGAGCCACAGGTCGTTCCACCACTTCATGGTCACGAGGTCGCCGAACCACATGTGGGCGAGCTCGTGCAGGATCGTGACGACGCGGCGCTCCTTGATCGCGTCGGTGACCTTCGAGCGGAAGACGTAGGTCTCGGTGAAGGTCACGGCGCCCGCGTTCTCCATCGCGCCGGCGTTGAACTCGGGCACGAAGAGCTGGTCGTACTTCTCGAACGGGTACGCGACGCCGAACTTCGACTCGAAGTACTCGAAGCCCTTGCGCGTGATGTCGAAGATGTAGTCGGCGTCGAGGTACGCGAAGAGCGAGGCGCGCGCGAAGATCCCGAGCGGGATGGTGCGGCCGTCGGCGCTCGTGAGCTCGGAGTGCACGCTCTGGTACGGGCCGGCGACGATCGCGGTGATGTAGCTCGAGATGCGCTTCGTCGGCGCGAAGACGGTCGTCGCGGCGTCGCCGCTGTCCGTCCGCGACTCGACGGGGGAGTTCGACACGACGACCCACGACTGCGGCGCCGTCACGGTGAAGCGGAAGGTCGCCTTGAGGTCGGGCTGCTCGAACACCGCGAAGACGCGGCGGCTGTCGGGCACCTCGAACTGCGAGTACAGGTAGACCTCGCCGTCGACCGGGTCGACGAAGCGGTGCAGGCCCTCGCCCGTGTTCGTGTACTCGTGGTCGGCGACGACCGTGAGCTCGTTGCGCTCGGTGAGGTCATCGAGGCGGATGCGCGTGCCGTCGGCGACGCCGGCCGCGTCGAGCTCGACGCCGTTGAGCGTGACGCTGTACACAGTGCGCGTGATCGCGTCGATGAAGGTGCTCGAGCCGGGCGTCGCGGTGAAGGTCACGGTCGACGTCGACCGGAACACCTCATCGCCCGTGGTCAGGTCGAGCGCGATGTCGTAGCGCTCGGTCTGGACGAGCGACGCGCGCTCCTGGGCTTCGGCGCGGGTCAGGTTCTCTCCGGGCACAGCGGGGCCTCCTTCGGCACACAGGGGAATGCTCGGCTCGTGGCGGAGCGGCTCCAGCCTATTCGGCCAGACAAGGCAGAGGGAGTGACGCGGCCCGTGCGCTCAGGCGGGGGAGGCGGTCGCGAGGCCCAGAGCCTGCGCCGCGTCGAGGAGACGGATGTCGTAGGCGACCAGGACATCGGCCTCGGTCCGAAGCGCCGTGGCCAGATGCAGGGCGTCGAGGCTTCGAAGGTTCGGGCCGGGAAGCACACCTGCCTCGTGGAAGATCGACCGCGTCGGGTCGACCAGGTCGAGGCGTGCGAGGAGCTCGGAGACCGACGACTGCGCAAGATCCACGCGAACAGCGAGTCGACGCAGCTCGGTCTCGAGCAGCGCGCTCGAGACGATCTCGCGACCGGGTTCAGCGCGATCGAGATACGCGGTCAATGCGTCTGACTCGATCTCGTCGACCAGCACCTTGGCGGCGGCCGACGTGTCGAGATAGATCCTCATCGCTCGTCGCGAAGAGCCTCGAGGGCAGATGCCGTGCTCTCGCTGGTGCGTGAGCGCGAGATCTCGGCGAACGGGCGTGCGCTGGTCGCGCGGCGGATGCGCAGAGATCCGTCGGGCGCCGGGGGGCACAGCAGCGCGACCACTTTGCCGTAGTTCGTGATCTCGTAGGTGCCCCCTGCGGAGACGTTGCGGAGGATCTCCGAACTGCGATTGCGCAGATCGCGGTGTGCAAGTCGTTCAGCCATGACGTCTCCCTTGGTGTAGCAATTGTAGCAGTTTGGGTGCAACGGGCCCTACGACGCCACCCGCATCCACACGATGCCGTGAGCGGGGATCACCAGGTCGCGGCGCAGATCAACGGCGCCTCCGTCGATGAGATCCGTCGCGACCGCGGGGAGGCCGGAGAGCGTGAGCGCGGTGACCGTCTGCGGGTCGTCGGCGACGTTGGCGAAGCAGACCACCCGTGTGCCTGACCCCGGCCGCTGGTACCCGACGACGTGCGCGTTGCGCGCGTCGAAGGCGATGAGCGCGCCGCCGGCGAACTCCGCGGTCTCGCGGCGCACGGCGAGGAGGCGCGTGAGGCGCGCGTAGAGCATCCCCGCCGCGGTCGACGGGTCATGGCGCTGCGCGTACCGCTCGGCGGGGTACGGCGGCCGATTGACCCAGCGGCTGTCGTCGCGATGCGCGGCGTCGACCGTGTACGTGTAGTCGTTGAGCTGCCCGACCTCGTCGCCGAGGTACAGCAGCGGCACTCCACCGGTCGAGAGGGGGATGCTGTGGGCGAGCACGATGCGATCGATCGCCCCGGCATCGCCCGCTTCGAGCCCCGCGAGCGATGCCGTCGTGCCCGAGATGCGGCAGTCGCCCGTCTTCGGGTTGTCCTGGAAGGGCACGCCGCGCGCGAACGAGCCGGGGAAGCGGTTGACGTAGAACGCGTTGAGGAACCGCCGGTGCTCGAAGCCGTCGATGCCGAGCTCGGCGGCGTCCTCATCGGCGAAGGTCCAGCCGATGTCGTCGTGGCTGCGCACGTAGTTGACCCACGCGGTGCCCGCGGGCAGCGCGTGCCGGCGCTCGAGGGCCTGCTGCAGGAGGCGGCCGTCGCGCGTGGCGAGCGAGTTCCAGATGAGGGCCATCTGCAGCGGGTTGTAGCTGAGCTGGCACTCCTCGGGCGAGATGTACTCGATGACCTCGTCGGGGTGCACGATCGCCTCCGACTTGAACAGCACGGCCGGGGCCGCGATGCGCAGCGCGGCGTTGAAGGCTCGGATGAGCAGGTGCGCCTCGGGCAGCGACTCGCACTGCGTGCCGAGCTGCTTCCAGATGAAGGCGACCGCGTCCATGCGCAGGATGTCGACTCCCTGGTTCGCGAGGAAGAGCATCTCGCCCGCCATCGCGCGGAAGACGGCGGGGTTGGAGTAGTTGAGATCCCACTGGAAGGTGTGGAAGGTGGCCCAGATCCAGCGGCCGGTGCGCGAGCCGTCGGGGGAGTCGGGCATCGGCACGAACGAGCCGGGGTGGTCGTCGGGGAAGATCTCGCGCACCGTCCGCTCGAAGGCGTCCGGCATCTCGCGGTCGTCGAAGACCCAGTAGTAGTCCTCGAACTCGCGCTCGCCGCTGAGGGCCCGCTGCGCCCATTCGTGCTCGTTCGAGGTGTGGTTGAAGATGAAGTCGACGACGAGCGCGATGCCCGCCTCGCGCAGCTCGGCCGCGAGCGCCGTGAGCTGCGCCATGTCGCCGAGCGCGGGGCTCACCTCGCGGTAGCTCGACACGGCGTAGCCGCCGTCGCTGTTCTCCTCCGGGGCGAGGAAGAGCGGCATGAGGTGCAGGTACGTGAGCCCGAGCTCCTGGAAGTAGGGGATGCGCGCGCTCACGCCGCGCAGATCGGTCGCGTACCGGTCGACGTAGATGACGCCGCCGAGCATCCGGTTCGAGGTGAACCAGTCGGGGTCGGCCTCGCGGGCGGCGTCGAGGGCGCGCAGCTCGGCGGGGCGGGCCTGCCAGCTCGTCGCGAGCTGCGCGACGAGGAGCTCGAGCTCGCGGTCGGTGCGCTCGCTCTCGCCGTACACCTCGCGGAACAGGCTCGCGAGGCGCGTCAGCTCGCGTTCGACGCGCTCGGTGAGTCGGGCCCAGTCCTCATCGGTCGTGCTCGCGTGGCGAGCGCCCGTCAGCGCGACCTGCATTGCTCGCTCCATCGCGGCATCCCCTCATCGTTCGGACGACATCATTGTCCAAGTGGACAAGACGTGGCATCCTTGCCCCATGGCGTCCACGGTATTCGAACGCGAGCGACTCGACGAGCGGCTCATCAGTGCGGCGCTCGCCGACTCGCGCCTCTCGGTCTTCTGGCTCGACGACCTCCCCGCCCGTGCGCCGCACCCCGCGCTCACGACGCGCGAGCGCGCCGACCTCGCGGTCGTCGGCGGGGGCTACGCAGGCCTCTGGACGGCCCTGCTCGCGAAGGAGCGCGACCCGGATGCGCGCGTCATCCTGCTCGAGGGAAAGCGGGTCGGCTGGGCGGCGTCCGGCCGCAACGGCGGCTTCGTCGAGGCGACGCTCACCCACGGGGCGAAGAACGGCGAGCAGCGCTTCCCCGACGAGCTCGCGACGCTCGACCGCCTCGGCATGCAGAACCTCGACGACATCGAGGCGACCGTGCGCGACCGCGGCTGGAGCTGCGACTTCGAGCGCGTCGGCTCGTTCGCCGTCGCGACCGAGCCGTACCAGGTGCGCGAGCTCGCTGAGGCGCACGACGGGCACTCCGAGCTCTTCCACGACGCCGCCGCGATGCAGCGCGCGATCGCCTCGCCCACGTACCAGGGCGGCCTGCTGTCGACGCGCGACACCGCCCTCGTGCACCCGGGCAGGCTCGGGCGGGAGCTGCTGCGAGCGTGCCTCGAGGCGGGCGTCGAGGTCTTCGAGAACTCCCCGGTGACCGCGCTGCGCGCCGAACCGGATGCCGTCGAGCTGTCGACGAAGGCAGGCGGCGTCGTGCGCGCCGATCGCGTCGCCCTCGCGACCAACGCCTTCCCGTCGCTGCTCAAGCGCTACCGCCTGCACACCGTGCCCGTGTACGACTACGTGCTCATGACCGAGCCGCTCACGACCGCGCAGCTCGCGTCGATCGGGTGGGAGGGCCGCCAGGGCGTCGCCGACTCGGCGAATCAGTTCCATTACTACCGGCTGAGCGCCGACAACCGCATCCTGTGGGGCGGCTATGACGCGATCTACCACTACGGCGGCCGCATCCGCTCCGAGTACGACGACCGACGCGCGAGCTTCGAGACGCTCGCGAGCCACTTCCTCACGACCTTCCCGCAGCTCGAGGGCGTGCGCTTCACGCACCGCTGGGCGGGCGTCATCGACACCTCGAGCCGCTTCTGCGCCTTCCACGCGACCGCGCACGGCGGCCGCGTCGCCTACTCGGCGGGCTTCACGGGGCTCGGCGTCGCCGCGACGCGCTTCGCCGCGAACGTCATGCTCGACCAGCTCGCGGGGCTCGAGACCGAGCGCACGAGCCTCGCGATGGTGAACCAGATCCCGCTGCCGTTCCCGCCCGAGCCGGCGACGTACCCGGCCGTGCAGTCGGTGCGGTGGGCGCTCGATCGGGCCGACCACCGCGAGGGGCGTCGCAATCTGTTCCTTCGCACGCTCGACGCGGTGGGTCTAGGGTTCGACTCGTGACCTCTCTTCCGCTCGACGCGCCCACGATCCTCCAGGCCCTCGAGCTCGAACTCGAGCTCGAGCGCGTCGACCCCGAGCAGGTCGTCGACGGCGACCCGCACGTCGGCTCGGTCGCCCTCACCGAGGTCGACGACTGGGAGGTCGGCGTCTGGGAGCTCACCCCCGGAATCGTCACCGACGTCGAGGTGGAGGAGGTCTTCATCGTGCTGCGCGGCCGGGCGATCCTTCGCCGCGAGGACGGCTCGGAGACCGAGCTCGTCCCCGGCTCGGTCGGCCGGCTGGAGGACGGCGAGGAGACCGAGTGGGAAGTGCTCGAGACCCTGCGGAAGATCTACATCGCCTGAACCCGGCTCGCGCCGGGCATCCGCGCCCTCATCGCATCGGGTACGGAGCCCCTACCAGGTCGAGTCGCCGCGGATCACGACGTCGCTGCCGCCGTCGATGAAGACGACCTGACCGCACAGGTGCGTGTTCTCGGCGCTCGTCAGGTACGCGAGCAGGTGCGCGACGCTCGAGGCCTCGGCGATCCCGTTGAGCGGCATGGGCACCATGTCGAGGATGGCCTTCCGCGCCTCGTCCGTCTCCGTGTACTGCGCCGTCATGGCCGTCGCGATCACGCCCGGTGCGATGCCGTTGAGGGGGATGCCCGCCCCGGCCCATTCGGGCGTCGCCGCGTTCCGGCGGATCCAGCGCACGAGCGCCCGCTTGGTCGAGCCGTAGATGAGGCCGCCCTGGCCGGCGTCGAGAAGCTCCTTCGCGCGGTGGAGCGCCGCCGGCTCGTCGTGCGCGAGGCACGCGTCGACGAGCTCGTCGTCCACGGGGAAGAGCGAGGCCATCGACGCGGTCGCGACCGCGCGCGGGGCGGAGGAGCCGGCGAGCAGCGGCCGGAGGCCGTCGAGCGTCGCGAGCGCGCCGAAGTAGTTGACCGCGACCGTCGCCGTCGACTCGGTCGCGAGACCCGCGTTGGCGATCACGGCGTCGATCGTGCCGCCGCTGAGGTCGCGCGCGTGCTCGACGAGGGCGGCGCGGCCCTCGTGCGTCGTGAGGTCGGCGACGATGTCGGCGTCGTGCACGTCGACGCCGATGACGCGGTGGCCCTGGGCGGCGAGCAGGTCGGCGGTCGCGGCGCCGATGCCGCTCGCGGAGCCCGTGATGAGGTAGGTGCGGGTCATGAGAATGACTCCTTCCGGATCGGATTGCCGCTCAGCATCCCACCGTCCCTGCGGCGCGTCCAGGGACCTTCGACCCGCTTCCCACGGCCCTAGAATCGTGGTCATGCGCATCCACGTGGCCACCGATCACGCCGGTCTCGAGTTCAGCCGCACGGTCCGCGAGCACGTCGCGAGCCTCGGCCACGAGGTGCACGACCACGGCCCCGTCGACTACGACCCGCTCGACGACTACCCGGCCTTCTGCATCAACGCCGCGCGCGCCGTCGCCCGCGACCACGAGCAGGGCGTCGAGGCCCTCGGCATCGTCTTCGGCGGGTCGGGCAACGGCGAGCAGATCGCCGCCAACAAGGTCCAGGGCATCCGCGCCGCGCTCGTCTGGAGCGACGCGACCGCGACCCTTGCCCGCGAGCACAACGACGCGAACGTCATCGCGATCGGCGCCCGTCAGCACTCCGTCGAGGAGGTCCTGCGCTTCATCGACGTCTTCATCTCGACGCCGTTCCCCGGCGACGAGCGCCACGCGCGCCGCATCGCCCAGGTCGGCGAGTACGAGTCGACCGGCGCGATCGCCGGCCACGGCATCGTCTGATCGTGCCCGAGGGTCACTCCGTCCATCGCATCGCCCGCCAGTTCGGGCGCCACTTCGTCGGCCGCCGCGTCAGCGCGAGCTCGCCGCAGGGGCGCTTCGCCGACGGCGCCGCGCTCATCGACGGCCGGACCATGACCGACGCGCGCGCGGTCGGCAAGCAGATGTTCCTCGAGTTCGACGACGCGGTGTGGTTGCGCGTCCACCTCGGCATCTACGGCGCGTGGGACTTCGCGGGCGCGGTCGCGTCGGCGACTGCGCGCCCGGCGGAACGAGGCATGCCAACCGGCCGCATGGGGCAGACGGGGATGCGCGGAGCATCCGACGACGACGACGCAGCCGCCCCGACCACGGTCGTCGGCGCGCACGAGGAGTCTCTCGCCTCGATCGGCGCCCCGCGCCGAACCCGCCTGCGGATGGCCGAGGCCGAGACGGAGAGCGCGATCGACGACCTCGCGCTCGAGGGCTTCCCGCCCGACCCGATCGGCGCGGTGCGCGTGCGCCTGCTCACCGACTCGGCCGTCGCCGACCTGCGCGGGCCGACCGCGTGCGAGGTGCTCGACGCCGCCGCCGTGCAGCAGGTCATCGACAGGCTCGGGCCCGACCCGCTCATCGACGACGCCGACGCGGGGGAGGAGCGCATGCTCGCGCGCATCCGTCGCCGTCGCGTCCCGATCGGCCTGCTGCTCATGGACCAGTCGGTCGTGAGCGGCATCGGCAACGTCTACCGCGCCGAGCTGCTGTTCCGCGCGCGCCTCGATCCGCACGCGCTCGGCGCGGATCTGCCGGAGGACGTCATCCGCGGCCTCTGGCGCGACTGGCGCTACCTGCTCGGCGTCGGCGTCGACACGGGCCAGATGCTCACGATGGACGGCCTCGACGAGGAGGCGCGCCGCCTCGCGCTGCGCAACCGCGCCGACCGCCACTGGGTCTACAAGCGCGAGGGCCTGCCGTGCCGGGTGTGCGGGACCCACATCGTCATGGAGCTCGCGGCGGCCCGCAAGCTCTACTACTGCCCGAGCTGCCAGGTCTGAGGCTATTTATGCGCCACTCACCCCACTTCTTCCTGACCGACCCCGACGAGCTGCGCCGCCTCGTGCGCGAGAACCCGTGGGCGACGATCGTGTCGCACGTCCCTGAGCGCGGCATCGTCGCCTCTCACTACCCGTTCCTCCTCGACGAGGAGGCCTCGACCGGGGACGACCTCGTGCTCGTGAGCCACGTCGGCCGGCCCGACGAGCAGCTGCACGAGCTCGGCAGTCGCGAGGTGCTCGTCATCGTGCAGGGCCCGCACGGCTACGTCTCGTCGTCCTGGTACGCCGAGGGCGACATCGTCCCGACCTGGAACCACGTCACCGCGCACCTCTACGGCACCCCCGAGATCTTGAGCGACGACGAGAACCTGCGCGTGCTCACCCACCTGACCGACCACTTCGAGAAGGAGGTCGCCGAACCGCGCGGCCTCCACCTCGACCCCGAGAAGAGCGCGCGCATCGCGAAGGGCACGGTGGGCATCCGCCTGCGCGTGACCCGCGTCGACGCGCGCGCGAAGCTCAGCCAGAACAAGACCCCCGAGGTCGTCGACCGCATCGTCGGCGAGCTCGAGGGCGACGGCCCGTACGCGAGCGCGGGCCTCGCCCGCGAGATGAGGAGACTCCATGATCCGCGCCATCCGTGACGCCCGGCCGCTCGGAGGCCACGCGCCGATCGACGTGACGATCGCCGACGGCGTCATCACGGGCATCCACCCCGCCGGCACGATCGCCGCGGGGGAGGGCGTCGTCGACCTCGACGGCCGCTTCCTGCTCCCCGGCCTGTGGGACGAGCACGTGCACCTCACGCAGTGGGCGCAGCACCGCCGTCGCCTCGATCTGTCGGGCGCGTCGAGCGCGCGCGACGTCGCCGATCGGGTGGCGGATGCCCGTCCCCATGCCGCGCCGGGCGACACGATCGTCGGCGGAGGCTTCCGCGACGGCCTGTGGCCCGATGCCCCCAGCGCCGCCCTGCTCGACGCCGCCGCCCCGGATCACCCGGTCGTGCTCGTGAGCGCCGACGTGCACTGCGCCTGGCTGAACTCGGCCGCCCTCGAGCGCTTCGGTGCCGAGCTGCCGGCCGCCGAGCTCGAGGCCGCGCGCCTCACCGGGCTGCTGCGGGAGGAGGCCGCGTTCGCGGTCACCCGCCAGCTCGATGCGGCGCCCGACGACGTGCTCGACGGGTGGGTCGCCGAGGCGGCGCGCGAGGCCGCGGCGCGCGGCGTCGTCGGCGTCGTCGACCTCGAGATGCGCTGGAGCCTCGACGACTGGCGCCGCCGCACCGCCGCCGGGTTCGACGGTCTCCGTGTGGAGTTCGGGGTCTACCCGCAGCACCTCGACCGCGCGATCGAGGCGGGCCTGCACTCCGGTTCGGTGATCAGCGAGTCGGTCTCCGTCGGTCCGCTCAAGGTCATCACGGACGGCTCGCTCAACACGCGCACCGCGTACTGCTGCGACCCGTACCCGGAGGAGGCCGAGCACCCGTACGGCCTGCTGACCGTCCCGCCGTGCGACCTGCACCCGCTGCTCGCGCGCGCCTCGGAGGCAGGGTTCGCGCTCGCCGTCCACGCGATCGGCGACGGCGCCAACAAGGTCGCGCTGGATGTCTTCCAGAAGCTCGGGCGGGGCGGCCGGATCGAGCACGCGCAGCTCCTGCACGACTCGGACCTCGCTCGCTTCGCCGCGCTCGGCGTGATCGCGAGCGTCCAGCCCGAGCACGCGATGGACGACCGCGACGTCGCCGAGCGCTACTGGCCCGGACGGACCCGGCGCGCCTTCGCGCTCCGCTCGCTGCTCGACGCCGGCGCGACGATCGTGCTGGGCTCGGATGCTCCTGTCGCACCGCTCGACCCGTGGGTCGCGATCGCCGCGGCGACGACGCGCGCGCGCGACGGCCGCGATCCGTTCCACGGCGAGCAGGCCATCACGCCCGCGGAGGCGCTCGCCGCGTCGACCCGCTCGCTCGTCGCCGTGGGCGAGCGCGCGGATCTGATCGCCGTCGAGACCGATCCGCTGACCGCATCGGGAGATGCACTGCGCACGATGCCCGTCACGCTCACGCTCCTCGGCGGTCGCGTGACGCACGCCGCGCTGCCGCAGCTCGCGCGCTCCTAGACGCACGACTGCCGCGACCCCGTCGGGGTCGCGGCAGTCGCACGCGCAGGTCGTTCAGGTTCGCGGTCTCAGGCCTCCGCGATGTGCGAGAAGAGGAACCAGCGGTCCTTCTCGAGGTCGGCGGTGATGGCGATCGCGAGATCCTGGCTCACGGGGTCGATCTCCTCGAGGCCCTCGATCGCCGCACGCAGGCTCACGAGTGCGGCGTCGATGCCGGCGATGACGTCGGCGATGAAGTCGTCGGTCTGCGCGAAGCCGGCGCGCACGGGCGGCACCGTCGTCTTCTTCGCGATCGACTTGGTGCGCGCGTCGAGCGGAAGGCCGAGGGCGACGATCCGCTCGGCGGCGGTGTCGCCGTAGTCGCGGGCGTGCTCCACGAGCGTGTCGAGGAGCTCGTGGACTCCGATGAAGTTGCGGCCGCGCACGTGCCAGTGCGCCTGCTTGCCTTCGAGGGCCAGAGCGTTGAGGTCGATGACGACGGGCTCGAGATACTGGGCGACGCCCGAGACCATCTCGGCGTCGGTCGTCGCTTCGGGGGCGGAGGTCACGTCGGTCATGGCGTGGTCCTTTCGTGTCGTCGATCGTGGATGAGCGGCTCGTGGCGCGGGCTCCTCCTCCACGGTAGGCCGATCGCGAGCCGCGTGGAGGCGACTCCCACCGCGCTCCCAGGGCGGCCCCGATGCCTGGCCGCGCTCAGCGCAGGTCGCGGATCCTGCGGACGAGGTCGCGCGCATTCTGGAGACGGCGTTCGTAGCGCGCGGCGCTCGCGACGACGATCACGCCGGCGAGACCGAGCCACAGCCACCACTCGACGGAGCGCCCGATGTCCTCCAGCAGCGGCCAGCTCTGCACGAGCAGGTGGACGAGCAGGACGGTCGTGCCGATGAGCAGGGGCGCCTGCAGGCGACGGATCGCGCCGCCGACGGCGACGGCGGTGGCGACGACGCCCAGGGCGACGACGCGCCAGAGAGCGGGGTCCTGATCGACGGCGACGAGCGAGGGCACGAGGAGCAGGACGAGACCGGGGGTGAGCCACACGGCGCTGCGCGTCCGCTCATCCCGTTCGAGGCGGAGTGTGCCGATGGCGAGGAGCGCGAGCGCGATCGGGAGGCTCACGAGCTCGACGGGGTCGACCGCGCCGCCGACGCCGAGAACACCGCCGGCGAGCGCGCCGAGCCCCGCCGCGCCCGCCGACACCATGTCGCGCTCGCGTCCCTCCGGCGCGAGCCAGGCCCCGACGGCGACGGTCGCGAGCACGATCACGAGGAGGACCCCGCGCATCTGCTCCGCGATCGGAAGGCCGCCGGCGCCGGCCGAAGCGGCCAGGTCGACGGACTGGACCACGGCGAGCACCGCCAGCACGACGAGCGCTGCCGCCGCGAGGGTCGAGGCCAGCCCGGGGATGCGCGCGTCGAGCTCACGGGCGCGCCACGCGACAGCGAGGGCGACGACGCTCGCGATCACACCGACCGCGAGGGCTCGAAGGAGCGGGCCCTCCGCGCTCGCCAGCGCGAGGGGAGCGCCGGCGAGCAGCGCGGCGAGGGCGATGAGCGGCGCGACCGCACGGCTCGGCGTCGTCTCGCCGCCGCGTCGGACGATGGCGAGGCGCGCCGCGACGACGAGCACGATGCCGGCGACGGGGAGGACGAACGGCTCCGGTGCGGTCTCGCCCGTGGCCTCCAGCTGCGTCCAGAGCGCGAGCGAGCCGAGCGCGAGAGCGCCCCAGCCCAAGTGCCGGCGGCGGGAGCGCGACCCGACGAGTCCGTCCCGGTCGATCGCCAGCAGCAGGAGGACGATCGCGCTCGCGAGCAGCAGGAGCGCCCTGTCGGCGCCGTCGAGGGCCGACGCAGCCCCGCTCGCGACCGAGCCCAGCAGCAGGATCGACCCGAGGGCGCCGGTCACGGAGTCCGTCACCGCGCGGCGCTGGCGATCAGGCGATCGGCGGGCGTACGCCGCGAGACTCGTCGCCGCGACGACGACGAGCGCGAGCATCGCGACGAGTCCGCTCACGTCGGTCGGAATCGAGCCCGGGGTCGCGTCGAACAGCAGTGCCGCGGCGATAACGGTCGCGAGCCCGGGGATCAGCCCCGCGGCGACGAGCGCCTCGAGGCGCCGATCGTCAGGAGAGACGGTCGAGCTGTGCGCGCCGCGCCGCGATCGGACGAGGACGACCACGAGAGCGCCGAGGCCGATGGCGGCCGCGAGCGCCGCACCGAGGGCGGGGGCGCGCAGGTCGAGCGCGGCGAGCGCGCCCAGCAGCACGGCGACCGCGGAGGCCGCCCGACGCTCCGTGCGGTGCATCCGACCGAGCTGGGCCGCCAGGAGGACGACGCCCGCAAGGGCGAGCGCCAGGGTGGAGGGCGCGATCGCCGGCGACGACCCATCGCCGCCGATCGCGCCGCCGACGAGCCCCGCTCGTGCGATGTCGTCGGCGAGGGGGACGCTCGCGAGGATCACGATCGCCGACGCCGCCGCGACCGCGATCGCCGTGACGACCGGATGCGCCGGAAGGGAGCGGCAGATGGCGACGGCGATGACGGCGACCGCCGTCCCGATGATCCATCCGCCGGTGACGGCGGGGCTGACCAGCAGCACCAGCAGCGCGGAGCCGACGGCGAGCGGCGCGAGAAGGGCCTGCACGGCGCGACGATCGTCTCGGGTCGCGATGCGCGCGGAGGCGTGGAGAAGCAGGCTCGCACCGATCGCGAGAACGGAGAGGACGACGACGATCGCGATCCACGTCCCGAACAGCGGCACGGCGGCGACCGCGAGGACGCCGACGACGGCCGTCAGCGCGCGTGCCCGCGCGCGGAGGGCCCCGAGCGCCGCCCATCCGGCGGCGACGAACCCGAGCGCCAGGAGCAGGCCCGCGAGCGCGGACGGGATGACCGGCTCGGGGTCGACGATCGTGCTCGTGGTCAGCGTGCCGAGCGGCGACGTCGGGGCGAGCGCCGCCTCCGCCGCCGCGCCGAGACCGACGATCGCCGCGACGCCCGCGAGTGCGGCGGCGAGCGCGGCGGCCGTGACCAGAGCGGTGCGCAGTGCGACGGCCCCGGGGGAGGGCTCTCGTCGCGCGACACCGAGCTCGAGGACGACGGCGATGGCGGTCGCGACCAGGAGCGGCAGCCACACGGCCGTGTCGCCCGCGGGCAGTCGTGCGGCGCCGATCGCCGACCCCGCAACCGCGGCGAGGACCGCGAGCGCGCCCGCGGCGGCGGCGAGCCACCGCTCGAGCGAGTGCCCGACGCCGGCGACCCGGGCGAGGAGTGCCGCGTGAGCCAGGGCGACGAGGGCGAGCGCGATGCTCAGCACGAGCGTCGCGGTCGCATCGTCGAGCCCGAGAGAGATCGCGCTCGCCGCGACCGTGCCGAGGCCGATCGCCGTCAGCACGGCGATGAGCCGAGCGCCGCGGGCGATGCCGGGCGTCTCGCGGCTCGTCAGCGCGGGGTGGACGAGCGCGGCCGACGCTCCGACGATGCCGCCGACCGCGGTGCTCGCCCCGGCGAGGATCGTCGACCCCCACTGGGCGTCGAGGGGCTCGGCGAGGTGGGTCGCGAGCATGGCCGCGCCGAGCGGCACGAGCAGTGCGGCGCCGAGTGCAGGAGAGTGCAGCCGCCCGAGCCGTGACCACACGACGCAGATGATCCCGACGACGATGAGGGCGGCGCCCCAGTAGGCGAGCTCCGGCTGCGCGCCGAGACCGCGCGGGTCGTTCTCGCGCAGGGCCCACGCGTCGAGCACGAGCACGACGGTGCCGAGCGCGGCGATGCCCTCGGCGGTCGCGCTGAGCCCGCGCCGCGAGAGCGCGGCCGCGGCGGCGAGGGTCGCGAGGGTCCCAGCCGCGACGATGAGCATCCGCACGGTCTGGCCGTAGGTCAGGAAGGCGTAGACGAGCCCGAAGATCGCGAACACCGACAGCAGGCTGATGCCGATGATGATGAGCGCGATCTGGATGCTCGATCTCCCCGATCTCCCCGATCGCGGAGAGGGCGGCACCGGCGCACTCGACAGCCGGGGTGCGGCGGGAGGTGCGGCAGCGGACGCCGCGTGAGCGGGCGGCGCCGGTGCGGCGCTCGCCGCTGCGCTGGGCGCGACGATCGAGGCGGCGCCCTCGCGACGGATGCGGCCGATGAGGGCGACCCGGGCATCCAGGAGGTCGGCGGCCTGCTGCGAGACGCGGGCGAGCTCGATCGCGGAGGGCTGCGTGAGGTCGAGGCCGCAGCGGGCGCAGCGCGCCTCGCGCAGGGGGGTGAGGCACGCCGGGCACACGGTCGTCGACCGCAGCTCGACCGGTGATCGCGGGAAGGCCACGGGGCCCGCGAGAGCCAGGTCGGCGGCGGTCGAGCCGCCCGAGCTCGCGGGGTCGGCGGACGGACTGAGGGGCGGCACGACGCTCATGCGGCACAACCTATCGGCCGGGGCGCGACGAGGGGGGACCCCGCTCGAACGGGATGTGCGGACACGCGCCGCCCGGTGCGGTGGGGAGGAGCCGAGGCGGGGGCAGACTGTCGCCATGCCGCCCGTGACGCCCGACGAGTTCGCGGCCGTCTACGCCCGGCATCTTCCCGCCGTGAGCGCCTACCTGGCCCGCCGCGTTGAGCGCGACGCCGTCGACGACCTCGCCGCCGACGTGTTCGCCGTCGCCTGGCGCAAGCGCGAGACGGTCACCGAGGGCGAGGAGCTCCCGTGGCTCTACCGCATCGCCTCGTACATGGTCGCGAATCACCGCCGTCGTCACGTCGCCCGCTCGAACGCGCTCGCGGTCCTCGCCGCCCCCGACTCCGCACCGAGCACGGAGGACATCGTCCTCGGTGACCTCGCGCTCGCGCGGGCCTGGGAGGAGCTGCGCCCGCGCGACCGCGAGGTGCTCGCCCTCGCCGTGCTCGAGGACATCCCCGTGAACGCGATCGCCGTCGCCCTCGCCATCACGCCCAACGCCGTGAGCGTGCGCCTCCACCGCGCGAAGAAGGCGCTCGCCGAGGCGCTCGAGCGCGCCCAGGCGCGCGATGCGGGGGATGCCCCCGCCCCGCCCCGCCACTGACTGCGGCGACCGCGCGAATCGCTCCTCGATCGCGGCGAAAGATCCGACCGCGCGCCGACATATACCGGGTATGAGCAGCGAACAGCACGACGGCGCAGCCGCCCGCCTCCGCCGGGCGGTCGATCAGGGCGACGCCCCGGTCCTCTCCTCCGACATCGTCACGGGAGCCCCCGGCCGCCGCGCCCCCCGCCTCATCAACCACGGCCGCGTCTCCCGCGCCGCCGGCGGCGCCGTGCTCGCGGTCGCCGCCGTGACGGCCGGGTCGCTCGTCATCGCCCAGCCGTTCGCGTCGCGCGCGCCGCTCTTCACGGCGGCCGGCGGAGCGGCCGACCAGTCGGCGCTCGGTGCCGCCGCCGAGTCGAGCGACCTCCGCATCGGCGTGTGGAAGCAGTACGAGTACGTCGCGGGCGACGGCCTCTCGAGCTCCGGCGGTTCAGGCGGCGTCCACGCGCTCGAGCGCACGGGCACGCCCGAGGCGACCCTCGACGAGCTCGCGGGCGTCTTCGACCTCGTCGGCGACGCGATGCGCGCGAGCTACTTCGACGAGAGCTATCCCTCCTACATCGTGGGGCCGGAGGACGGCTCGGCGCCCGCGCTCACGATCACCTGGGCCGGCACCGCGAGCTGGTGGTACAGCGACCCGGGGGCGAGCGGGTGGACGACGTGCGCGTCGCCCGGCGACGCGGGGGCCGAGGACGCCGGAGCCGACGGGTCCGGCGAGAGCGAAGAAGCCGATGAGCCGCTGCCCGAGATCGCGCCCGAGGTCTGCGAGCCCGTGCCACCCGCCGACGGCGACATGCCGAGCGAGGATGAGGCGCGCGACGAGGCAGCCGCGATCCTGACCGCGACCGGACTCGACGTCGCCGCTGCGGACATCCGCATCACCGCCGACGCGTGGCAGACCGTCGCGAGCGCGAACCTCGTCGTCGACGGGGTCGAGACCGCGCTCGACTGGGCCGTCGCGTGGGGCCCGAGCGGCGAGATCGCGTGGGCCTACGGCCACGCCGTCGAGGTCGTGAGCAAGGGCTCGTTCGGCACGGTCTCGGAGCGCGACGCGGTCTCCCGCCTCGCCGACGGCCGCTGGTTCGGCGCCGCCGGCCCGGAGTTCCAGGGCGGTGGCATCGGCATCGCCGAGATGTCCGGCGACGCCGCGATCGAGCAGCGGATGCCCGGCAGCGACGGCGACGGAGCCACCGGATCGAGCGGCGCGGCCGTCGACCCCGGCACCGAGCCCGCGCCGGCCCCGACCGACTCCGTCCTTCCGGCGGAGCCCGCCCCGAGCGAGCCGGCGCCCGAGCCCGAGCCCGCGCCGGTCCAGCCGAGCCCCATCGACCCGGAGAAGCCCGCCCCGACCGAGCCGGCGCCCGTCGAGCCGACCCCGATCGACCCGAGCGAGCCGCCCATCGTCGAGCCCGAGCCCCTGCCCGAGCCGACACCCGAGGTCGAGATCGTGACCCTGGACGAGGCCGAGGCGACGCTTCTGCTCATGTGGGATTCGAAGGGCAATGCCTGGCTCGTGCCCGGCTACGCCTACCGGCAGGCCGAGGGCTGGTGGAGCTCGGTGGTCTCGCTCGTCGAGGGCGTCATCGCGCTGCCCGAGCCGGTCGAGTACCGCATCGAGCCGATGCCGCTCCCCGCGGAGGAGTAGCGCAAAGCGCGCTGCGCCGCAGGAGCGGCGGCGCAGCCAGGAATGAATACAGAGGGGATGACGGGAATCGAACCCGCACCATCAGTTTGGAAGACTGAGGCTCTACCATTGAGCTACATCCCCACGAGGCCGAACCGGCCGCGTGCGGGAGCCAGCGTATCGCATCCCGTTCTGCTCTCGGCGGCGGTGCCGCGCGGCTCGGCTAGACTTGCCGAGGCCGTTTTGCAGAGACCTCGTGTCTTCCGCCCAACTGGTCGATGGTCGCCAGTCATCGGGGCGTAGCTCAGCTTGGCTAGAGCGCCCGCTTTGGGAGCGGGAGGCCGCAGGTTCAAATCCTGTCGCCCCGACCAGACCCATCAGCCCCGAAAACCTCAGGAGAATCCCCAATTGGTCCAGTCCACGGTTGAGAAGCTCAGCGCCACCCGCGTCAAGATCGCCATCACGGTGACGCCCGACGAGCTCAAGCCCAGCATCGATCACGCGTACAAGCACATCGCCGAGTCGGTGAACATCCCGGGCTTCCGCAAGGGCAAGGTGCCGCCGCCCATCATCGACCAGCGCGTCGGCCGCGGCGAGGTCATCAACCACGCCGTGAGCGAGGGCCTCGACAAGTTCTTCCGCGACGCCGTGCAGGAGCAGAAGCTCCGCACGCTCGGCCGCCCCTCGGCCGACGTCACCGAGTGGCCGAGCGAGAAGGACTTCTCCGGCGACCTGAAGGTCGAGATCGAGGTGGATGTCCGCCCCGAGTTCGAGATCCCGGCCTACGAGGGCGTCGAGATCACGGTCGACGCGGCCGAGGTCTCCGACGAGGAGGTCCAGTCGGAGCTCGAGAACCTGCGCGGCCGCTTCGGCACGCTCGTCACCGTCGACCGCCCCGCGACGACGGGCGACTTCGTCCAGATCGACCTCGTCGCCACCGTCGGCGGCACGACCGTCGACTCCGCGAGCTCGATCTCGTACGAGGTCGGCTCGGGCGAGCTCATCGAGGGCATCGACGAGGCGCTCGACTCGCTCAGCGCGGGCGAGACCACGACCTTCGAGTCGGTGCTGCTCGGCGGCGACCACGAGGGCGAGACCGCTCAGATCGAGGTCACCCTCCAGTCGGTCAAGGAGCGCGAGCTCCCCGAGGCCGACGACGACTTCGCGCAGATCGCGAGCCAGTTCGACACGATCGCCGAGCTGACCGACGACATCCGCGAGCAGGTCAAGCGCCAGAAGGCCTTCGGCCAGGGCGCGCAGGCCCGCGACCTCCTCCTCGAGAAGCTGCTCTCGCAGGTCGAGATCCCCGTTCCCGAGGCGCTCGTCGAGACCGAGGTGCACCGCCACCTCGAGAACGAGAGCCGCCTCGAGGACGACGCGCATCGCGCCGAGGTCACCGAGTCGACGAAGGCGACCTTCGTCAACCA